>NZ_JBJXHJ010000006.1:0-320594 GCF_046487845.1 Pseudomonas sp. PHC1
ATGTGTTTGCTCGCACGAACATCATCAACCAAATCGGCGTTCTTGTTTCTATGTTTCCCGGGATTCCGTGAAGAACCACAAAAAAGCCCTTGCTGCGCTAAGCGCAACAAGGGCTTTTTGCCCGCTGCCCGGGTCAGTGAACGGTCAGGCGCTGGCGGACAAACTCTTCAGTGCGGCGGGTAACCTGATCCAGATGCCGGTCGCGCTGTTTCTCGGCATCGAGCATCGCCCGCTTGCCGTGCTTTTGCAGCAGGTAGGTGTGGATCTGCTGCACTTCCAGAGAGCGGTAGATCGGCGTTGTGTCGATAAACCCGCGCAGCCCGTTGCTGCGGTAATGCCGGGTGCTCATCAGCACCTGCGTTTCGAGTTGGCCCAGCACTTCAAAACCCAGCGCCTCGAAATACGGCACCTTGCCGACGCTGCAGGTCAGCTCGGCATGGGGGTAACGCGCCACCATGTCCGCGATCAACGAGCGGGCCACGCCCTGACGCCGATGGCCCTCGCGCACCGCCAGATAGGCCACGTTGCACGCCTCCCAATCACCCTGCACCGGCAGGTACAACAGGAAGCCGATCACCTGCTCCGGATCATCGTCATCGGTGGCCACCAGCAGTTCCACCTCGGTGCCCTTCTCGCCGTTCAACGCCTCCAGATACAGATGCACCTCATAGCCCACCGCGTACTGATAGACGTTGTACAGCAGGTTGCTCGGGCCGAGGCCGATGGCACTGATGTCGGTGAGATAGTCGACCACCATTTGCAGGATCTGGCTGTTGACGCCTTCGGAGCATGGGGTTTTGTAGTGGGTGATGCGGGGCATGGCGGGCGGACTCCAACGGTAAAACACAAGTTGCCGGGCGGGTTGAGCGAGCGGCGAACCGCGACATCATACCTTGTGCACGCCTGACAAAAATTTCATCTGCCCGAGAACGGATCTTTCGCCGATTTGGCGTCCAATTTTTCAACTGCGTTCATTTCCAGACGCAGGCCTTGAGGAGTTGTCATGAACGTTCTGCGTTCCCCAAAAAACCTGCTCGCTGCCACGCTGATGGCAATCACCCTGTCGGGCTGCGTCGTCGAACCGGTTCGCCCGCATCGGCCACCACCGATCGTCGAAGTGGTCCCGGTCATGCCTGCGCCGGGTTATCACTGGGTCGCCGGGCATTACCGCTGGGCCGGCAACCAATGGCGCTGGATGCCGGGGCATTGGCGAGCGTATTGAGGCCGGTCACTGCGCGGGGGCAACGACCTTGAACTTGATGTCGATGTCCTTGGACACCACGGTGTCCGCCCACTCCCCTGCACCGAGCCCGAACTGGTCGCGCTTGAGCACCAGTTCGCCGTCAAAAATACCGATGCTGCTGTCGGGTTTGAGTTGCACCGGCACCTGCACCTCACGGGTGATGCCTTTGAGGGTGAGATGGCCGTCGACCAGATAACGGTTGGCGCCGGCCGGGCTGAAGCGGGTCGATTCGAATACCGCCACCGGGAATTTTTCGGTGTCGAACCACGCCGGTTTCACCAGCTCGGTGTTGGCGTCTTCACTGCCGGCGTCGATGCTGGTCAGGTCGATGTGCAGCGTGGTGCGGGCATTGGCGAGATTGTCGCTGTCGAAATCCAGCGTTGCGTCGAACTTGCCGAAAGTGCCGTACATCCGCGAGCCCATCTGGTTGTAAGTGAAGCTGATCTGGCTGGCGGTGGTGTTGACCCGGGTGTACTCCACCGCATGCGCAGCAGGGGCAACAATCAGGCTACACGCGGCGGCCAACAATAAGCGAATCGACATGCAATGCTCCGGCGCCCGATGGGTCTCGAATGACTTAAGCAAACATCCGTCACTTGCGCCAGCCCCGCCAACGCCCACCTGGATCAGTCCGTCACACCAACCGCTCAATCTTCTGATGCTGCCAGACCCGTTTGTAATACAGCGTCTGCAGCACCAGCATCCCCAGATACGCAATCGGAAACGCCATCCACACACCCTGCAGACCAAACCGCCCGTCCAGCCAGTAGGCCGCCGGCAACTGCACCCCGAGCACGCAGATGATCGCCACGCCCACCGGCACCAGCACCGTGCCGCTGGCGCGCATGATGCCGCCAATGATCGCCTGGAAACCGAAGATCAACAGGCTCCACAACATGATGTGCAACAGGTGCTCGGCCATCGCCCGGGTCGAGTCTTCGGTCAGGAACAGCCCCAGCAACCAGTGCGACAACAGGTAACCCGACAGGATCAAGCCCCCGGTCAGGCACACGTTGATCCACAGCCCGGTGCGCAGGATCGGGCCCATGCGCTCCAGCCGCCCGGCACCGATCGCCTGGGCGCCGAGGATCGACGCGGTGATCGCAATCGACAGCGCCGGGAACTGCACGTAATTGACGATCTGCGTCACCGCCCCATAGGCCGCCGTCGCCTGCGAGCCGTGCTGGTTGACCAGCGCCAGAATCACCAGCTCCGACAGCGACAACACGATCATCTGCACCCCGGTTGGCAAGCCGATGCGCAACACCTTGCCGAGAATCGCGCCGTCCAGTCGCAGCGCCGCGAAAAACTCGCGATCCGGCGCCAGCGGATGGCCCTTGCGAATCAGGCTCCATGACAGCCACGCCATCGACGTCAGCGTGCCGGCCAGACCTGCAACCGCCGCACTCTGGATCCCCAGTTGCGGCAAGCCGATCCAGCCGCGAATGAACGCCGGAGTCAGCGCCAGCCCGACAACGGTCGACAGCAGCAGCGCCAACATCGGCGACAGCGTATCGCTCACCCCGCGCAACAACTGAGTGAACAGCACGTACACCAGCACAAACGGCAAGGTCCACATCATCACCCGGGCATAGGCCACCGCATCGTCCAGCACATCCGCCGGCGTGCCCAAACCCTGCAAGGCCTGACGCGCAAAAACACTGCCCAACACCGCCGCCACCAGCCCGATCAAGACCCCCAGCAACAGCGTCGCCCCGGCAATCGCCTTGACCATGTGCGATTCCCGCGCGCCCCACGCCTGACCGATCAACACCCCTGCCCCGGCGCCCAGGCCGATGACCAGCGCGATGAAGAAAAAGATGATCGGAAACATCCCCGACACCGCCGCCAGCGCCTGAGTGCCGAGCATCTGGCCGATGTAGATGCTGTTGACCGTGCCCGACATCGATTGCAGGAAGTTCGACAGCACCATCGGGGCCAGGAACAGCAGGTAGGTTTTCCAGAGGGGCGAATGGGCGGGGGTTTGCATTGAGGATCCGTCTCGGGTGGGAGCTGATGACAGAGTCTAAGGTATGCCATGCCGTTCAGGTCGCACCGGTTTGCATTAAAACGTCGCAATCTGCATCTTGATCAATGTCCGCAGCCTCCCCTATCACGACAGGAAGTGAATCCCTCCCATGCGCCGTTCCCCATTTCTGCTGAGTTGCACCTTATTGACTGTTCTGGCGACGACTGCCTACGCCGCTCCCGCCCCCTCGCCCGAGGGGGTGCAAGGATTGGTGAATACGTTGAACGAACGCCTGAACATCGGCGACCTCGTCGCCCTGACCAAATGGGACAGCGGCAAGCCGATCCAGGACAGTCCTCGTGAGGCGCAGGTGATCGACAACGCCCGCAAGCTGGCCACCGAACGCAAGCTCGACCCGGAAGACGTCGCGCAGTTGATCGCCGCGCAGATGGAGGCCAACAAACTGGTGCAGTACGGTTTGCTCGCACAATGGCAAGCGGCCGGTGCCGCGCCGGACACGCCGCGCCCGGATCTGGGCAAGCAGATTCGCCCGCGTCTGGATGAGTTGCAAACCCGTCTGCTGCAGCAATACGCCGACTTCACGCCCTACCGCCACGACCCGAACTGCCCGGCGTGGCTGGCCAAGGCGCGCAGTGGTCTGACCCGCGATACGCTGCATGATCTGGCCCTGACCCGCGCCACCGGAGAGCTGTGCATTCGGCCGCTGGCGCCCTAGAACAAGGGTTCTGGCATTCATTGCTGGCGTCGATAGTCACCATCAGTTCAATGAAGTTCTCATAAAAAATCCGCGGCGTAACATCGGCTCCATACCAACCAACAACACCCCTGGAGCACACGATCATGAAACGCCAAATCCTTCTCGGCATCGCTTTCTCGGTTCTTGCAGTCAACGCTTTTGCAGCCAAACCCGCCCATACCCTGATCGCCGAAGGCGGTTCGGACCGGTTGATTGAAAGTCGCTTGGCCGAGGGTGGTTCGGATCGTTTGATCGAACGTCGTGTGGCTGAAGGTGGCGCTGATCGCCTGCTCGAACGTCGCGTGGCTGAAGGTGGTTCGGATCGTCTGATCGAACGCCGCGTTGCTGAAGGTGGCGCTGATCGCCTGCTCGAACGCCGCGTTGCCGAAGGTGGTTCGGATCGTCTGATCGAACGCCGTGTGGCTGAAGGTGGTTCGGATCGCCTGATCGAACGCCGCATCGCCTGAATCAAACGCTCTACCGCTGCACAAACAAAAAGCCCGGCCTGATCAGCCGGGCTTTTTCACGTCCAACCGGCGCTTATTGCACGGTTTTCAGTTTGACCACGTCACCGGAGATCTTGGTGGTGTAACCGGTCAGGACCCAGGCCCAGAACCAGTTTTCCTGAACCTGGGTGTTGATCATGGCGTCGCCGCCCTTGGCTTTGATCGCGGCATCCTGTGCGCGGACAAAACGGCTGTTCTGGCGGATCGGGATCACGCCGAACAGCAGCAGACCGGTGGCGGTGGCTTCGCTGTGGCCAATCACGGTGTATTGGCTGCTGTCGTATTGTCTGGTGTTCATCGGGGTGCCGGTGCAACCTGCCAGAACCGCACCGATCAGGGCGGTGGCGACGACTTTGCTGAGGTATTTCACTGCAAGACTCCATGGGTAAACGCCCGGGATCCGTCTCTCGGGCGGCGCACACTTTACCGAACGTAGTGGCTCATTGGTATCAATCTCGGCCGATTTCGTGAAACGCCTTGCTGGCAGCTCATCCGCGATGTCGCATACCATGGCGCCACTCCAATAAAGACAGGCATTTCTCCATGCTCAAAGCCAGCCTGCGCAGCCACCTCACCCTCTGGTTTGCCGGTTTGTCTCTGCTGACGCTGTTGAGCGTGGGCTTCTATGTCGGCGATATCGCCACCGAACAAATGAAACGCGCCAGTGGCAATGCGCTGCTGAGTACCGCGCGGTCGGCGGCGGCGTTGCTGGGCGAGCAGTTGCGCGAACGGCAACTGGAGGTCTATCTGCTCAGCCGGGCGCCGCATCTGGAACGAGGCGATCTGGACAATCCGGCGATTCTGAAGTCGATGCAGCTGCGCACCGAGGCCCGCAGCGAGTATGCGTGGATGGGGGTGACCGACACTCAGGGGCGTGTGCATCAGGCAGTCAACGGCTTGCTGGTCGGTCAGGCCGTGCAACAGCGCCCATGGTTCCAGGCCGGTCTGCGCGGTGAATACACCGGCGATCCGCACGAAGCCGTATTGTTGGCGAAACTGTTGCCGGGCCAGCCCAACGGCGAGCCGCTGCGCTTCATCGACTTCGCCGCACCCATCCGCAATGCCGATGGTCAGGTGCTCGGTGTGCTTGGCGCCCATGCGCACTGGAGCTGGGTCACGCATATCGTCGAGGCGGCAGCGATGTCGCACAAGGGGGCGGAGCCGGATATCGAAGCGCTGATCATCGATCACGACGGCAAGGTGCTGTACCCGGAAGCGCTGGTTGGCCAACAAATGCCGACCAGGGATCCAATGTCCCCGGGCTGGGTCGTCGGCAACGGGTACCTGACCAGTGAGGTGGCTGTGCCGACGCCTACAGGCACCGCGTTGTCGTGGTCGATTGCCGTGCGTCAACCACTGGACACCGCGCTGCAACCGGCGCGACTGCTGTTTTATAAATTGCTGTTGCTGGGAGTTTTCGCCGCCGTGGCGTTCGGCCTCGTGGCGTATTACCTGGCGCTGTACCTGAGCCGGCCCATCGAGCTACTTGCGCGCTCTGCCCAAAAAGTCCAGAACAACCAGCCTGGTGCGCACTTCCCGCTTCAGCATCCCGTGCATGAAATTGCCCAGCTCGGCCAGTCCATCGACGCCATGACTCAGTCGCTGCTCGCCAAGGAGCGTGAGCTGCAAGAGACCAACGCTTCGCTCGAAGCCACCGTCGCCCAACGCACGGCGGCCCTGACCCTGGCCAACGCCGAGCTGCTGAACCTGGCCACTCACGATGGTTTGACCGGTGTCTACAACCGCCGCCGCTTCGACGAAAAACTCACCGAATACAGCCTGCTGTTCCGTCGTACCGGGCGGCCGTTTGCGCTGCTTCTGATTGACGCCGATCACTTCAAGCGCATCAACGACACCCACGGTCATGCGGCCGGCGACGACGTATTGCGGCAATTGGCGCAGCTGATCCAGATCAGCATCCGGAGCACGGATTTCGTCGCACGTTACGGAGGCGAAGAATTTGCCGTGCTGCTGCCGGAGATCGCCAAACCCGATACCCCCGACATCGTCGCCGAGAAGATTCGGTCAGCGATCGCCGAGGCGACCTTTCCAGCGGTCGGCCCGGTGACCGTCAGCATCGGTGTTGGCCTGGCCGACCCTGCCGACAACCAGCCGACAACGCTGGTCAAACGCGCCGATCAGCAGTTGTATCAGGCGAAAGCGGCGGGTCGTAATCGCGTGGCCTGCCAGACTTCACTCACCGAGGTGAGCGGGCACGGCTGACCTGCACTTGAATCAGGTGTCGCTCTTCAACCGGGTCAAAAGCCGTGTCGTCAGCCGGGCAGTCGTCGACGGCCGCTCGGCCTTGCTCAGCTCCCGCACAGGCTCTTCATGGCTGAGAAAATGTCTGCAGATATGCCAACAGATTGTCGATCTTCTCCTCGTCACTCAGCCCCCAAAAGATCATCCGCGTCCCCGGCACCACGCCCTTCGGATCCTTCAGATACGCGGTCAGCGTTGCACGATCCCAAGTCAGGCCTGAGTTTTTCATCGCATCGGAATACACGTAATTTGCCGACGTCCCCGCCGGGCGGCCGATAATGCCGTTGAGTTCCGGGCCGAAGCCCGGGCGAGCGGATTCGCCGACCTGGTGGCAGCCGCCGCACAGGCGCGGGAAGATTTTGGCGCCGGCCTCAGCGTCACCAGCGGCCAGCGCTGGCGTGCTGAGCAGGCCTGCGTTGAGGATCAAAGCGAGCGTTAATGCAGCGTTTTTCATCAGGGATTTCCAGATCGTCGGCGGCGCCAAGGGTAATCGCGCGCGGCAAGTTGCGCTACAGGTAGGCACCCACGACCTGGCGGACTTTGAGCAAGGCTTGACGCAGGGCAAGCATGTCCACCGAGCCCAACGCCAGCCGAATCGCATGGGGCACATGGGCAGACACGGTGAAGGGCTCGGCGGTGGTGACCGACACCTGTTCATGCATCAACTCGACCACGATATGGTCAGCCCGGACATCTTCCGGCAACGGCAGCCAGAGGAAATACGATGAGGCATGGCCCACGGTCGGAAGGCCCTCGAGGATCTCGGCGGCCAGGACTTGCCGGGCCTGAGCGTCGCAGCGCTTTTGTGCTTCGAGCAAGGTCACGGTGCCGTCGTCGAGCCAGCTGCAGGCGATGGCAGTCATTACCCCGGGCGTGTTCCAGGTGGTGGCGCGGATGATCCGCTCCAGTGCCGCCACCCGTTGGACCGGCGCGGCGATGAAACCGACACGCAGGCCGGTGGCGATGTTTTTCGACAGGCCCGAAACGTAGACCGTGCGTTCCGGTGCCAGAACCGCCAACGGGGGCGGTGGGTTATCGACCAGAAAGGCGTAGGCCGCGTCTTCAAGAATCGTTAGATCATGCCGGCGGGCAATCGCGATCAAATCCTCACGTTGCGCCAAAGGCATCACCCAACCCAATGGGTTGTGCAGGGTCGGCATGCTGTACACGGCACGCACCGGGCGCTGACGGCAGAGTGTGTCGAGGGCTGTCAGATCCGGCCCGTTTTCAGTCACGGGAATCGCCACCACTTCCAGGTGCAGCGCTTCGGCCAGCACTTTGAATCCGGAGTAGGTCAAGGCGTCGGCGGCAATCACATCGCCGGGCTTGAGCAAACCCATCAGCGTGACTGCCAATCCTTGCTGGGCGCCGTTGACGATCAGCACCTGCTCGGCCTCGACACTCAAACCCCGCGTTTGCAGGTGCCGCGCCACCGAGGCCCGTTCATGCTGGCGACCGGCATGAGGCTGATAGCGCAGCAGCGCTTCAAGGTCGCCGGACAACGCCAGTTGTCGTAACGCGCTGCGCAGCAGCTCGGCCTGCCCCGGCAATGACGGGTAGTTGAAGTTCAGATCGATCATGCCGACCGCGACGTCTTTCTGGTCGATGCCCTGCCCCGGCAACAACGACGTTTCCCGCACAAAGGTGCCACGCCCGGCTTCGCCGCTGACCAGGCCCATGGCCTCAAGCTCGGCGTACACCCGCGAGGCCGTGACCAGCGCCAGCCCTTCACTGGCCGCCAATTGTCGGTGGGTCGGCAATCGCGTACCGGGCAACAGGCGGCCAGCGCGGATGTCGGCGGCATAGGTGTCGACGAGGGTCTTGTAGCGGGAGCGCGGCATGTCGGCTTGTATCCATGACAATTTTTTGATTGTGCTGATTCTCAGCCCTAGGATCGATCCAACGCAACCCACCTCCGAGCGCCACATCCATGGAACGAACCACCCAACTCGGCACCCCGGCCCTGGAAAAAACCAGCGGCTGGATCAATGGTTTCATCGGCGTCCTGATCTTCAGCGGCTCGCTCCCCGCCACGCGGCTGGCGGTGCTGGAGTTCGACCCGGTGTTTCTCACTGTCATCCGCGCGACCATCGCCGGCGCCCTGGCGTTGAGCCTGTTGTGGCTGTTTCGCGAACGGCGTCCGGCGCGGGATCAGTGGTTCTCGTTGTTGATCGTGGCGCTGGGCGTGGTCGCGGGTTTCCCGCTGTTGACGGCTCTGGCGCTGCAATACGTGACGTCGGCGCATTCGATTGTGTTTGTAGGATTGCTGCCGCTGGCGACGGCGATTTTTGGTGTGTTGCGCGGCGGTGAACGGCCGCGTCCGGTGTTCTGGATTTTTTCGGTGCTGGGCAGTTCGCTGGTGGTCGGTTTCGCGATCTCGCAAGGCCTGACCGCCTCGCCCACCGGCGATCTGCTGATGCTGGCAGCGATTCTCGCCTGCGGCCTCGGTTACGCCGAAGGCGCCAAACTGTCACGCACCCTCGGCGGCTGGCAGGTGATCTGTTGGGCGCTGGTGTTGTCGTTGCCGGTGATGGTTGTGCTGAGTATGTGGCTGGCGCCCGCCTCGTTCAGCGGCATCAGCCTGTCGGCGTGGATGTGTCTGGCGTATGTTTCGCTGTTCAGCATGCTGATCGGCTTCGTGTTCTGGTATCGCGGCCTGGCTCAGGGCGGGATTGCGGCGGTCGGTCAGTTGCAATTGCTCCAGCCGTTTTTCGGCCTGGCACTGGCCGCAACCTTGCTCAACGAACACGTCAGCGTGGGCATGCTGGTGGTCACGCTGGGGGTGATCCTGTGCGTGGCCGGGGCGAAGAAATTCGCCAAGTAATCTTCAGCTCGTGCCGGATTTCCATTCTCGCGGGCTGAGCCCGGTCTTGCGCCGAAACGCCCGGGCCAGCGCCGAGGGACTTTCATAACCGACCTCTTCGGCGATCAGGGCAATCGGCCGTCCCTCGCGCAAGCGTTTCTGCGCGAGGCTGATCCGCCAGTTCACCAGATAATCCACCGGCGTCTGCCCCACCACCCTCCGGAAGTGTTCGGCGAAACCGGCGCGAGACAGATTGGCGGCGTTTGCCAATTCGGCGACGGTCCAGGCCTTGGCCGGTTGATCGTGCATCAGATTCATGGCTCGGGAAATTTTCGGATCGGCCAGCCCCGCCATCATGCCCGGCTGTTGGTGGCGACTGCTGATGAGGTGGCGCAGCAGCAGAATCACCAGCAATTCGAACAACCGGTCCATCACCGCTTCGCGCCCGCAGTGTCCGTCGAAGGCTTCCTTGAACAGCCACTCCAAAGTGCTGGCCATTTCCGGAAGGTCAGCGAGTTTCAGCACCAGATAATCCGGCAGCGCTGCTGCCAGGGCATTGCCCGCGCCGCCGTCGAAGGTCAGCGATGCGCACACCAGTTGCGTGCCCATGGCTTCGTTGGCGAACAAGCGATGGGCCATGGGGCGAGGGAAGAAGATCAGGGTCGGTTCATTGAGCGAGACTTGAGGATCATTGCCCGGCTTGAGTAACAGCTCTCCCGCCTGCAGCAAATGCACATGCCCGCAGACCTGATCGCCGCCGTAGGCGCTCACCCCGCAGAACGTGCCGCTGTGAAAAGTGCCGGCGTTGACGCCGAAATGACTGAGCAACGTGGAAAGGCGATCCATGACGGATTCTCGCAAGGACAGGTTTGGACGATCTGTCGCATATCCTCGACGATTTGCATCCAAAGCACCAGCCACGCTCAATAACATGACCTCCATCCCCGGCGCACTTCGCACCGGACTTTCGGAGAATCACCATGAGCCGCATCGCCCCTCTCAGCCTCGAAACCGCCACCGACGCCACTCGCCCTGTGCTTGAAGGCGTGCAGAAAAAAATCGGCTTCCTGCCTAACCTGTTCAAGACCCTGGCCGTCGCACCTGCCGCGCTGGATGCCTACGTGCAAATCTCGGCAACGCTGGGCAAGACGTCCCTGAGCGCCAAGGAAAAAGAGGCGGTGTACCTGGCCACCTCGCAAGTCAACGGTTGCGACTATTGCCTGGCGGCACACACCCTGTTCGCCAGCAAGGCCGGGCTGGCAGTAGAAGACATCATCGAAGCGCGTCATGGCCGGCTCAATGCCTTCGCCACCCTCGCCCATCAACTGACCGAAACCCGTGGTCATCTGAGCGATGAACAGATTGCCGCCGCCCGCGCTGCCGGCATCGACGACAAGAAGATCATCGAAGTGATCGCCCTCGTCGCTGTGCAAACCCTCACCAACTACCTGAACAACGCGGCGCTGACCGACATCGACTTCCCTGCTATCGATGCCTGACCAGTGACCGGGGTCGATCTCAGTCGTGATCGACCCCGGCGCGTTTCAGCAACTTCTTGCAGCGCTCGGACAGGTGAAACACCTGCAACTGCTTGCCGGCCTTGGCGTAGCGTTCGCGCAGGGTTTTCAGCGCGGCGATGGCCGAGTAATCGACAAAGCTCAGGTGCCGACAATCCAGCGTCACCCGTTGCGGATCTGTGGCCGGGTCGAACTGATTGAGAAACGGCGTGGTCGAGGCAAAAAACAGCGTGCCGTGCAGGCGATAGAGCTTGCTGCCGTCCGCTTCCAGATGTTCATCGGCGTACAGCTCGCGCGCTTGCTGCCAGGCAAAGTTCAGCGCGGCGATGATGATCCCGCACAGCACAGCCGTGGCCAAATCAGTGAACACCGTAATGATCGTTACCGCGATGATCACCAACACATCGTGGAGCGGCACTTTGTTCAGCACCCGCAACGAAGCCCAGGCAAAGGTCTGCTGCGATACCACGAACATCACCCCCACCAGCGCCGCCAGCGGAATCCGCTCGATCAACGGCGACAGAAACAGAATGAACAACAGAATCAGCACCCCGGCCACCACCCCGGACAAGCGCCCGCGCCCGCCGGAACTGAGGTTGATCACGGTCTGGCCGATCATCGCGCAACCGCCCATGCCGCCGAATGCACCGGAGACCACGTTTGCCGCGCCCAACGCCACGCATTCGCGATCCGGATAGCCACGGGTTTCAGTGATTTCGTCGGTGAGGTTGAGGGTCAGCAGGGTTTCCAGCAGACCGACCAGCGCCATCAGAATCGCGTAGGGCGCAATGATGCGCAGGGTGTCGAGAGTCCACGGGATGTCCGGCAGCGCAAACGTCGGCAGGCCGCCGGCGATGTGCGCCATGTCGCCAAGGGTGCGGGTTGGCAGACCAAGCAGATAAACCAGCAACCCGACGCCGAGGATTGCCACCAGCGCCGGCGGCACCGCACGGGTCAGGCGCGGCAGGATGTAGACGATGGCCATGGTCAGCAGCACCAGCCCGGTCATCAGGTACAGCGGCGTGCCACTGAGCCATTGCTCACCGCTCTTGAAATGCTCCAGTTGCGCCAGCGCAATGATGATCGCCAGGCCGTTGACGAACCCCAGCATCACCGGGTGCGGCACCATGCGCACCAGCTTGCCCAGCCGCAACAGCCCGAACGCCATCATGATCAGGCCGCCGAGCAACACCGTCGCCAACAGGTACTGCACGCCGTGTTGGACCACCAGCGCGACGATCACTACGGCCATTGAACCGGCCGCCCCGGACACCATGCCCGGCCGGCCACCGAACAGCGCGGTCAGCGTGCAAATGATGAAGGCGCCGTACAGGCCCATCAGTGGATTGAGATGAGCCACCAGCGCAAACGCAATGCATTCGGGCAACAGGGCAAACGAGGTGGTGAGTCCGGCCAGGACATCGGCGCGCAGACGAATCGGTTTCATGGCTTACCTGACAGAGCGGCCGCCGGCGCGGCCCCTGATATTCACGGGAAAAAGAGGGTTGCGGATGTTACGCAAATGCCCGGGCGCGGGCCAGTCATCGCTGACAACCGTCGGCATGCACTCTATGCTGGCGCGCAGTTTTTGCCAGTGGAGCCCCGAATGCCGACCGAATTGACCAGCCGCGAAGTGTGCCAGCGATTGCGCGATGCCGCGCTGGGCGTGTGTGGCTTGCAGGTGATGGACGCGGGAACGGATCGGGTTGCGGTCGACATTGAAGGCTGGCGCTTGCAGCTGGACTTCGACGGCCAGCGCCTGCATCACTGCGCTGATTGTCTTTGCCCGGACGGTCGCCAATGGACGCTCGACGCCCGGCAGCGCTTCGGCACCGATCCTGTCAGTCTGTTAAGTACCTGGGAATTGGCGCAGATCGAGGGCTTGTTGCGGCAACGTGAATGAGGGACGGCAAACAGAGTTGCCCAATGATGGCACTATGCCCATAATTCGCCCCCCTCTTCTACGCGCAAGGAACTGCCGTGAAAAAATCGCTGTTGTTGATCCCGTTGTTTGCTCTGCTCCTGCAAGGCTGTGGCATGACCATGGCCCGTTACGAGCCAAGCTTCGACAATGTTCAGAAGCTCAAGCAGACCCCGCCGCTGCACGCGATCAGCAATCCACAGGTCACCGCTGAATCGGGCGAAGGCTCGTTGATGGTCCGTGCCAACCCGATCAAGTCGCCGACAGGCAGCATCCCGGCGCATATCCAGGACGCGATCACCGAAGAGCTGCGCAAGGCCGGTCTGCTCGATCCGCAGGCGACGCGTCATCTGCAGGTACTGGTCGTGAAAAACCAGTTGAACGCCGGCATGGGCACCGGTGACGGCACCCTCGCTGCACGCTTCACCCTGCGCAATGGCAACGATGTGGTGTACGACGCCACCAAAGATGTCAGCCATCAGTGGAACAGCAGCTTTTTCGGCTTTATCGCGATTCCCAACGCGACCAACGCCTACAACCCGATGCTGCAGGACTTGCTGAAGAATCTGTACAGCGATCCCCAGTTCATTCAGGCCCTGAAGTAAGGTCAAAAAAAGAGCCGCGATTGCGGCTCTTTTTTTGCTGCTGGAGTGAGTCAGATGCCCGAATACTTCGGACGGTTGCTGTCGGCCCATTCCTTGAGCAACGCATTGACCTGCCGAGTGAACGTGTCGGTCACCGCCGCTTTCGGCGTATTGAACGCCAGCGGAAGGAACCAGATGCCCATCCAGGTGCCGACCGCGTCATGGTTGCTGGCGGTGGACAGCGGCTGGCCTTGCTGATCGAGGGTTTCCAGGCTCATGGTGTACTGATCGGTGGCGTAGGCCGGAATGATCGTCATGCTCAGACCGCTGATGAACGCCAGCACCAGTTGGCCGCCATTTGGTGGATGGTTGTACATTTTCAGACGCAGGCTGTAGTCACCTGGCTGCTTCTCGAACTGGTCGAAGGTCACACGACCGAACAAACCGGAATCCTTCAGGATGGTTTGCAATTGCGGTTTGAGCATGTCCCGAGCTTGTGGCATTTCCACGGCGGAAGCACTTTTCGGCTCGCCCTGATAAAAGTCGAAATCGACATAGACGTTTGGCTTGTTGGCATAACTGGCCATCGATGGCAGCGTGACCGGAGCCACTTCGTCCTGGGTGAAACTGGCACAGCCGCCCAGCGCGAGCACCAGACCCAGCGCCAGGATTTTCCCGAATTGCATGATGTCTTCCCTAAAATGATATCAAAGAGCCTCCATCGCGGAGCGCCGGGGCGGATTCTAGTGATCGTCTACGTCCGGGAAAAGACCTGATTCGGCAAAACCGTGAAAAAGTTCGCGCCGATTCAGCGTTGGCGCAAATCGAGGGTGTACGTGTAATAGCCTGTATCACGCACCCAACCGAGCGACTGGTACAAACCCTGGGCACTGAAATTGTCGGTGGCGGTTTCCAGCACCAGTCCTTTGGCGCCGGTTTGCAGCGCGAAATCCCGGGCAGTGTTCATCAATAATCGGCCGACCCCGCGGCCCCGGGCGAACGGCGCGGTGAACAGGTCGCTGAGCAGCCAGGTGCGATGGGCGTCAATCGAGGAAAACGACGGGTACAACTGCACGAAACCGAGCGCTTCGCCGTGATCGTCCTGCACCAGAAAAATGCTCGACTCGTTGAGTGCCATGCGCTCGGCAATGAAGGCCCGCGATTGCTCAAGGTTCGACGGCTGACCATAAAAGCCTCGATAGGCGTCGAACAGATTCGCTACCGCGTCGAGATGAATCGTCGTGGCGCGCTGGGCCTGGAAAGTCATTGGCCTTTTCCTGATGTAATTGAAATTGAAACCAGCATAGCGCCGAGAACCGAGTTCGCTGGCTTAATCGCTATATAGTTTTGTACATTGCGAACCCGAATGGCCAGACCCTCCATGCCGTCCATGAGCAGCATCCGCGAACGCAACCAGCCACTGATCCTGGCCGCCGCCAGTGAAGAATTCGCCGCCAACGGTTTCGATGCGACCCAGACCCGCGACATCGCCGCCCGCGCCGGTGTGCCCAAAGCCAATCTCTATTACTACTTCCAGAGCAAGGAAAACCTCTACGGCAAAGTGCTGCTCGGCTTCGTAGAACCGCTGCTGGAAGCCTCGGCGGTACTGCGCGAAAGTGACGACCCGCTGATTGGCCTGCGGGCCTACGTCGCCGCCCGCATCCGCATCGCCCGCGAGCACCCGGCGATCGCCAAAGTATTCAGCGGCGAGTTGCTGCTTGGCGGCCGACAGTTGCCCGAAGAATGCCGCGATCTGCTGTATGGCGAAGCCCGGCGCAATGTCGAATGCCTGCGCAGCTGGATCGACCGGGGGCTGCTGGCGCCGGTCGATCCAGAACATTTGATGCTGTTTATCTGGTCGGCGACGCGCACCTACACCAACATTGGCTGGCAGATGGGGCGCATCACCGGGCGGGAGGTGCCGCAGGATGAGGATTATGCGGTGGCGGCGCAGACGATTACGCGGTTGGTGCTGGAGGGGGTCGTGGCTCCACGGAAGGAGGAAATCCGTGACGTGCTGTTTGCGACCTGAAGCGTCAGGGCATGAAATCCAGCGGAAGCGTGCGGTCGCCTTCCATCCGCTCGTACCATGCCTGGAACTGAGCAGGCAGGCGCTTTTTCCATTCCGGTACATTGGTGTAGTAACGGGCTCGCGTATGGCCCTCTTTTTCAGGCACCAACATCAGCACCCAGAAACGGTTACTGGCCGCACGCATCAGAATGGCCGCGTTCATATTGCCCAGCCCACGTACCCACATCTCGATGACCTCTGCATCAGGCACATCAACCGCCGGGTCGCCGACGGTCATCGTACTCGTACGGTCCACCAGTTTCTGATAATCACCCTTGAGCAGTTTATGCATCGCCTGATCCTCTTGCTGCGTACGAGCAAGTCCGAGGCTCAACAGGTTGTAATTCATCGATAGTGGTTTTTCAGACGCCACATAACGACCTGAATAAAAGACACCCATACCGGCACCGCAATCAACGTCATCGCCATTCTGTGTGACGTCCAGTACACCATTGATCGCTCGAAAAACAAGCGTGCAACTACCCTCTTCGAAACGGGCTTCACCACCGTTCAACACAGCAATACCTTCCAATTCACCAGAGTTGGCGCCCTCCTGTGCTGAAATCCCAAAGCGGATGTGTGTGGCGTCTTGACGCTTGATAATCACTTCGGATGCCGAGTTCACCCCGTGAGGAATCAACTGCCATGTGGCATCCCATGAGAACGTTCTGGTCGCATATTTCAGCTCAGTCAGGCGCATCAGATATTCACGATGCAAGCACGCCGGTTCAGCGCCACAAAGGCTGCGGTTCTTCAACCATGCTCTTTGATCAGCCTTGAGCGCTTGCGGGTCAGCCACCTGCACCAACGTTGTCCGCCAAAGCACCCCAAGCTTCTCATCAAGACTTGAGATATTCGGATCCGCACAAACGGCTTTTTCAACCGGGCTGGAAGCCCCAGCACAGTCGAAACTGGCAGCGTGGGAGGCAGTAGCAAATACGAGCGACGTCAGCAGCAAGGCGTGACGGAGATTGAAAGCGAGCATCGACAGATTCCATTCCTGAGGCGGCGGCAGTATGCCGGGCCCGGGCTATCGATGCTCTGGATTTTTCACCGGTTGCTGGCGGACAACCGGGCTCTTGTGCAAGAACGACTCAGAATCTGATTTCAGCCGCCGGCTTCACATCGATCCGCGCCACGGAACCGGTCAGGTGCGCCCAGTCCTTGTTGTGTTCGGCGATGATGTCTTCGGCGCTCATGTTGCCGTTATCGACCGTCGTATGGGCGTCAGCCGCCAGTTCCACGTCGTAGCCCAGTTGATGGGCCTGACGCACGGTGGCGTTGACGCAGTAATCGGTTTGCATGCCACAGATCACCAGGCGGTCGAAGTCTTCCCGGGGGATCAGTTTCTGCAGGTTGGTCTGGTAGAACGAGTCGTTGGCGGTCTTGTCGACGCGCAGATCGCCAGGTGCAGTGTTCAGGCCTTCAGCCAGTTGCCAGCCTTCGGAGCCGTGGGCGAACGGGCTGTCCTTTTCGTTGTGCTGGATCAACACCACCGGCACACCCGACTGGCGCGCGCGGGCGCTGAGGCCGTTGATGGTGTCGATTACCCGATTGGCGTCGTGGCACTCGTATTCGCCCGCGCACAGGGCGCGCTGGACATCGATGATCAGCAATGCGGTGGTCATGGTGAGCCTTCCTTGATCGATCCTTGAGACTGGGGCGGACGTGTGCCCGCCCTCTTTTTACTCTGCTCAGTAACCCAATGACAACCCGGTGTTGCGCCGTGGATCGTTGGCGCCGTAGAAGCGGTTCTTGCCCACCGGTTTGCCACCCAGCGACGGCGCGCCGACCAGAATCGCAGCGATGTGGTTGGCGTCCTGCGGGCCCGCGAATTTGTGGCCCCAACTCTCGAGAATCTTCTTCGTGTCAGGGCTGGCAGCGAAGTCTTCGAGATTGGTTTCCTCCGGCATCCACTGCTGGTGGAAACGCGGCGCGTCGACCGCTTCCTGCAGGCCCATGTCGTAGTCGATGACGTTGAGCATGGTCAGCAACGTCGCGGTAATGATGCGACTGCCGCCCGGTGTACCGACCACCATCACCACCTTGCCGTCCTTGGTCACGATGGTCGGGCTCATCGAGGACAGCGGCGCCTTGCCCGGAGCAATGGCGTTGGCCTCACCCTGCACCAGGCCGTACATGTTCGGCACGCCGACCTTGGAGGTGAAGTCGTCCATTTCATCGTTGAGGATCACCCCGGTCTTGCTCGCCATCACGCCCGCGCCGAACCAGTCGTTGAGGGTGTAGGTGACAGACACCGCGTTGCCCCATTTGTCGACGATCGAATAATGCGTGGTGTTGCTGCCTTCATGAGGTGCGACACCGGGTTTGAGTTCCGCCGACACGCCGGCCTTCTGCGGCTGGATCGCATTGCGCAGCTTGGTCGCGTAGTTCTTGTCCAGCAGGTGTTCAATCGGGTTTTTCACGAAATCCGGGTCGCCCAGATAGCTGTTGCGATCCACGTAGGCGTGGCGCATCGCTTCGATCTGGTAGTGCATGCCCTGGGCCGAATGGAAGCCCAGATCCTTCATCGGATAGCCTTCGAGGATATTCATGATCTGGCAGATCACGACACCGCCAGAGCTCGGTGGCGGTGCCGAGACAACGTGATAGCCGCGATAGTCGCACTCCACCGGGGCCAGTTCACGGGTCTTGTATTTATCGAGGTCGGCCTGGGTGATGATGCCCTTGTTAGCCTGGCTGGACGTGACGATGGCATCGGCCACCCAGCCTTTATAGAAGCCGTCGGCGCCTTTTTCGGAAATGGTGCGCAGGGTTTTGCCCAGATCCTTCTGCACCAGTTTCTGCCCGACCTGCATCGGCTCGCCATTGCTCAGAAAGATCGCGCCGGAGTCCTTGATATCTTTCTTGAACACGTCAGTGGCGTATTCCAGCAACTCGACGTCACCCTGCTCCAGCTCGAAACCGTCTTCGGCCAGTTTAATGGCCGGGGCAATCATTTCCTTGCGCGGCTTGGTGCCGTACTTGCTCAGCGCCAGCTCCATGCCGGACACGGTGCCCGGAACGCCGACCGCGAGGTGGCCACGGGTGCTCAGATCCGGAATGACGTTGCCGTCCTTGTCGAGGTACATGTTGGCCGTCGCGGCCAGCGGGGCTTTTTCCCGGAAGTCGAGGAAGGTCTTGCGTCCGTCCGCCAGTTGAATAGTCATGAAACCACCACCACCGAGGTTGCCTGCCGCCGGGTAAACCACCGCTAGTGCATAACCCACGGCGACCGCCGCATCCACCGCATTGCCGCCACTTTTCAACACGTCGACGCCCACGTGAGTGGCCAAGTGCTGGGCGGTGACCACCATGCCGTTTTCGGCGGCCACCGGGGCAACCGAAGCCGCATGGGCCATGAGGCAGCTGAGCACCAATGAGGTCGCCATCAGCGATTTGGCAAAAGGTTCGTACTTCATGAGTCGGTCTCTTCTTTTTATAAGGTAGGAAAGCGCTTCAAGAGCATCAGCCAGTATGGTCGCGATTGCAGTTTGCGCCTCCCCGATCCGGTCGTATGCTGGGCGCAGTTTCCGCCCATCTCCCGGAGTTTTCCCATGGCCTACACGTTCATCACCCTGCCCTCACCCGTCGGCGAGCTGAAGCTGGTCGCGAACGGTTCACGTCTGGCCGCCATCCTCTGGGAAAATGACAAACCGAACCGGGTGCGCCTCGGGCCGATGAGCGAGGCACCGGACAATCCGGTGCTGATGAAAACTGCACGACAGCTGGAAGAATATTTTGCAGGAACGCGAAGCGCGTTCGATCTGGAGCTGGACTTTGCCGGCACCGAGTTCCAGAAAAAAGTCTGGGCCGCGTTGCTGACCATTCCGTTTGGCGAAACCCGGACCTACCGCCAGATCGCCGAACAGATCGGCCACCCGAGCGCGGTGCGTGCCGTCGGCGCGGCGAACGGGCGCAACCCGATTTCGATCATTGCGCCGTGCCATCGAGTCATCGGCGCCTCAGGAAAGTTGACCGGGTTTGCCGGCGGCCTGGAAGCCAAGGAGCGCTTGCTGACCCTGGAGGGTGGCCAATGGTCCGGCATCGGTAGAACCGGTGAACTGTTCTAAACGCCAAACAGGTTATTCATCGCCGCATACTGCAGCAGCATGATGGTCTTGGCATCGCAGATCTCGCCGCGCTGGAACGCCGCCAGCGCCTCGTCGAAACGCCACTCCAGCACTTCAAGTTCTTCGGTCTCTTCTTCCAGACCGCCGCCTTCACTGACCTTTGACGAGGCATCGTACTCGGCAATGAAAAAGTGCAACTTCTCGGTCACCGACCCGGGGCTCATGTAAGCCTCGAACACCTTCTTCACGTCATGCACGCGATATCCGGTTTCTTCCTCGGCCTCGTCGCGGATGCGCTGTTCCGGCGCCACCCCTTCAAGCAATCCGGCTGCCACTTCAATCAGCAAACCGTCGTGACCGTTGACGAACACCGGCAGGCGGAACTGGCGGGTCAGCACCACGGTGCGCTGCTCGCGGTTGAACAGCAAAATCGCCGCGCCATTGCCACGGTCGTAGACCTCGCGAGTCTGACGCTGCCAGTCACCGTTGTTGCGGCGATAGTCGAAGGTGATTTTCTTCAGTAGATACCAGTCGTGGGACAACACCTGGGTATCGACGATGTTGACCCGCTCGGCTGTGTCGGACATGACGCCTGATCCTTTTCTGTCATCGGAAGATAGCCATGGTAGGTGAAATGATGCGAACCGCCGACGAAAAAAAGCCCGGCAGCGCTACCGGGCTTTCCTTCATTGACTACTGATGTGCCACGTTCACCGTTGCTGCATCAGCACCCTGCGCCGCAGATGGCGCCCCGTGAATCAGCGGCCCATACCGCCGACTGAACTCCCAGTTGTACGACACACGATCCTTGCTGGTGCCGTTGTCCCAGTTCACCGACCAGGTCATCAGGCCCTTGATCGGATGCCCTTTGACCGCCAGGCGTTTCATCGCGTTACCGACCACCGTCTTGTCGATCACGTAACCGGTGGCGGCGGCATCGACGTTGGCCGGCAGGCCGATGACGAATTTGTCCGCCGGGATCTTCGTGAAGCCGCGAGTACCGGTCACCAGACTCTCGGTCAGGTAATAGAGAAAGTCCTCTTTCATCGCGTCGTTGTTCTGGGCGATCCACGCTCCGTTGCCGTTATTGGCTTCCGGCACCCAGACCCCGTCGCCACCCTGGTTGTAGAACTGCGGAGCGATGAAGTCGTAATAGCCTTCCAGCGCCTGCAGGTAACCGACATATTTGCCGGAGGTGGTCAGGTACGGAAACTCCGGCGCCATGCTGATGATGAAATGCTTGCCCTGGCCTGCGTAGTGATCCTTGACCAGTTTCAGCGCCGCCGGCAGGACGGTCTTGTTGGCAGCGAAATCAATCGCGCTCTGTTCAAGATCGATGTCCAGGCCGTCGAAGCCGTAGGTTTCCACCAGACGGATGATTTCGTTGGCCAGCGGTTGCTCCTGGCCGGCGCGCAACTCGATGTGCGCATCCGCGCCACCCAGGGAGATCAGCACGGCCCGCCCCTGACTGTTGAGCACGCCGACCTGACGGCGGAACTCGGCATCGGAGACGTTGAACGGTTTGAAGGTCGGAATCCCGCCGCCCTTCATGAAAGCCACCGCGACCACGTTGTATTCCTTGGGCACATGCTCCAGGGCGATGTTGGCGAACTGGCCGCGCTGGTAGCCATCGCTCGGGCCGGCCGGCCAGTTGTGCCAGAAGCCCATGAGGATCTTCTTGCCGGCAAGGCTCGGCATCAGCGAAGCCGCATCGCTGGCCTGGTTTTTCAATAGCGTGAAGTCGATGTTTGACATGTTCTAATCCTTCAGAACGTGTGAGTTTGAAGTTGCGGGCTTATTTGAAGTCCACATCGAAGGCCTGATAGAAGGCGTTGCCGGTATTGGCGACGATCCACATCAGGAGGATGACGTGATGCCCGTGCTTGTTGTCCGGCAGTTTCACCGCGTGATTGACCTTGGCTTTCAATTCCGCCGCATGACTGTAGTACGGCACTTGCGGATAGAAATCCTCGGCGAACGGTTGCGCCTCCAGTTGCGCTCGGGTGATGCGTTGTTTCGGGTCCCAGCCATCCTTGGTGATCAGCCAGCGATAACCGCGGGTGGTGTGCGGCGCGGTGTACTCCCATTTGACCTCAAGGGTCTGGCCGGGGGTGACATTGAGCAGCGGCCAGGAGAATGGACGCCCGAGTTTCTTGCTCATTTCTTCTGCGGTGAAGTTCACACAGTCACGTGCGTCGTTCTTGCCGCCACTGAGAATATAGCCGTCAGCGGGCGGTACGACGCTCGGGTTGTCGCTTTCGAAGGGCGCCGGGAACGGGCCGGCCGCCAGCGCCGGGAAGTTCTTGCCGCCTTCCATTTCATTGACCTGCCAGCCGCCGAGCAATCCTTGCTCGATGGCCACCGCGCCGCGGCTTGCAGGGGAAATGACGCGACCGTGTCGCAGTTGGGTTTGAGCTTGTGGTTGGTTCATGTTTTTCACTCCGTTGATTTAAGAACTCTCCTGTCCCAGGAGAGGCCTTCAAGCTAACGGAGGGGGATTTTTTGTCCATCGGCGGTTTTGTCGTAGTCGGCCTCGGCGAAACTCGAAAATTGCCGAAAACACTGTATATAAACACAGCGTATTGCGATGACGCTCACCCGACGCATGGCAAAAAGACTACACCGCGTCATTACAAAAACCTGCATTCACCGGCTCAGGGAAGCTGCGCCTTGAACTCCTTTTCATACTGCCCGGCGAGCTGTTCCTTTTGCTTGTCGTCGAGCAGCTTGCCGGCCATCTGGAAGAATTTCTGCTCTTCTTCCTGCAAGTGATGGTGGACCTTATCCGACAGTTTTTTCGCCGTGACCAGCCAGGCCGGGCTGGACATCTCGGTCGCGTCGAGTTCTTCCATCATTTCGTCCATTTCATGGTGCTCGGCGATGGCATGGCGACTGAGGTCAACACCCTTGTCGAACTCCATCAGCGGGATATAGAAATGACGCTCTTCAGCCGTTTCGTGGGCCTGCAGCTCAGCCTTCAACTGCTTGTACGCCTCAACCCTTTGCGGGGTGTCACCGCTGGTCTTGATCAACGATTTCGCGTAGGTCCGCTGACGGTCGTGACTTTCACGCAGGGCTTCGAAAATGTTCATGGAATCTCCCAGGCAAACGCGTTCCGGATGGACGCCCTGAAAGGCTAGACCGCGGCGCAGGAGCGACGGTTCCAAGCGATTGCTTCAACCGACGGTGACGCGATAGGCTGCCAATTCATTACGACAAGGAAGACAACATGACGTTGCGGATCGAGCTGTCGCAGGACCCCACCGAAGAACAGCGCGCGGCCATTCTGGCGCCGCTGCGTGCCTACAACATCGCCAACGCCGGGCCGTCGCTGTACGAACCGGTCGCGCTGCTGGTGCGCGACGACAACGACGCGATCCTCGGCGGCCTTTATGGGCACACATTCTATCGGTGGCTGTTTATCGAGTTGCTGGCGGTGCCGGAACAAGGCCGGGGACAGGGCATCGGCTCGAAGCTGATGAACAGGGTCGAGGAATTCGCCCGGGAAAAAGACTGCGTAGGGATCTGGCTCGATACCTTCGATTTTCAGGCGCCCGGGTTCTACAAAAAACTGGGGTATACCGAGTGTGGCGAGATTGTGGATTATCCGCTGGGGCACAAGCGGCATTTTTTCCAGAAGCGCTTGATTGATTAAGCTCCACGCGCCCTCGCCCGCAGGCTGGCGAGGGTCGCGTAGCGTCAACGCATTCAACTGCCCGTTACAGACAGGTCGCCAGCGCTGCCAAGCGGCGCTTGGCCACAAAATCATCCTTCTGCGCGTAGTAATTCAGCACGGTGCCGGACGCATCGGTAGTCAAGTCGACAAACGACTCCGCCGAACGCGTGTAGACCGTCGAACCGCCCTTCTTGCCCGGTTGCAGATACGCCGCCGCGTCCACGCCAAACACCGCTTCATCCTGCCAGGCAAATTGCACGCACCGGGCCACGTCTTTTTCGGGCTTTTCCGAGTTCAGGGTCTTGTAAGGGGTTTGCGTGCGGGCGTCTTCCATCGCCGAACCCGCGCAACCGGCCAGCAGGGTTGCCGCCAGCGCCACCATCAGCATTCGCATTGCATTCGCTCATTCGGAAAAAAGCGGACTGTATCACCGCAACAGGAAAAATCGTTCTGCTTTAGTGCATTTAGTGCGCGACACGTGCCGGCCGCTGCGGCACATTAACGGTCATCAGCCTCACAAGGAAAAGCCATGGCGCCTACTGACCAGCGACACGAACAGGCTCTGAAACTGTTTCTCGATGCACGCCCCGAACTGCGCGAAGCCCTTGACCACCTCAATCCGTTGCTGGCCCAGGCCAAGGGTGAAACTGCGGCGCAGTATCGCGAAGAACGCCTGCACGAAGCCTTTGAAGCCGAGGCCGAAAGCCAGGGTCTGTTTGCCTGGGAACTGACGTTGCAACTCACTGCCGCGACGCCCGATGAGTATCAGGCACAACGCCTGGAAGTGCATCGCGAAGTGGCGGAAATGGCCGGGATGGACTGGCTGGAATATTGCGATCTGTATGGCATAGAACCGTAACCCTGTACAAGGATGCTGCCTCGATGCTGCCTTCCACTTCAACTCACCGCGCCAGCCCCGGACATGTTCATAAACAGAAATGGCGTGGCCGTGTGGGGCTGGCACTGGTTGCCAGCCTGTCGGTACTGGCCGGCATGACCGACGCCATCGGCTTCATGGCCAGCGGCGATTTCGTTTCCTTCATGAGCGGCAACACCACGCGGCTGGCGGTGGCGATCAGCGATGGCGACAGCGCACTGACAGGGCGGCTGATCCTGCTCGTCACGACGTTCATTGTCGGCAATGCCCTCGGGGTTGTGGTCAGCCGACTGGGTGGTCGGCGGGCGCTGCCATTGCTGTTGTCCATCGCTGCTCTGCTCTGTGCCGCGGCCTGGCCCTTTGACACGCAACTACCGGCCCTGCTGGCGGCGATCATTGCGATGGGCATGCTCAACGCGGCGGTGGAAGAAGTGAACGGACTGCCGGTCGGGCTGACGTACGTCACCGGTGCTCTGTCCCGATTCGGCCGTGGATTGGGGCGGTGGGTACTCGGCGAACGAAGAAGTGGTTGGCGAGTGCAACTGGTGCCTTGGAGCGGGATGTTGATCGGGGCCATTCTGGGGGCGGTGCTGGAACATCATCTGGGCCTCAAGGCGATGTTGGTCAGTGGTCTGTTCGCTGGTGTTCTGGGGCTTTTGACCCTGAAAATTCCACGACGCTGGCAGCTAGGCTACATGCCGCGCTGACAGACACCTGTTCGCATCGAGACGGGCGCGGGCAACATCGACTTCGCCGCCCCGCCGAGAAAGCTTTATCATGGCCGCAGTTTTGCTGATCGAGTCCGTCATGAAGTTCGCCATTGCGCTGTTTTCCGCCGCCCATGCGCCCTCCTCGCGCCGCGCCCTGCTGTTCGCCCAGGCGGCGCTGGCCGGCGGGCATGAAATTGTCCGGCTGTTTTTCTATCAGGACGGTGTCCACAACGCGTCCGACGCCGTGGTCACGCCGCAGGACGAACTGGACCTGCCCAGACAGTGGCGCAATTTCATCACCGAACAAAACCTCGACGGTGTGGTGTGCATCGCCGCCGCCCTGCGCCGTGGCGTGTTGAATGCCGAGGAAGCCGGGCGCTATCAGCGTGATGCCGTAGCCGTCAGCGCCCCCTGGGAACTGTCCGGCCTCGGTCAGTTGCACGACGCGGTGCAGGACGCCGACCGCCTCATCTGTTTCGGAGGCGCATGACATGGCCAAGTCCCTTCTGATTATCAGCCGTCAATCGCCGTGGTCCGGCCCCGGCGCCCGTGAAGCGCTGGACATCGTGCTCGCCGGCGGCGCCTTCGATCTGCCCATCGGCCTGTTGTTTCTCGACGACGGCGTGTTGCAACTGGCGGCCGGCCAAAACGCCAGGGCCCTGCAACAGAAAGACCTGAGTGCCAACCTGCAAGCGCTGCCGATGTTCGGCGTCGAAGAGCTGTTCTACTGCGCCGACAGCGCCAGTGTTCGCGGTCTCGGCGATCGTTCGCTGGACGAGGCGCAGCCTTTGGCCGCCGAGCAAATCACCGCCCTTATTGACCGTTACGACCAGGTGATCACCCTCTGATGTCGACTTTGCATGTGTTGTCCCATTCCCCGTTCGGTGACGAACGCCTGAGCAGTTGCCTGCGCCTGCTGGGTGCCAGCGATGCGCTGTTGCTGTCTGGCGATGCCGCGTATGCGCTGCAACCGGGCACTGCGCCGTTCAGCGCGCTGGAAACCCGTCGGGTGCCACTCTTTGTCCTGGCCGAAGATGCGCAAGCCCGTGCCGTGCAGGTTCCGGACTGGGCCGAAGCCATCGATTACCCGGCTTTCGTCGAGCTGTCGATTCACCACGACAAGGTCAACTCCTGGCTATGAATGCGCTGACCGTCGGCGCCCGCGCCATTGAACTGGACAAGGACGGCTTTCTGGTCGACCTCAACGACTGGTCGGCCGATGTCGCCAGCGCCCTCGCCGCTGCCGAAGACATCGAATTGAGCCCGGAGCACTGGGAAGTCCTCGAACTGCTGCGCAGCTTCTATGCCGAATTCCAGCTGTCGCCGGCGACCCGGCCGCTGATCAAGTACACCGCGCTCAAGCTCGGCGCGGAGAAAGGCAACAGCCTGCACCTGAACCGACTGTTCAAAGGCACCCCTGCCAAACTCGCCGCGAAACTGGCGGGCCTGCCCAAACCGACGAATTGCCTATGACCGACTATCCAGCGCTGACCCTCGAAACGCCCGCCGAGCACCCGTTCGCCCAGTTCGTGCGCATCCTCGGCAAGGGCAAGCGCGGCGCCCGCGACCTGACTCGCGAGGAAGCCCGGCAAGCCATGGGCATGGTGCTCGACGAAACGGTCGAAGAAACCCAGCTAGGCGCCTTCCTGATGTTGCTGCGGCACAAGGAAGAAAGCGCCGAGGAGATGGCCGGTTTCACCGAAGCCCTGCGTGAACGCTTGCAGGCACCGGCGCTGAAGGTCGATCTGGATTGGCCAACTTACGCCGGCAAGAAGCGTCACCTGCCGTGGTATCTGCTGGCGGCCAAGTGCCTGGCGCAGAACGGCTTGCGCATCTTCATGCACGGTGGCGGCGCCCATACAGCCGGCCGTTTGTACTCCGAACAACTGCTCGGCGAGCTGAACATCCCGCTGTGTCGCAACTGGCAACAGGTCGGCGCGGCGCTGGAAAGCGGCGGTCTGGCGTTCATGCCGCTGGTGGACTGGGCGCCACAGTTGCAACGAATGATCGACCTGCGCAACACCCTCGGCCTGCGCTCCCCTATTCATTCGCTGGCACGGATTCTCAATCCTTTGGGCGCGCGTTGCGGTCTGCAGAGTATTTTCCATCCCGGCTATCAAGCGGTGCATCGCGATGCCAGCGGCCTGCTGGGCGACACGGCGATCGTGATCAAGGGCGACGGCGGGGAAATCGAGATCAACCCGGATGCCGGCAGTCACCTGTACGGCACGACCGGCGGCGAGAGCTGGGATGAGGAATGGCCACAGCTGTCGGCGCAACGTCACGTCAAACCGGCGTCGCTGGATATCGAGCACCTGAAGGCCGTCTGGCGCGGTGATGTGGTGGACAGTTATCCGCAGATGGCGCTGATCTCGACCATGGCGTTGGCACTGCGCGGCCTCGGCCAAAGTCGTGAACAGGCTTTCGAAAATGCCGAAAAATACTGGTCCGCACGGGACAAATCGATTTAACCGATCATTAACCACCGATCTTTGCGCTTTTTGTTCGAACTCATCGGAATAGACTCGGCTCCAACGAATATTGGTTTCTGGAGTCTTGATCATGGGTTTACTCGTCGACGGCCGCTGGCAGGACAAGTGGTACGAAAGCAGCAAGGACGGCGCGTTCCAGCGCGAACAGGCGCAGCGTCGCAACTGGGTCACTCGCAACGGCGAGCCCGGCCCGAGCGGTGAAGGCGGTTTCGCCGCCGAGGCCGGGCGTTATCACCTTTACGTCTCCCTGGCGTGCCCGTGGGCGCATCGCACGCTGATCCTGCGCAAGCTCAAAGGCCTGGAAAGCCTGATCGACGTTTCCGTCGTCAGCTGGCTGATGCTGGAAAACGGCTGGACCTTCGACCAGAACCTCGGTTCGACCGGCGACAAACTCGACCACTTTGACTTCATGCACCAGCGCTACACCGCCGACACTGCCGACTACACCGGCCGCGTCACCGTGCCGGTGCTGTGGGACAAGAAGCTAAAACGCATCGTCAGCAACGAATCGGCGGAGATCATCCGCATGTTCAACAGCGCCTTCGATGACCTGACCGGCAACGAGCTGGACTTCTATCCGGCGCCATTGCGCGGCGAGATCGATGCGCTGAACGAACGGATCTACCCTGCCGTGAACAACGGCGTGTACCGCGCCGGGTTCGCCACCTCGCAAAAGGCCTATGAAGAAGCGTTCGATGACGTGTTTTCCGAACTGAATCATTTGGAGCAGGTGCTGGGCGCCAACCGTTATCTGGCCGGCGAATACCTGACTGAGGCAGACGTGCGATTGTTTACCACGCTGATTCGTTTCGACGCGGTGTACCACGGGCATTTCAAATGCAATCTGCGGCGGATCAGCGATTATCCGAACCTGTCGAACTGGCTGCGGGACATGTACCAGTGGCCGGGCGTTGCCGAGACCGTGGATTTCCAGCACATCAAGAATCACTACTACGGCAGCCACAAGACCATCAACCCGACCGGGGTGGTGCCGAAAGGGCCGGAGCAGGACTTCAATGTTGCCCATGACCGGGACCGGTTGGGCGGGAAAGGAGTCTGGCGCAGAGGTTGAGAGCAGGATCGTTCCCACAGCGTGGGAACGATCCCCTCAGAGTCGTCAGATTTGACCCTGAGCACCCTCGAACCACGCCAGTTTCTCGCGTAGCTGCACCACTTCGCCGACGATCACCAGCGTCGGCGCATGCACTTCATGCTCCGCCACCAGACGCGGCAGGTCGGCCAGCGTGCCGGTGAAGACCCGCTGATTGACCGTGGTGCCTTGCTGGATCAATGCCGCCGGTGTTTCGGCTGCGCGACCATGCTTGATCAACTGCTCGCAGATGATCGGCAATCCCACCAGCCCCATGTAGAACACCAGGGTCTGCGCCGGCGCGACAAGGTCGGCCCACGGCAGATCGGTCGAACCGTCCTTGAGGTGCCCGGTGACGAAACGCACCGACTGCGCGTAATCGCGATGGGTCAGCGGAATCCCGGCATAGGCCGCGCAACCGCTGGCCGCCGTGATACCCGGCACCACCTGAAACGGGATGCCATGGGCTGCCAGTTCCTCGATTTCTTCGCCACCACGGCCGAAGATGAACGGATCCCCGCCCTTCAACCGCACTACGCGTTTGCCGGCCTTGGCCAGATCCACCAGTTGCTGGTTGATCTGATCCTGCGGCACGGCATGTTCGGCGCGACGTTTGCCGACGTAAACCCGCTCGGCATCGCGACGACACAGTTCAAGAATTGCCGGCGCCACCAAGCGGTCGTACAACACCACATCCGCTTGCTGCATCAGCCGCAAGGCACGGAAGGTCAGCAGATCCGGATCGCCCGGACCTGCCCCGACCAGATAAACCTCACCGGTCGTGACCATCGCCTCGCCGTCAATCTTGGCTTGCAGCAGACGTTCGGCTTCGGCGCCCTGTCCTGCCAGCTGCCGGTCGGCGATCGGCCCCTGGAACACGTCTTCCCAAAAACCGCGACGCTGCTGCACATCGGGAAACAGGCCTTTGACCTGATCGCGAAACCGCGCGGCCAGACCGGCCAGATGGCCGTAGGTCGAGGGAATCCAGGTTTCGATCTTGGCGCGGATCAGCCGGGCCAGCACCGGCGCATCGCCGCCGCTGGAGACCGCGATGATCAGCGGCGAACGATCGACGATCGCCGGGAAAATCACGCTGCACAGCGCCGGCGCATCGACCACGTTGACCGGCACGCAGCGCCGATGGGCATCGGCGGAGACTTGCGCGTTCAACGCTTCGTCGTCGGTGGCGGCAATGATCAACCCGCAACCGTCCAGATCCGTTTCGGCGTAGCCACGCAGCAGGCATTCGCCACCGCTGGCGGCGACCAGTTCGCGCAGTTGCGCTTCGATTTCAGGTGCGACCACCCGCAGCAGCGCACCGGCATCGGCCAGCAGGCGGGATTTGCGCAAGGCAATCTCCCCCCCACCGACAACCAACACACGACTGCCGCGCAGGTTGTGAAACAGCGGCAGATATTTCATTTAGCCGATGACCTCAAGGCCACCCATGTACGGCTTCAGCACGTCCGGTACACGGATCGAACCGTCGGCCTGCTGGTAATTTTCCAGCACAGCCACCAGGGTACGACCGACCGCCAGGCCGGAACCGTTCAGGGTGTGCACCAGCTCAGGCTTGCCGGTTTCCGGGTTGCGGAAACGCGCCTGCATACGGCGGGCCTGGAAGTCGCCGCAGTTGGAGCACGACGAGATTTCACGGTATTTGTCCTGGCTCGGGATCCACACTTCCAGGTCGTACGTCTTGACCGCGCTGAAGCCCATGTCGCCGGTGCACAGCGCCAGGGTGCGGTAAGGCAGGCCCAGCAGTTGCAGGACTTTCTCGGCGTTGGCGGTCAGGCTCTCGAGCGCTTCCATCGATTTCGACGGCTCGACGATCTGCACCATCTCGACCTTGTCGAACTGGTGCTGGCGGATCATGCCGCGGGTGTCGCGACCCGACGCGCCGGCTTCGCTGCGGAAGCACGGGGTGTGAGCAACGAACTTGATCGGCAATTGTTTCGCATCGACGATTTCACCGGCCACGATGTTGGTCAGCGACACTTCGGCGGTCGGGATCAGGTACAGATCGGCTTCACCTTCGCGACCGATCTTGAACAGGTCTTCTTCGAACTTGGGCAGTTGACCGGTGCCTTGCAGTGCCGGGGCCTGAACCAGATAAGGCGTGTAGGCCTCTTCGTAGCCGTGCTCGGTGACGTGCAGGTTGATCATGAACTGCGCCAGTGCGCGGTGCAGACGGGCAATCGGGCCGCGCAGCAGGGCGAAACGCGCGCCGGACAGCTTGGCGGCGGTTTCGAAGTCGAGCCAGCCGAACTTCTCGCCCAGGGCCACGTGGTCCTGAACCGGGAAATCGAAAGCGGTCGGAGTGCCCCAGCGACGGACTTCGACGTTGCCGTCTTCGTCTTCGCCAACCGGCACCGATTCGTGCGGCAGGTTCGGGATGCCCAGCAGGATCGAATCGAGTTCAGTCTGGATCGCGTCCAGCTCGACTTTACCGGCGCTCAGTTCGCCCGCCATGCGCTCGACGTCCGCCATCAGCGGCGCGATGTCTTCGCCGCGCTGCTTGGCCTGACCGATGGATTTGGAACGCGCGTTACGCTCAGCCTGCAGTGCTTCAGTGCGGGTCTGGACGGTCTTGCGCTGTTCTTCCAGCGCTTCGATGCGCGCGACATCCAGGGCAAAGCCACGGGAAGCCAGGCGGTCCGCTACGTCCTGAAGGTTGCTACGTAACAGTTTGGAATCGAGCATGTCGGTTTCTCGTTATCAAAGTTTGGTCAGGGACAGGCCGGCCCAGGTCGCGAGCAGCCCGCCGAATACGCTGATGGCCGCATAGCCCAGGGCCAGCGGCACTTGCCCGCTTTCCAGCAGACGCACCGTATCCAGTGAAAAGGATGAAAAAGTCGTCAGCCCCCCGAGGAAGCCGACCATCAACCCGGCGCGTACCTCGATCGGTACTTCCGGGCGTATCAAAAACAGGCCGTACAACACGCCAATCAGCAGACAGCCCACGATATTAACGGCCAGCGTCGCGGTATAGAAGTGCCGCGGCCAATTGGCATTGACCCAATTACCGGTGGCGAAGCGCAACAAGGTGCCGGCAATCCCGCCGACGGAGACTGCAACAATCAATGGGACCACTATTTTCTCCGCTGCCGTGGGCTTAAACGATCAAGTTGGGCGAGGTGGTTGAGCTTCTCGCCGATCTTCAGCTCCAGGCCACGGGGCACCGGCTGGTAGAACGGAATGGGGTCGAGCTCTTCCGGGAAATAGTCTTCACCGGCCGCGTAGGCGTCCGGTTCGTCGTGGGCATAGCGGTATTCGTCGCCGTAACCCAATTGCTTCATCAATTTGGTCGGCGCATTGCGCAGGTGCAGCGGCACTTCCAGCGAGCCATGTTCGGCGGCGGCGCGCAGCGCGGTCTTGAAGCCCATGTACACCGCATTGCTCTTCGGCGCGCACGCCAGATAAGTGATGGCCTGTGCCACCGCCAACTCACCTTCCGGGCTGCCGAGACGCTCCTGGACTTCCCACGCGGCGAGGCACAGGCTTAAGGCCCGAGGATCGGCGTTGCCGATGTCTTCGCTGGCCATGCGCACCACGCGCCGGGCCAGATACAGCGGATCGCAGCCGCCGTCGATCATTCGCGCAAACCAATACAGTGCGCCGTCCGGATTGGAGCCTCGCACCGATTTGTGCAGCGCGGAAATCTGGTCATAGAAGGCTTCACCCCCCTTGTCGAAACGTCGGCGGGTGTCACCGAGCAGACTTTGCAGCAGCTCGGTGCCCATCTCGCTGTTGTCTTCGGCCAGGTCTGAGGCGTTTTCAAGCAGGTTCAGCAGGCGCCGGCCATCGCCGTCGGCAGCGGACAGCAGCATCTGGAAGCCTTCATCGCTGAGGGTCAGATGACGCTTGCCCAGGCCACGCTCTTCAGTCAGCGCGCGGTGCACCAACTTGCGCAACGCCGCCTCGTCGAGGCTTTTGAGTACGTAGACCCGCGCCCGCGACAGCAATGCGTTGTTCAGTTCGAACGAAGGGTTCTCAGTGGTGGCGCCGATGAAGATCAAGGTGCCGTCTTCAACGTACGGCAGGAAGGCGTCCTGTTGCGACTTGTTGAAACGGTGCACTTCATCAACAAACAGGATCGTGCGCTTGCCGTACTGGCCGGCCTGCTGCTTGGCGATTTCCACCGACTGACGGATCTCCTTGACCCCGGCCAGCACCGCCGAAACCGTTTCGAAGTGCGCATCCGAGACTTCTGCCAGCAACCGCGCCAGCGTGGTTTTGCCCACGCCCGGCGGGCCCCAGAAGATCATCGAATGCAGGGCACCCTGCTCCAGCGCTTCGCGCAGAGGCTTGCCGCGAGCGAGCACGTGTTCCTGACCGACGTACTCATCCAGATTGGTCGCCCGCAAACGGGCGGCCAGTGGCTGGGCGATCGGTGCACTGCGAAACAGATCCATCACGTACCGTTCAAACCTCTGTGTTTATTCCTGGATCACATCGGCACCCTTGGGGATGTCGAACTTGAATTTCGAGGCCGGGACCGCTTCGTTGGCCTTCACCCCAGTGAACAGGATGTTGGTGCGCTGGCCGACACTGTCGATCAGTTGCATGTCATTGACCAGGCCGTTGCGGAACGACAGACGCAGGCTGTCGAACAGCGTGTCCTTGGTTTTCGGTTTCAGGGTGAAGTCGATCACGCCACCCGCCTCTTTGGCGGTGATGTCGAAGCTCTGGCTGATCTTCGATACGTCGCCGGACAGCAACAGGGCCGGGGTCTGGGTCAAACGCTCATCGAGCTTCTTGATCGTGGCCTGTTCCAGGTCCGGGTCCCACAGGGTGACTTTCTTGCCGTCGGACACCATGGTCTGCTCGGCGGGCGCATTGGTGTGCCAGTAGAACAGTCCCGGACGCTGCAGGGTCATGTCGCCGGTGGTTTCCTGCAACTGGGTGCCACTGCCGTCGAGGGTCAGCTGGGAGAAATTGGCAGTCAGGGTCCTGGATGTTTCGAGCAATTGGGTCAGGCGAGCCACATCCTTGTCATCGGCGTGAGCCGTGAGGGTGGTCAGAGCCAGTACCGGCAGCAACATGCGGATAAGACGCATGGGAGTCCTCTTGAATATTCGTGGGAAAGTGGACGGCGCTTGATGCACCGCCCATTGCATTTGGATCAGGGTATCGAATCAGTCGCGCACCGGGCCAGGGGCCAGGACTTCGCGGGAACCGTTGGTGTTCATCGACGTCACGACCCCGGCCATTTCCATGGCTTCGATCATGCGCGCGGCACGGTTGTAGCCGATCTTCAGCTTGCGCTGTACAGCGGAGATGGAGGCGCGACGGCTTTCCAGTACGAACTGCACGGCTTCGTCGTACAGCGCGTCGGCTTCCGGATCGTCGCCGTCACCGCCGCCGCTGCTGCCTTCGAAACCACTGCCCGCCTCTTCGACACCGTTGAGGATGTCGTCGTTGTATTCCGGCGCGCCGCGCAGTTTCCACGCTTCCACCACCCGGTGAACTTCATCGTCGGACACGAATGCGCCGTGAACCCGGATCGGCAGGCTGGTGCCCGGCGGCATGTAGAGCATGTCGCCGTGGCCAAGCAATTGTTCGGCGCCGCCCTGGTCGATGATGGTCCGGGAGTCGATCTTGCTCGATACCTGGAACGCCATCCGCGTCGGGATGTTGGCCTTGATCAGACCGGTGATCACGTCCACCGACGGCCGCTGGGTCGCGAGGATCAGGTGGATACCGGCCGCACGCGCCTTCTGGGCGATACGGGCGATCAGTTCTTCAACTTTCTTGCCGACGATCATCATCATGTCGGCGAATTCGTCCACGACCACGACGATGGTCGGCAGCTTCTGCAGCAGCGGCGCTTCGTCGTGGATGCTTTCGCGTTTGTACAGCGGATCGCTCAACGGCTCGCCGGCGTCCTGGGCTTCCTTGACCTTGGCGTTGAAGCCGGACAGGTTTCGCACGCCCATCTTCGCCATCAGCTTGTAGCGACGCTCCATCTCGGCCACGCTCCAGCGCAGGGCGTTGGCGGCGTCCTTCATGTCGGTCACGACCGGGCACAGCAGGTGCGGAATGCCTTCGTAGATCGACAGTTCGAGCATTTTCGGGTCGATCATGATCAGCTTGGCGTCGTCCGGGCCGGATTTGAACAGGATCGACAGGATCATCGCGTTCACACCCACCGACTTACCGGAACCGGTGGTACCGGCCACCAGCAGGTGCGGCATTTTCGCCAGGTCAGTGATGACCGGTTTGCCGCCGATATCGTGGCCCAGAGCCAGGGTGACCGGCGATTTGAAGTTGTCGTACTCCGGCGTCGACAGCACTTCGGAAAAGCGCACGATCTGCCGGTCTTCGTTGGGAATCTCGATACCGACCGTGGTCTTGCCCGGAATCACTTCCACCACCCGCACGCTGGTCACGGCCAGCGAACGTGCAAGGTCCTTCGCCAGGTTGGCGATACGGCTGACCTTCACGCCCGCAGCAGGCTGGATTTCGTAACGGGTAATGACCGGGCCGGGATGGATCGAATCCACGGTGACTTCGACGCCGAATTCCTTGAGCTTGATTTCCAGCAAATGGCCGACCGCCGCCAGGGATTCAGGCGAATAATTGAGCTGTTTCTTTTCCGCAGGGTCGAGAATCGAGATCGGCGGCAAGGTGCCTTCCACGGCGCTGTCGACAAACAACGGCACCTGCTTCTCTTTCTGCACGCGCTTGCTTGGCTCTGGCGCCTTGACCGGAGCCGGGGCGATCACTGGCGGCACCTGTTTCTCGCGCTCGGACATGTGCTTGCTCAGCGCTTGCTCACGCTCGATCAGACGCTCCTTGACCTTGGCCTGCTCGCGCTTGTCGGTGACCGTCGGCGCAACCACGTCATGCACGCGATCGTCGACTTCACGCAATTGCGCGACCAGTTGCTTGCGCTCGGTACGCGCCGACCACCAGCGGTTGATCGCGCCCTGGAACAGTTCGAACAGATCGAGGGTGATCTTGCCGGTGACGTCCATCACCTTGAACCATGAAAGATCGGTGAACACCGTCAGGCCGAACAGAAACAGGGCGATGAACAGCAACGTGCTGCCCTGAATATTCAGGGCGTTGCGAGCCAGATCGCCAAGACTTTCGCCCAGGGCCCCACCGGCGCCGGCCGGCAGCCCCGTGGGAGCATGGAAATGAATGTGCGCCAGCGCGGCACCGGACAACACCAGAAACACCAGACCGATCAGGCGCCAGGAAAACAGCCAGCCGCTCCACTGCCACGGTTCGTGACGCTGACGGAAGATCTGATAGGCCTTGATCGCCAGCAGCAACGGGAAGATGTAGGCGAAGTAACCCAGCACCATGAACAGGATGTCGGCGCTGTAGGAACCGGCGGGACCGCCGAAATTCTGCACGTCGTCGATCTTGCTGTTGTGGCTCCAGCCCGGATCGTCCTTGCCGTAAGTCAGCAACGCCATCATCAGGAACAGGCACAAGGCGCCGATGGCGATCAATGCACCTTCCTTGAGCCGGTAGTGCAACTGTTGACGCCAGAGCGGAACGACTGTTTTTGGTGCTTCCGTGGATTTCTTCAAAACGCTTCTTTTCCTGCGCCAGAGGCGCGTCCATCTATTGAATGACAATAAAAAACTGCCCAATCCAGGCAGGTAAAAAAATTGACGGGCGCAACGGAGACTACTTTTAACACTGCGCCCCGTCTTTTATAAACACGGTACGCGGCGAATATTCTGTAACAGCCCGGCATTGTACGGGTTTGCGCGTTCGATGCCATGCTTCCAGGCCTCTGGTTCAAGCATAGCCAAACGTACAACACCCGGCGTTCAATTTGAGCATGCATTGTCTTTTGTGACAAAGGCTTATGAGGTGTATTTGATGAACGTAGCGAAGCATTCGCACCTCCTTCCCCCTGAGTGCCGCCCAACGACATCGGCAAGCTGGCCTGCAGCAGCGCTGCGCCCGATTACGACCGCATCCGGATGCTCAAGTTGCAGCCGCACAGACAGCGCAGCACAACGGAGGACATTCGCGTCATTTCCCGGCACACTTTACTGCGGGCTCACTGCCCACCGCCCTCTCCTTCTGCCAGCCCGGACGCCATGCTGACTTGGTTACAACGCAACTCACTGACTTTCCCGCCACTGGAAAAAGCCATGCGCGATCCCAACGGATTGCTGGCGGCCGGTGGCGACCTGTCCGCCGACCGCTTGATCCAGGCCTATCGCCATGGCTGCTTTCCATGGTTTTCCGAAGGCCAGCCGATTCTCTGGTGGTCGCCGGATCCGCGCTCCGTGCTTTTTCCCGACGAACTGCACGTCTCGCGCAGCCTTGGCAAATTGATGCGCAAGCAGCGCTATCAAGTCACCTTCGATCAGGATTTCGACGCCGTGATCCGCGCCTGCGCCGCGCCAAGGGAATATGCCGATGGCACCTGGATAACAGAGGCGATGCAGGACGCCTATATCCAATTGCATCGGCGCGGCCTTGCCCACTCGGTAGAAGTCTGGGATCAGGGCGAACTGGTCGGCGGCCTGTACGGCCTGGCGATGGGGCAACTGTTCTTCGGCGAGTCAATGTTCAGCCGCGCGGACAATGCTTCCAAGTACGGTTTTGCGACACTGGTGCAACATCTGAAAGAAGCGGGTTTCGTACTGATCGACTGCCAGATGCCGACCGACCACCTGCACAGCCTCGGCGCCCGGGCCATTTCACGGCAGACATTTGCCGAGTATCTGTCCCGGCACCTCGATCAACCCAATCACGCGACCTGGGTTTGCTGAGCGCCTTTTGCGCGCGTGGCTTACACTTAATTCACCAGCTTACCCTTGAGGGTTGATCATGACCGAGTTGGCGCGCTTGAAGTTCTATGCCACTCAGCCTCACTCCTGCAGTTATCTGCCCGAGGAACAGGCGACGACCCTGTTTCTCGATCCGAGCCAGCCCATGGATGTGCATGTCTACGCAGACCTGTCGGAAATGGGCTTTCGTCGCAGCGGTGACCATCTGTACCGTCCGCATTGTCAGAACTGCAATGCCTGCGTGCCCGCGCGCATCCCGGTGGCACCGTTCAACCCCAACCGGCAGCAGAAACGCATTTTCAAACGCAACACCGATTTACAGGTACGACCGGTCAAGCCTGCGTTCAGCGAAGAATATTTCGACCTCTATCAGCGCTACATCGAACAACGCCATGCCGACGGCGACATGTATCCGCCGAGCCGCGATCAATTCTCGACGTTTCTGGTGCGCGACCTGCCCTTCTCACGCTTTTACGAGTTCCGGCTCGACGGGCGGTTGCTGGCAGTCGCCGTCACCGATCTGCTGCCCAATGGCCTGTCGGCGGTCTACACGTTTTACGAGCCGACCGAGGAACGCCGCAGTCTGGGCCGCTACGCCATCCTCTGGCAAATCGCCGAAGCCCAGCGCTTGGGGCTTGAAGCGGTTTACCTCGGATACTGGATCAAAAACTGCAAAAAGATGAACTACAAGACCCAATATCGGCCTATCGAACTGCTGATCAATCAGCGCTGGGTCGTCCTGAACTGAATGCAAACCCTAAACCCCTTGGCGTAAACCCCATTTTTCGGGCACAATGCACGCCGCTTTTGCCTGGCGCAGTTGCACCGGGCCATTCATTGGATACCGAGGGCTTTACTGCATGTCGAAAGAAGACAGCTTCGAAATGGAAGGCACTGTCGTCGACACCCTGCCCAACACCATGTTTCGTGTGGAGTTGGAAAATGGGCACGTCGTAACCGCGCATATTTCCGGCAAGATGCGCAAGAACTACATTCGTATTCTTACCGGTGACAAAGTGCGCGTCGAGCTGACGCCCTATGACTTGAGCAAAGGGCGTATTACTTACCGCGCTCGCTAATCAAGTCAATACAAGACGCCCGGCTTAATGCCGGGCGTTTTTGTGTGTGCATGTTTTTGGGGGTTTGGGTGAATATCCGTTGCTGCGGTAACGGACATACCCCAAAAACCAAACCCGCAAACAGCAAAAAGGCGCCCGAAGGCGCCTCTCGCTTTACAACAGACCAACAACCATCAGGCCATTTCCGCAGTGGTCTCGAAGTCAAACGTCAGCTCACCATCCTTGATGTCGATGTGAACCACACCGCCATGCTCGGCCAGCTCGCCAAACAGAATCTCCTCCGCCAGCGGACGCTTGATCTTGTCCTGGATCAGACGTGCCATCGGACGGGCGCCCATGGCCGAATCGTAACCACCGGCCGCCAGCCAGCTGCGCGCCGCATCGGTCACTTCCAGAAGCACCCGCTTGTCTTCCAACTGCGCCTGAAGCTCGGTGAGGAACTTGTCCACCACGCTCTTGATAACCTCATGACTGAGGCGACCAAACTGAATGATGGTATCCAGGCGGTTGCGGAATTCCGGCGTGAAGCTCTTCTTGATCACTTCCATCGCATCGGACGAATGGTCCTGATGGGTGAAACCGATCGAAGCTCGCGCCGCCGTTTCAGCACCGGCGTTGGTGGTCATGATCACGATCACGTTGCGGAAATCCGCCTTGCGCCCGTTGTTGTCGGTCAGCGTACCGTGATCCATCACCTGCAACAGCAGGTTGAAGACTTCCGGATGCGCCTTCTCGATTTCATCGAGCAGCAATACGCAATGCGGTTGCTTGGTGATCGCCTCGGTCAACAGACCGCCCTGATCGAAACCGACGTAACCCGGAGGCGCACCGATCAAACGCGATACGGTGTGGCGCTCCATGTACTCGGACATGTCGAAGCGAACCAGTTCGATCCCCAACGCCTTGGCCAATTGACGCGCGGCTTCGGTTTTACCGACGCCGGTCGGCCCTGCGAACAGGAACGAACCGACAGGCTTGTCAGGCGACTTGAGACCGGCACGGGACAGCTTGATCGCAGTCGACAGCGAATCGATCGCCGCATCCTGACCGAACACCGTGAGTTTCAGGTCACGCTCGAGGTTGCGCAGCAGCTCCTTGTCGGAGCTGGTGACGTGCTTCGGCGGAATCCGCGCAATTTTCGCAACGATGTCCTCGACTTCAGGCACTTCGATGCGTTTCACGCGCTTCTCGACCGGTTGCAGACGCTGGTAGGCGCCCGCCTCGTCGATCACGTCGATGGCCTTGTCCGGCATGTGCCGGTCATTGATGTAGCGCGAAGCCAGTTCCGCAGCGGCGCGCAACGACTCATCGCTGTATTCGATGTTGTGATGCTGTTCGAAGCGACCTTTCAGGCCACGCAGGATTCCGATGGTGTCTTCCACCGACGGCTCGACGACATCGACCTTCTGGAAGCGACGCGCCAGGGCGCGGTCTTTTTCGAAGATGCCACGAAATTCCTGGAACGTGGTCGAGCCGATGCAGCGAATGTCGCCGGACGACAGCAGCGGCTTGAGCAGGTTCGAAGCGTCCATCACGCCACCGGACGCAGCACCCGCACCGATAATGGTGTGGATCTCGTCGATGAACAGGATGGCCTGCGGACGTTTTTTCAGCTCATTGAGCAGCGCCTTGAAGCGCTTCTCGAAATCACCGCGATACTTGGTGCCCGCGAGCAGAGCGCCCAGATCGAGGGAATAAACGACGCTGTTGGCCAGCAGGTCTGGCACCTGGTTGTCAACAATACGCTTGGCAAGGCCTTCGGCAATCGCGGTTTTACCCACGCCTGCCTCGCCCACCAGCAGCGGATTGTTCTTGCGACGACGCGCCAGAATCTGCGCGACACGCTCGACTTCCGTTTCACGCCCGACCAGCGGATCGATCCGGCCCTGGCGTGCGAGTTCGTTGAGATTGCTGGCATAAGCGTCCAGCGGATTGCCTGAAGAAGAAGACTCACCGCCCTCATCGTCCTGCATATCTTGTTCACCTTCAGAGTGATCGCCATGCCCCGGCACTTTGGAAATACCGTGGGCGATGTAATTGACGACATCAATGCGTGCAACGCTCTGCTGTTTCAGCAGGAACACCGCCTGACTCTCTTGCTCACTGAAGATTGCAACCAGCACGTTGGCGCCGGTCACTTCGCGTTTGCCCGAGCTCTGCACATGAAAGACAGCACGTTGCAGCACACGCTGGAAGCCCAGGGTTGGCTGGGTTTCGCGATCCTCGTCATGGACGGGGATCAGTGGCGTGGTGGAGTCGATGAACTCCTGCAGGTCGTGCTTGAGTTTGTCGAGGTTTGCGCCGCAGGCACGTAATACGGTGGCGGCAGCCTCATTGTCCAATAGGGCCAGCAGCAGGTGTTCGACGGTCATGAATTCATGACGCTTCGAACGTGCCTCCTTGAAGGCAAGATTGAGGGTGACTTCGAGCTCGCGGTTTAACATAGCTTCACCTCATACCCAAGTGGTCGGCGATTAACCGTCCTTCTCGATTTCACAGAGTAGCGGATGCTGGCTTTCCCTGGCGTACTGGTTGACCTGCATGGCCTTTGTCTCGGCGATGTCGCGGGTAAACACTCCACATACTGCCCGCCCTTCGGTATGGACGGCCAGCATGACCTTGGTCGCCAGCTCGCGATTCAGGTTAAAAAACACCTCGAGCACTTCGACGACGAAATCCATCGGTGTGTAGTCATCGTTGAACAAAACCACCTTGTACATCGGCGGCGCCTGTAACGCAGGCTTTGCTTCCTGAACAGCAACGCCTGCCGAATCGTCGTCGTGCTCCTGTGGAAGATCCTTTTGGAGAAGCGGGCGATCCTGATTGAATGTTAGTCGAATCTGGCTGATTGCATGCATGGAAAGAAAGGTTCGTCAGTTGTGCAAATACAGTGGTGGGGGCGGCTTGACACGTTTTCAACTCCGACTGCCCGGTCACCTTGACTATCGGAAAAACGGTGTTACAACCAATAGAACCCACAGTGGGTAAAAAAGATCCGCGGAGTCAATCTTTTTAACGGATTCGACTGCGGATGAATTGGATGATACTCCAGCGATGGAGACTGTTGCAGAGGGATTTGAGCATGGCTGTCGGCAAGGTGAAATGGTTCAACAATGCCAAGGGTTTCGGTTTCATCAATACCGACTCCCGCGAGGGGAAGGACGAGGATGGCAAGGAGATCGACTTCTTTGCCCACTATACCGCCATTAAAATGGACGGATACAAAACCCTCAAAGCCGGGCAAATCGTCAAATTCGACATCATACAAGGGCCCAAAGGCCTGCATGCCACAAATATTCAGAATGTCGAGGCCGCGAAAGATCCCGCCTCGGCCGCCGTTGCTGCGGCAGCCGCTCAACACCAGTCAGTGACCAGCTGAAGCAACCCGAATACTTGCCAGAAAACAAACCGCCCGGCTCGATTACTCGAGCCGGGCGATTTCGTTGCAACTGCCTTTCTTACATGTGCTTGATCAGCGCTTCACCGAAGCCCGAAGAAGACACCAGCGTGGCGCCTTCCATCAGACGTTCGAAGTCGTAGGTCACGGTCTTGGCCTTGATTGCGCCATTGGTGCCCTTGATGATCAGGTCGGCCGCCTCGGTCCAGCCCAGGTGGCGCAGCATCATCTCCGCCGACAGAATCACCGAGCCCGGGTTGACCTGGTCCTTGCCGGCATATTTCGGCGCGGTACCGTGGGTTGCCTCGAACATGGCCACGGTGTCGGACAGGTTGGCACCCGGCGCGATACCGATACCGCCCACTTCCGCCGCCAGGGCGTCGGACAGGTAGTCACCGTTGAGGTTGAGGGTGGCGATCACATCGTATTCGGCCGGACGCAGCAGGATCTGCTGGAGCATGGCGTCGGCGATGGCGTCCTTGACGACGACTTCGCGGCCGGTTTTCGGGTTCTTGAATTTCATCCATGGTCCGCCATCGAGCAGCTCGGCGCCGAATTCTTCCTTCGCCACCTCGTAACCCCAGTCCTTGAAGGCACCTTCGGTGAATTTCATGATGTTGCCCTTGTGCACGATGGTCAGCGACTTGCGGTCGTTGTCCACTACGTATTGCAGGGCCTTGCGCACCAGACGCTTGGTGCCTTCTTTCGAAACCGGCTTGATGCCGATGCCGCAGTCCTGATCGAAACGGATCTTGGTGACGCCCATTTCTTCTTTCAGGAACTTGATGACCTTGGTGGCCTCGGGGGAGCCGGCCTTCCATTCGATACCGGCATAAATGTCTTCGGAGTTTTCGCGGAAGATCACCATGTCGACGTCGCCGGGCTTTTTCACCGGGCTTGGCACGCCTTCGAACCACACCACCGGGCGCAGGCAGACATAGAGATCGAGCTGTTGACGCAGGGCAACGTTGAGGGAGCGGATGCCGCCACCGACCGGGGTGGTCAGCGGGCCCTTGATGGAAACCACGTAATCCTTGACCGCGTCCAGAGTTTCCTGCGGCAGCCAGGTGTCCTGGTCATAAACCTGGGTTGCTTTTTCGCCAGCATAAACCTCCATCCAGGAAATCTTGCGCTTGCCCCCGTAGGCTTTTTCTACGGCAGCATCAACCACTTTGATCATCACAGGGCTGACGTCGACGCCAATGCCGTCACCTTCGATGAAGGGAATGATCGGGTTATCAGGGACATTGAGAGAATGGTCTGCGTTGACGGTGATTTTGTCGCCGACGGCTGGAACCTGAATCTTCTTGTAACCCATGCTGAACTCCATTGTTTGGATTGAACATCTGGCTTGGTTCGAGCGTAACCCAGTTGAATCAACACGCAAACCCTCTGTTCCGGGCGCGACCCCATCTCGTTTCGTACAAGCCTGAAAGCAAAGGGAAAAGCGCCAATCTCAAGCATTCACGGCGACTCTACGCCCCACCCCGCCCTGCGACCTTTAGACCAATGGACGAGAATCGTTGCGTATGAACCATCGGCAGATTGCCAGCTACCTATGTATAATGCCGCCCGCTGACCAAAGGGTCACGACGGCTGGCCTCTCTAGCACGAGACTTTCCGCCTGATTGGTCGGGTTGTTACCGCAGTCCGACTGCTTGACGCTCTACTGATGCACCCAACATCACCGCGAAGATTCTCGACATTCGGTTCATGGATGACTTTGAACGAACGCGCTTACCCGGCGCCCCTCGAGTTTCTGCGCACGCTTTAGCAAAGAAGAGAGAGTTAATCCGAATATGCCCACCCGCTCGAAGATCATCTATACCTTCACCGACGAAGCTCCAGCCCTCGCCACCTATTCCCTGCTGCCGATCATCGAGGCTTACACCGCCTCGGCCGATATCGCCGTGGAAACCCGCGATATCTCTCTTGCAGCACGTATTCTGGCCAGCTTCCCCGAGCAACTGGGCGACAAAGCCGTAGCCGACCACCTCGCCGAACTGGGCGACCTGGCCGTTACGCCTGAAGCCAACATCATCAAGCTGCCGAACATCAGCGCCTCGGTTCCGCAGCTGCAAGCCGCGATCAAAGAACTGCAAGCCCAGGGCTACAACCTGCCGGACTACCCGGAAACCGTGACCAGCGACGCCGACAAAGACGCCAAGGCGCGCTACGACAAGGTCAAGGGCAGCGCCGTGAACCCGGTTCTGCGCGAAGGCAACTCCGACCGCCGCGCTCCACTGTCGGTCAAGAACTACGCGCGCAAGCACCCGCACAAAATGGGCGCCTGGGCCAAGGACTCCAAGTCCCACGTCGCTCACATGAGCACCGGCGATTTCTACGGCAGCGAAAAGGCTGCCCTGATCGACGCCGCTGACGCCGTGAAGATCGAGCTGATCGCCAATGACGGCACCGCTACCGTCCTGAAAGAAAAAACCACCGTTCAGGCGGGTGAGATCCTCGACTGCTCGGTGATGAGCAAAAAGGCCCTGCGCGCGTTCATCGCCGCTGAAATCGACAGCGCCAAGCAACAAGGCGTGCTGCTGTCGGTTCACCTGAAAGCCACCATGATGAAGGTCTCCGACCCGATCATGTTCGGCCAGATCGTTGCCGAGTTCTACAAGGACGCCCTGACCAAGCACGCCGACGTGCTGGCCGAGGTCGGCTTCAACCTGAACAACGGCATCGGCGACCTGTACGCTCGCATCAAATCCCTGCCGGCCGAGCAACAAGCCCAGATCGAAGCCGACATTCAAGCGGTCTACGCCGTTCGTCCGTCGCTGGCGATGGTCAACTCCGACAAAGGCATCACCAACCTGCACGTGCCGAGCGACGTCATCGTCGACGCCTCGATGCCGGCCATGATCCGTGACTCCGGCAAGATGTGGGGCACCGATGGCCAGCTGCACGACACCAAGGCTGTGATCCCGGATCGTTGCTACGCCACCATCTACCAGGCCGTGATCGAAGATTGCAAAGCCAATGGTGCTTTCGATCCGACCACCATGGGCAGCGTGCCAAACGTTGGCCTGATGGCGAAAAAGGCTGAAGAGTACGGCTCCCACGACAAGACCTTCCAGATCAAGGCCGACGGCGTGGTTCGCGTGACCGACAGCAAAGGCACCCTGCTGATGGAACAGGCTGTTGAAGCCGGCGACATCTTCCGCATGTGCCAGACCAAAGACGCGCCGATCCAGGACTGGGTCAAACTGGCCGTCAACCGCGCTCGCGCAAGCAGCACCCCGGCCATCTTCTGGCTGGACCCGATGCGCGCCCACGACGGCGTGGTGATCGAGAAGGTTCAGGCTTACCTGAAGGATCACGACACCGCTGGTCTGGACATCCAGATCATGGCGCCGGTCGACGCCATGAAGTACACCCTGCAACGCACCCGCGAAGGCAAGGACACCATTTCGGTGACCGGCAACGTACTGCGCGACTACCTGACCGACTTGTTCCCGATCATGGAACTGGGCACCAGCGCCAAGATGCTGTCGATCGTGCCGCTGATGAATGGCGGTGGCCTGTTCGAAACCGGCGCCGGCGGTTCGGCTCCGAAGCACGTGCAACAACTGGTCGAAGAGAACTTCCTGCGCTGGGATTCGCTGGGTGAATTCCTGGCCCTGGCCGCCTCTCTTGAGCACCTGGGTGTTAACTACAACAACCCGAAAGCGCTGGTGCTGTCCAAGACCCTGGATCAGGCTACTGGCCAGTTCCTCGACAACAACAAGTCGCCATCGCGCAAAGTCGGCAACATCGACAACCGCGGCAGCCACTTCTACCTGGCGATGTACTGGGCACAAGCCCTGGCCGCCCAGACTGAAGACGCCGCACTGCAATCGCAGTTCGCAACCCTGGCCAAGACCCTGACCGAGAACGAAGCGACCATCGTCGCCGAGCTCAACGCCGTTCAAGGCAAGCCAGTGGACATCGGCGGTTACTACCACGCCGACGCCGAGCTGATCAGCAAGGCCATGCGCCCAAGCGCAACCTTCAACGCGGCGATTGCTGCGCTGGTATAAGGTTGTAGCGCTGCAAACAAACCCCGGCCCTGTGCCGGGGTTTGCTTTTTTCAAAAGGCTGAAATTTTGTTTCCGGTCTTACTTACGCCGCCCCTGAGAACCGAGCCTTATTCCACATCGCCGCAATAGATGATCGCAAAAGAGCATAATCAACTGTCAAAGTTGACAGGTCACAAGACTCGAGCAAGCCACTAATCTCAGAACACACGAAATAAAACATCTGCCACCGTCACTCACATAATATTCCCGGCCAAAATCCCACCCCTATAACCAAGCAGCTATGGCCCAAGAATAAATAATGAGTGAGTCGAAATAACACCACGTATCACCGATGCAGACATCCGAGTTCCCACAAGATCTTTGAGAGAGAACGTTTTTTAGATACTTACAAGCCTCGCAAGGAGATAAGAATGAAACCGCTGAGCCTGCTCGTCAGTTTTGCATTGGCTGCGCTTACATCGTCAGCATCTGCCGACACGCTCTCATGGAATGACCCGGCAATCAGTGATGGGCCATGCACCGACCCTCCCGCCCTCCAGATCCCGCTACAATTCTTCAACACCCTGAAAGGCCTACCTCAAGGCTTCAGAGTCTATTTACCTTTTGGGAATAAGGCTTATTACCGCTGGATCCATCAGAAAATCAATGGTGGCGTGGCAGCGACAGATGAATCCCAAATTTTTGCCACCAAACCCAGAGTGACATTCCCGGACTTGCTGGCTCCACTATTCTGGGCGGTGGGAAAAGTTGATGTCTACGACCACACCCCCGTCGATAAATGGTATTACGTACAAGCCATCCCCAAAAACCTCATCGCTACTGACTTGAGTGTCAACATTGTCAATCCAAGCCCGGGATCGGCTCCTTATGGCTTTGGAGGCACAGACATTCCCTCTCGGTTTGTTTGGGCGGATCCCTACGTACTTGTCGAGTGGCACTGTTTTGCGGGCAATGTTCAAGTGGTTAATGTCATTTCATTAATACCTGCGCTTACAAGTGAACAGATTTCAAAAATCTCGGCTTTCCTGAAAAATTATGGCTTTCAATCAAAAAACTTTATGACTATGCCTTATTAAACAGAACTGCATGAATCGGTTGAGGACTACAACGCCTTGTTGTTTACTTGCGCCCCCCCCTCCGAGCAAGAGCAGTCCATGAACTGGCAACCCCACATCACCGTCGCCACCATCGTCGAGGACAACGGTCGTTTCCTGATGGTCGAGGAACACAAGGCCGGGCGTAACGTGCTCAATCAGCCGGCCGGCCATCTGGATCCGGACGAAACCCTGATCGAAGCCGCCGTGCGCGAAACCCTCGAAGAAACCGGCTGGGACGTCGAACCCACCAGCGTAATCGGCATTTATCTGTATACCGCCCCGAGCAACGGCGTGACTTACCAGCGCGTGTGCTTCAGCGCCAAAGCCGTCAAACATCACCCGGAATATCAGCTGGACGACGGCATCGTCGGCGCCAAGTGGCTGACCCGCGACGAATTATTGACCCAGCGCGACAACTGGCGCAGCGAGCTGATCATCCGCTGCATCGACGATTATCTGGCCGGCAATCGCTTCGGTCTCGAACTGATCCGCCCTTCCCTTTAGCCTTGAGGCCGTGAGCCTGATAGAATCGCGTCCTTTTTCAAGACACTCATTGAATCCCTATGCGTGATCCAGCCCCTTCTGACACATCCAAGAAGCGCGTCATTGTCGGCATGTCCGGCGGCGTGGACTCTTCCGTTTCCGCTCTCCTGCTGATCGAGCAGGGCTATGAAGTGGAAGGCCTGTTCATGAAGAACTGGGAAGAAGACGACGGAACGGAATACTGCACCGCCATGGACGACCTGGCGGATGCCCAGGCCGTTTGCGACAAGATCGGTATCAAGCTGCACACCGCCAACTTCGCCGCCGAGTACTGGGACAACGTATTCGAACACTTCCTGGCCGAATACAAGGCCGGCCGCACGCCGAATCCGGACATCCTGTGCAACCGCGAGATCAAGTTCAAGGCGTTTCTCGACTACGCCATGATGCTTGGCGCCGATCTGATTGCCACCGGCCACTACGTGCGCCGCCGCGACATTGACGGCCGCACCGAACTGCTCAAGGGCCTGGATCCGAACAAGGATCAGAGCTACTTCCTGCACGCCGTTGGGGGTGAACAGATCGCCAAGACCCTGTTCCCGGTCGGCGAGCTGGAAAAACCGCAAGTCCGTGCAATTGCCGAGAAATACGAGCTGGCGACGGCCAAAAAGAAGGATTCCACCGGAATCTGCTTCATCGGTGAGCGCCGTTTCAGCGATTTCCTCAAGCAATACCTGCCGGCGCAACCGGGCGAGATCAAGACCACCGAAGGCGAAGTCATCGGCCGTCACCACGGCCTGATGTACCACACCATCGGCCAGCGTCAGGGCCTGGGCATCGGCGGTCTGAAAGACGCCGGCGACGAGCCGTGGTACGTGCTGCGCAAGGATCTGGACACCAACGAGCTGATCGTCGGCCAGGGCAACAACCATCCGTGGCTGTTTTCCAGCGCCCTGCTCGCTTCGGAAATCTATTGGGTCAACCCGATCGATCTGAGCCAGCCACTGCGCCTGACCGCCAAGGTTCGTTATCGCCAGGGCGATCAGGCCTGCACGCTGGAAAAAACCGCGACCGGCTATCGCGCCGTGTTCGACGAGCCGCAACGCGCGGTCACGCCGGGTCAGTCGGTGGTGTTCTATGACGGTGAAATCTGCCTCGGTGGCGGCGTGATTGAAGTCGCCGAGCCGTGGAGCGACCAGGCATGAGCCCGACTCAGGAGCAATTGACCGCTCTGGGCGGCGTGTTTCTCGCCGCCGTGCTGGTGGACCGGATCGCCAGGACCGGCCAGACCAACGAAGCCGGCCTGAGCTGCATGCTCGGCAGCCTGCTGGTTCGCGACCCGAAAGACACGCTGGATGTATATGGCGGCGACGACATCAACCTGCGCGAGGGTTACCGCGCGCTGATCGGCGCCCTCGAGCGCGACCCGAGTACCTTGCAGCGCGAGCCGCTGCGCTACGCCCTGTCCATGCTCGGCCTTGAGCGGCAACTGGCCAAGCGCAACGACATGCTCGACGTCATCGGCAAACGCTTGCCGCAGATTCAGTCGCAGGTCGAGCATTTCGGCCCGGCCCACGAAAACGTGATCGCGGCCTGCGGTGCGCTGTACCAGGACACCCTGAGCACACTGCGCCAACGCATTCAGGTGCATGGCGACATGCGCAATCTGCAGCAGCCGAGCAACGCCTCGAAGATCCGCGCCCTGCTGCTCGCCGGCATTCGTTCGGCACGCCTGTGGCGCCAACTTGGCGGTCACCGCTGGCAACTGGTCGTGAGCCGGCGCAAATTGCTCAAAGAGCTGTATCCGTTGATGCGCAGCGAGTAAATCGCCACGCAATAAAAGCTTTGTAGTCTGTAACGCGTAATACGCCGGTCAGTTGGCGACGGACCGGCGGATTTTTTCATGTATGATACGCGCCCCATTTCGTTGCCCGACTGTCCGAGAACACCCCATGCAGCTCTCTTCGCTCACTGCGGTTTCCCCTGTTGACGGCCGCTACGCCGGCAAAACCCAGGCCCTGCGCCCGATTTTCAGCGAGTACGGCCTGATCCGTGCCCGCGTTCTGGTTGAAGTGCGCTGGCTCCAGCGCCTGGCCGCTCACGCCGGCATCCCGGAAGTGCCAGCCTTCTCCGCCGAAGCCAATGCCGTTCTGAACGAACTGGCCGAGAACTTCTCGCTGGAGCACGCCGAGCGCGTGAAAGAGATCGAGCGCACCACCAACCACGACGTGAAAGCGATCGAATACCTGCTCAAGGAGCAGGCGGCCAAGCTGCCGGAGCTGGCCAAGGTCAGCGAATTCATCCACTTCGCCTGCACCAGCGAGGACATCAACAACCTGTCCCACGCCCTGATGCTGCGTGAAGGCCGTGACGACGTGATGCTGCCGCTGATGCGCCAGACGGCCAACGCCATCCGCGAACTGGCCCTGCGCTTCGCCGACGTGCCGATGCTGTCGCGCACCCACGGCCAGCCGGCTTCGCCGACCACTCTGGGTAAAGAGCTGGCGAACGTGGTTTACCGTCTCGAGCGTCAGATCGCTCAGGTTGCGGCCGTTCCGCTGCTGGGCAAGATCAACGGCGCTGTCGGCAACTACAACGCTCACCTGTCGGCCTACCCGCAGATCGACTGGGAAGCCAACGCCCGCGCCTTCATCGAAGACGAACTGGGCCTGAGCTTCAACCCGTACACCACGCAGATCGAGCCGCACGACTACATCGCCGAGCTGTTCGACGCCATCGCGCGCTTCAACACCATCCTGATCGACTTCGACCGTGACATCTGGGGCTACATCTCCCTGGGTTACTTCAAGCAGCGCACCATCGCCGGCGAAATCGGTTCGTCGACCATGCCGCACAAGGTCAACCCGATCGACTTCGAAAACTCCGAAGGCAACCTGGGCATCGCCAACGCACTGTTCCAGCACCTGGCGAGCAAACTGCCAATTTCCCGCTGGCAGCGCGACCTGACCGACTCCACCGTTCTGCGCAACCTCGGCGTCGGCTTCGCCCACAGCGTGATCGCATACGAAGCGAGCCTCAAAGGCATCAGCAAGCTTGAACTGAACGCTGACAAGATTGCTGCCGATCTGGACGCTTGCTGGGAAGTCCTGGCCGAGCCGATCCAGACCGTGATGCGCCGCTACAACATCGAAAACCCGTACGAAAAGCTGAAAGAACTGACACGCGGCAAGGGCATCAGCCCTGAAGCGTTGCAGACTTTCATCGATGGTCTGGACATGCCGGCCGCAGCGAAAGCCGAGCTCAAGCAACTGACCCCGGCCAACTACATCGGCAACGCTGTAGCGCAAGCCAAACGCATCTGATCGACCGCATGACCCGCTTGAGACGCCCGGCCGCGCCGGGCGTTTTTATTCCCGTCTGAAAAATGCTTTTTTTCAATAGGTTACATATGAATCCCGATATTCCTCTTCAACTTCTGGGTGGTCTTACGGCGCGCGAATTCATGCGCGATTACTGGCAGAAAAAACCACTGCTGATCCGTCAGGCATTTCCTGATTTCGAAAGCCCGATCGACGCCGACGAACTCGCCGGCCTGGCCCTGGAAGAAGAAGTTGAATCGCGCCTGGTGATCGAGCACGGCGAGCGTCCTTGGGAACTGCGCCGCGGCCCGTTCGCCGAAGACGAATTCAGCAAGCTGACGGAGCGTGAGTGGACCCTGCTGGTGCAGGCGGTCGATCAGTTCGTGCCGGAAGTCAGCGAGTTGCTGGAGAATTTCCGCTTCCTGCCGAGCTGGCGCGTCGACGACGTGATGATCAGCTTCGCCGCCCCGGGTGGCAGCGTCGGTCCGCACTTCGACAACTACGACGTGTTCCTGCTGCAAGGCCACGGCAAGCGCAACTGGAAAATCGGCCAGATGTGCGACTCCGAAAGCCCGCTGCTGCAACACGCGGACCTGCGTATCCTCGCCGAATTCAACCAGACCGAAGAGTGGGTACTGGAACCGGGCGACATGCTATATCTGCCGCCGCGCCTGGCTCACTGCGGCGTTGCCGTTGATGACTGCATGACCTATTCGGTCGGCTTCCGCGCACCAAGCGCCGCTGAAGTGCTGACTCACTTCACCGATTTCCTCAGCCAGTTCCTGACTGACGAAGAGCGCTACACCGACGCCGATGCGAAACCGGTCAGCGATGACCCACATCAGATCCAGCACGATGCACTCGGCCGCCTGAAAGCGCTGCTCGCCGAGCACATGAGCGATGAACGTCTGCTGTTGACCTGGTTCGGCCAGTACATGACCGAACCACGTTATCCAGAGCTGGTGGTCGGCCCGGAAGAAGTCGAGGAAGAAGACCTCCTCGGCGCGCTCGAAGATGGCGCCATCCTGATCCGCAACCCGAGCGCGCGCCTGGCGTGGTCGGACGTTGATGACGATCTGCTGCTGTTCGCCAGCGGCCAGAGCCGTTACCTGCCGGGCAAGCTGCGCGAACTGCTGAAGCTGATCTGCTCCGCCGACGCCCTGCACACCGACAACCTTGGTGACTGGCTGAGCGACGAAGACGGTCGCGGCCTGCTGTGCGAACTGGTCAAACAGGGAAGCCTGGGGTTCGCCGACGATGAATAAGATTCGCGTACGTGTTGCAGACTGGCAAAAGGACAACGCCGAGATCCGCCGCATTCGCGAAACGGTGTTCATTGCCGAACAATCGGTTCCACCCGAGCTTGAGTGGGACGCCGACGACGCCACGGCGGTGCACTTCCTGGCCTTCGAAGGTGACTTTCCGATCGGCACCGCCCGCCTCTTGCCCGACGGGCATGTGGGCCGGGTTTCGGTACTGAAGGACTGGCGTGGCCTGAAGGTCGGCGATGCGCTGATGCAAGCGGTCATCGCCGAAGCGGAAGCCCGCGGGCTGCAACAGCAGAAGCTCAGCGCCCAGGTGCAGGCCACGGCGTTCTATGAGCGTCTGGGCTTCAATCTGGTCAGCGAGGAGTTTCTGGAAGCAGGGATTCCCCACGTAGACATGGTTCGTCACTCGGCTTAAGACCAAGGCACCGATCGCTCCTACGCTCTGCGGGGGAACGATCACGTAAAACGCCCCGCCATCTCACGATGCCGGGGCGTTTTGCTGTCTACGATTCAACTTGCCCCACCCCGGGCCGACAAACTGGCAATATCAAGCCTTTCGAAAGCGGAGATAACGGACATGTCCCTACGCACCCTGCTCACCACCTTGCTGCTCGGCTGCAGTTTTTCGGTGATGGCAGCCACAGAAGTCTTACCTCTCAAGTACCACACCAGCGCCGACATGCTGCCGGTGGCCCAGGACTTTATCGGTAAGGACGGCCAGGTCAGCGCCTATGGCAACCAACTGATCGTCAAGGCGGAGCCCGGCAAGATCGAAGAACTCAAGGACCTGCTTTCGCAGCTCGACACCGCGCCCAAGCGCCTGCTGATCACGGTCGACACCAACGAAAACAACGGCCGTGGCGACGAAGGTTATTCAGTCAATGGCGCGCAGACCCGGATCATCAGCCGCAGCACCGCCAGCCGTGACGGCGGCATTCAGCAGATCCAGGCCAGCGAAGGCGCACCGGCGCTGATTCAGGTCGGCCAGAGCGTGCCGATCACCAGCAGCCAGAGCGATTCGTATGGCGGTTACAGCAGCCAGACACAATATCGCAACGTCACTCAAGGGTTTTATGTCACCGCCAGCGTCACCGGCGAAACCGTTCACCTGGCAATCAGTACCAACCGTGACCGCATGAGCCAGGAACGTCCCGATGTAGTGAACGTGCAAAGCACCGACACAACTGTCACCGGACGCCTGGGTGAGTGGATCACCCTCGCCGGCGTGAATCGCCAGACCCAGGCTGACAAACAGGGCCTGGCCCGCAGCTACTCGACTCAGGGCCGGGATGACATGACGTTGCGGGTGAAAGTCGACACGCTGGACTAAAGCACCAAAAACTGACTGATTAGTCGTATTAGACGAAAGATGTAGTGCTTGAAAAAAAGCACTACAAAACGTTTGACGAGCCAAAAAAGCAAAGGCATGATGGCCTCGCTCCCGCTAATCAGAGGCCCTGGCAAGGGCCTTCGAAGCGCTGCTCGCAACCACCCCCGCGAGCCGTTTCGTGTCTGTACCGCCCACAAGGCGTGTTTGACGAGGTTGCCGACTGGAACGAAGTTGTCCCGAGGGACGGAAGCGTAATTAGGTAACCCGGCTTTACACTGTCGTTCGTATAAAGGCCCACGACGCCCGAATGCGCCCACCAGTTCGCCTTTACCTGCTCACTTCCCCTCGAGCCCATCGTTCATCCCGTCGCCTGCCCCGCCGAACCCGACCTGACCGCCTAAGCTTCTGGTCAGCGAGCGCAAGGAATTTTCCACCGCAGAACAACTTTTCATAAAGACGCGACGAGGTTTATCTCCATGGCACTGACACGCGAACAGCAAATTGCAGCCCTTGAAAAAGACTGGGCTGAAAACCCGCGCTGGAAAGGCGTGACTCGCAATTACTCCGCTGCTGACGTCGTCCGTCTGCGTGGCTCGGTTCAACCAGAGCACACCTTTGCAAAAATGGGCGCCGAAAAACTGTGGAACCTGGTCACCCAGGGTGCCAAGCCGTCCTTCCGCCCAGAGAAAGATTTCGTCAACTGCATGGGCGCCCTGACCGGCGGCCAGGCTGTGCAGCAGGTTAAAGCGGGGATCCAGGCGATCTACCTGTCGGGCTGGCAAGTTGCGGCAGACAACAACTCCGCCGAATCGATGTACCCGGACCAGTCGCTGTACCCGGTGGACTCGGTTCCAACCGTGGTCAAGCGCATCAACAACTCGTTCCGTCGTGCCGACCAGATCCAGTGGAAAGCCGGCAAGAACCCTGGCGACGAAGGCTACATCGACTACTTCGCGCCAATCGTGGCTGACGCTGAAGCCGGTTTCGGCGGCGTACTGAACGCCTACGAGTTGATGAAGAGCATGATCGAAGCAGGCGCCGCCGGCGTTCACTTCGAAGACCAACTGGCTTCCGTGAAGAAATGCGGCCACATGGGCGGCAAGGTTCTGGTTCCAACCCAGGAAGCCGTGCAGAAGCTGACCGCTGCTCGTCTGGCTGCCGACGTTGCCGGTGTACCGACCATCATTCTGGCCCGTACCGACGCCAACGCCGCCGACCTGCTGACTTCCGACTGCGACCCTTACGACCAGCCCTTCGTGACGGGTACCCGTACCCAGGAAGGCTTCTACAAGGTTCGTGCCGGCCTGGACCAGGCAATCGCCCGTGGCCTGGCTTACGCGCCGTACGCCGACCTGATCTGGTGCGAAACCGCCAAGCCGGACCTGGAAGAAGCCCGTCGTTTCGCTGAAGCGATCAAAAAGGAATACCCGGACCAGATCCTGTCGTACAACTGCTCGCCTTCCTTCAACTGGAAGAAAAACCTGGACGACGCGACCATCGCCAAGTTCCAGCGCGAACTGTCCGCCATGGGTTACAAGCACCAGTTCATCACCCTGGCCGGCATTCACAACATGTGGCACAGCATGTTCAACCTGGCGCACGACTACGCCCGCAACGACATGACTGCCTACGTGAAGCTGCAAGAGCAGGAATTCGCTGACGCCGCCAAGGGTTACACCTTCGTGGCTCACCAGCAGGAAGTGGGCACCGGCTACTTCGACGACATGACCACCGTGATCCAGGGCGGCACGTCCTCGGTGACCGCGCTGACCGGTTCGACCGAAGAAGAACAGTTCCACTGATCGACTTCGCCTGAGCGAACGGCCTTTGCGGATCGTATAGAAAGCTAACCGCATTGCCGAAAAACTGACGCCCCGACTGGTTCGGGGCGTTTTTTTTTGCCTGAGCCTTTCCGGACTCCTCAGCAATTGGCAAAGCCTGTCAGGCAAAACATTGATCCAGAGCGGTATCCGCATCGCAAAAATCGGCTAAAACGGGCGCCGCCGCTACTTGCAGTAACGCGCATATAAGACAACTTCCCAACTACCGACCCGTTAAACAGTTACGAAACCGCTGCAAACGATATCAATTATCATTTAGCGATAACTATGTTCGTTACATTTCCCACAAAACATAATTCGTGAAATCCCGGCTAATGCCCGCAACGCATGGGCTGCGGGACCTTCGAGGTGCGCTATGTCCTTATTCCAATAAATAATTTCGCTATAGGAATTTTACTTGCAGGGTGTTTAGCCATAAAATCAGCGCGATTGATTGCTGCGACATATCGTCACTGCCTTATTTCTTTATCAAGCTCAGAGACCTTTGCTCTCTGTTAAGGATTTCCAGCATGCCCGAAGCGACAGGACTCATGGCCCACAACTGGGGCTTTGCCATTTTCCTTCTGGGTGTAGTCGGCCTGTGCGCCTTCATGCTCGGCGTCTCCAGCCTCCTCGGGTCAAAAGCCTGGGGCCGCAGCAAAAACGAACCGTTCGAGTCCGGCATGCTACCTACCGGTGGCGCCCGCTTGCGGCTCTCAGCCAAATTCTATCTGGTCGCGATGCTGTTCGTGATCTTCGATATCGAAGCCCTCTTTCTCTTTGCATGGTCTGTGTCCGTCCGCGAAAGCGGCTGGACCGGATTCGTCGAAGCTCTCGTTTTCATAGCAATTCTGTTGGCAGGTCTTGTCTACCTGTTCCGAGTGGGCGCCCTTGACTGGGCTCCGGAAGCTCGTCGCAAGCGGCAGGCGAAGCTGAAACAATGAGGCTTTGGCAATGCAATACAATCTCACCAGAATCGACCCCGATGCTCCTAACGAGCAGTATCCGATCGGCCAGCGGGAAACCGTTTCCGATCCGTTAGAGGATCAAGTCCACAAAAACATTTTCATGGGCAAGCTGGAAGACGTGCTGAGTGGCGCGGTCAACTGGGGACGTAAGAACTCCCTGTGGCCGTACAACTTCGGCCTGTCGTGCTGCTACGTGGAAATGACCACTGCCTTCACGGCGCCCCACGACATCGCGCGCTTCGGCGCCGAAGTTATCCGGGCATCACCGCGTCAGGCTGACTTCATGGTTATCGCCGGGACCTGCTTCATCAAGATGGCGCCGATCATTCAGCGCCTGTACGAGCAGATGCTCGAGCCCAAGTGGGTAATCTCGATGGGTTCGTGCGCCAACTCCGGCGGCATGTACGACATCTACTCCGTGGTTCAGGGGGTGGACAAGTTCCTGCCCGTTGACGTCTACGTACCTGGCTGCCCGCCCCGTCCGGAAGCATTTCTGCAAGGCTTGATGCTGTTGCAGGAATCCATTGGCCAGGAGCGTCGCCCACTGTCCTGGGTCGTTGGCGATCAAGGCGTTTATCGCGCCGACATGCCTTCGCAGAAGGAACAGCGCCGCGAACAGCGAATCGCAGTCACCAACCTGCGCAGCCCTGACGAAGTCTGATCCAGATCTGTTTCAAAGAAACGAGAAGCTGGCTTCATTCTTTACGTTGACCGAAAGCGAAAAAATAACCATGACTACAGGCAGTGCTCTGTACATCCCGCCTTATAAGGCAGACGACCAGGATGTGGTCGTCGAACTGAACAACCGTTTTGGCGCCGAAGCGTTCACCGCTCAGCCGACCCGCACCGGCATGCCGGTGCTGTGGGTGGCCCGCGCCAAACTCGTCGAAGTCCTGACCTTCCTGCGCAACCTGCCCAAGCCGTACGTCATGCTCTATGACCTGCACGGCGTGGACGAGCGTCTGCGCACCAAGCGTCAAGGACTGCCGGGCGGTGCCGATTTCACCGTGTTCTATCACCTCATGTCGCTGGAACGTAATAGTGACGTGATGATCAAGGTCGCCTTGTCCGAGAGCGACCTCAGCTTGCCGACCGTCACCAGCATCTGGCCAAACGCCAACTGGTACGAGCGTGAAGTCTGGGACATGTACGGCATCGACTTCAAAGGTCACCCGCACCTGTCGCGCATCATGATGCCGCCGACCTGGGAAGGTCACCCGCTGCGCAAGGACTTCCCGGCGCGCGCCACCGAATTCGATCCGTTCAGCCTGAACCTGGCCAAGCAACAGCTCGAAGAAGAAGCCGCGCGCTTCCGCCCTGAAGACTGGGGCATGAAGCGTTCCGGCCCGAACGAGGACTACATGTTCCTCAACCTGGGGCCGAACCACCCTTCGGCGCACGGTGCGTTCCGCATCATCCTGCAACTGGACGGCGAAGAGATCGTCGATTGCGTTCCGGACATCGGTTACCACCACCGTGGCGCCGAGAAGATGGCCGAGCGTCAGTCCTGGCACAGCTTCATTCCGTACACCGACCGTATCGACTACCTCGGCGGCGTGATGAACAACCTGCCGTACGTGCTCTCGGTCGAGAAGCTGGCCGGCATCAAGGTGCCCGAGAAGGTCGACGTCATCCGCATCATGATGGCCGAGTTCTTCCGGATCACCAGTCACCTGCTGTTCCTGGGTACCTACATCCAGGACGTCGGCGCGATGACCCCGGTGTTCTTCACCTTCACCGACCGCCAGAAGGCGTACACGGTGATCGAAGCCATCACCGGTTTCCGTCTGCACCCGGCCTGGTACCGTATCGGCGGCGTCGCTCACGACCTGCCGCGCGGCTGGGAAAAACTGGTGAAAGACTTCGTTGAATGGCTGCCAAAGCGCCTCGACGAATACACCAAGGCCGCCCTGCAGAACAGCATCCTCAAGGGTCGTACCATCGGCGTTGCCCAGTACAACACCAAAGAGGCCCTGGAATGGGGCGTCACCGGTGCCGGCCTGCGTTCCACCGGTTGCGACTTCGACCTGCGTAAAGCGCGCCCATACTCCGGCTACGAGAACTTCGAGTTCGAAGTGCCGCTGGCCGCCAACGGCGATGCCTACGACCGCTGCATGGTTCGCGTCGAAGAGATGCGCCAGAGCGTCAAAATCATCGACCAGTGCCTGCGCAACATGCCGGAAGGCCCGTACAAGGCGGATCACCCGCTGACCACGCCGCCGCCGAAAGAGCGCACGCTGCAGCACATCGAAACCCTGATCACGCACTTCCTGCAGGTTTCGTGGGGCCCGGTCATGCCGGCCAACGAATCCTTCCAGATGATCGAAGCGACCAAGGGCATCAACAGTTATTACCTGACGAGCGACGGCGGCACCATGAGCTACCGTACCCGGATCCGTACTCCGAGCTTCGCCCACCTGCAGCAGATCCCTTCGGTGATCAAAGGCAGCATGGTCGCGGACCTGATTGCGTACCTGGGTAGTATCGATTTCGTTATGGCCGACGTGGACCGCTAAGCATGAACAGCACGCTTATCCAGACAGACCGTTTCACCCTGAGTGAAACCGAGCGCTCGGCCATCGAGCATGAGCTGCATCACTACGAAGACCCGCGCGCGGCGTCGATCGAAGCCCTGAAGATCGTCCAGAAGGAACGTGGCTGGGTGCCGGACGGCGCGCTGTACGCCATCGGCGAAATCCTCGGCATCCCGGCCAGCGATGTTGAAGGCGTGGCCACGTTCTACAGCCAGATCTTCCGTCAGCCGGTCGGCCGTCACATCATTCGCGTCTGCGACAGCATGGTCTGCTACATCGGCGGCCACGAGTCGGTCGTCAGCGAAATCCAGAACAACCTGGGTATCGGCCTGGGTCAGACCACTGCCGACGGTCGCTTCACCCTGCTGCCGGTCTGCTGCCTCGGCAATTGCGACAAGGCACCGGCGCTGATGATCGATGACGACACCTTTGGCGATGTCCAGCCTGCCGGCGTCGCCAAACTGCTCGAGGGCTACGTATGACCCTGACTTCTTTCGGTCCCGCCAACCGCATCCAGCGTTCGGCCGAGACTCACCCACTGACCTGGCGCCTGCGTGACGACGGCGAAGCCGTGTGGCTCGACGAGTACCAGGCCAAGAACGGTTACGCTGCTGCGCGCAAAGCCTTCGCCGACATGGATCAGGACGCCATCGTCCAGACCGTGAAAGACGCCGGCCTCAAGGGTCGCGGCGGTGCAGGCTTCCCCACTGGCGTGAAGTGGGGCCTGATGCCAAAGGACGAATCCATCAACATCCGCTACCTGCTGTGCAACGCGGATGAAATGGAGCCGAACACCTGGAAAGACCGCATGCTGATGGAGCAACTGCCCCATCTGCTGATCGAAGGCATGCTGATCAGCGCCCGCGCGCTGAAAACCTACCGGGGCTACATCTTCCTGCGTGGCGAGTACACCACCGCCGCCAAGCACCTGAACCGTGCCGTGGAAGAAGCCAAGGCAGCGGGCCTGCTGGGCAAGAACATCCTGGGCAGCGGCTTCGATTTCGAGCTGTTCGTCCACACCGGCGCCGGGCGTTACATCTGCGGTGAAGAAACCGCACTGATCAACTCCCTCGAAGGTCGCCGCGCCAACCCGCGCTCCAAGCCACCCTTCCCTGCCGCCGTTGGCGTGTGGGGCAAACCGACCTGCGTGAACAACGTTGAAACCCTGTGCAACGTGCCGGCGATCATTGCCGACGGCGTGGACTGGTACAAATCGTTGGCCCGCGACGGCAGCGAAGACATGGGCACCAAGCTCATGGGCTTCTCCGGCAAGGTCAAGAACCCTGGCCTGTGGGAACTGCCATTCGGCGTGACCGGTCGCGAGCTGTTCGAAGACTACGCCGGCGGCATGCGCGACGGTTACAAGCTCAAGGCCTGGCAGCCAGGTGGCGCCGGTACCGGTTTCCTGTTGCCGGAACACCTCGATGCACAAATGTACGCCGGCGGCATCGCCAAGGTGGGCACCCGTATGGGTACCGGCCTGGCCATGGCGGTGGACGACAGCGTCAACATGGTGTCCCTGCTGCGCAACATGGAGCAGTTCTTCGCCCGCGAATCCTGTGGTTTCTGCACCCCTTGCCGTGATGGCCTGCCATGGAGCGTCAAGCTGCTGATGGCCATCGAACAAGGCCGCGGCCAGCCGGGTGACATCGAGACCCTGCTGGGCCTGGTCAACTTCCTCGGCCCGGGCAAGACCTTCTGTGCTCACGCACCGGGTGCCGTGGAACCGTTGGGCAGTGCCATCAAATACTTCCGTCCAGAGTTCGAAGCCGGTATCGCGCCCGCAAGCGCCGCCGTCCCGCCTCTGGCGAAGCCGATCACAGTCGGCGCGTAAACGCTTAGAAAAGGCGAAGGGTCCGTGCCCTTCGCCTTTCGTCCGATGACGCCTTTCGGGGCTGACTGGATTCGGACGGATAACAAGATTCCATTAGCCACGCCCGCTGACACCGGGCCAACGAAGACCTTTGAACCATGGCCACTATCCACGTAGACGGCAAAGCGCTCGAAGTCGACGGGGCAGACAACCTGTTACAGGCATGTCTGTCGCTGGGCCTCGACATCCCTTATTTCTGCTGGCACCCCGCGCTTGGTAGCGTCGGGGCCTGCCGCCAGTGCGCGGTCAAGCAGTACACCGACGAGAACGACACCCGTGGTCGCATCGTCATGTCCTGCATGACCCCTGCCACCGACAACACCTGGATCTCCATCGACGATGAAGAATCCAAGGCGTTCCGCGCCAGTGTCGTCGAATGGCTGATGACCAACCACCCGCACGACTGCCCTGTGTGCGAGGAAGGCGGTCACTGCCACCTGCAAGACATGACCGTGATGACCGGCCACAACGAGCGCCGTTATCGCTTCACCAAACGCACCCACCAGAACCAGCAACTGGGCCCGTTCATTTCCCACGAGATGAACCGCTGCATCGCCTGCTACCGCTGCGTGCGTTTCTACAAGGATTACGCTGGCGGCACCGACCTCGGTGTATTCGGCGCCCACGACAACGTATACTTCGGTCGCGTTGAAGACGGCACCCTCGAAAGCGAGTTCTCCGGCAACCTCACCGAGGTCTGCCCGACCGGTGTGTTCACCGACAAGACTCACTCTGAGCGCTACAACCGCAAGTGGGACATGCAGTTCTCGCCGAGCATCTGCCATGGCTGCTCGAGCGGTTGCAACATTTCCCCGGGCGAGCGTTACGGCGAACTGCGTCGCATCGAAAACCGTTACAACGGTTCGGTGAACCAGTACTTCCTGTGCGACCGTGGCCGTTTCGGTTATGGCTACGTCAACCGCACCGACCGTCCACGTCAGCCGCTGCTGGCCGACGGCACCAGGCTTGGCCTGGATGCTGCGCTGGACAAAGCCGCCGACCTGCTGCGCGGTCGCAACATCGTCGGTATCGGTTCGCCGCGTGCCAGCCTCGAAAGCAACTACGCGTTGCGTGAACTGGTAGGCGCCGAGCACTTCTACTCCGGTATCGAAGCCTCCGAGCTGGAACGCATCCGTCTGGTCCTGCAAGTGCTGAAAGACAGCCCGTTGCCCGTGCCGAACATGCGTGACATCGAAGACCACGACGCCGTGTTCGTCCTCGGTGAAGACCTGACCCAGACCGCCGCCCGCATGGCCCTGGCCCTGCGTCAGTCGGTCAAAGGCAAGGCCGAAGACATGGCCGAAGCCATGCGCGTCCAGCCTTGGCTCGACGCGGCGGTGAAGAACATCGGTCAGCACGAACTGAACCCGCTGTTCATCGCCAGCCTGGCTGAAACCAAGCTCGACGACATCGCCGAAGAATGCGTACACGCCGCTCCCGACGACCTGGCGCGCATCGGTTTCGCCGTGGCTCACGCCCTGGACGCCAGCGCACCCGCCGTAGAAGGTCTGGACGCCGAAGCCCTGGAACTGGCCAAGCGTATCGCCGACGCCCTGATCAAAGCCAAGCGTCCGCTGATCATCGCCGGTACTTCGCTGGGTTCCAAAGCCTTGATCGAAGCCGCTGCGAACATCGCCAAGGCCCTGAAGCTGCGCGAGAAGAACGGTTCGATCAGCCTGATCGTGCCGGAAGCCAACAGCCTCGGTCTGGCCATGCTCGGTGGCGAATCGGTCGACGCTGCGCTGCAAGCAGTGATTGACGGCAAGGCCGACGCCATCGTCGTGCTGGAAAACGATCTGTACACCCGCACCGCCAAGGCCAAGGTCGATGCGGCACTGAACGCTGCGCAAGTGGTGATCGTTGCCGATCATCAGAAGACCGCCACCAGCGACCGCGCGCATCTGGTGCTGCCAGCCGCCAGCTTCGCTGAAGGCGACGGTACCCTGGTCAGCCAGGAAGGTCGCGCCCAGCGCTTCTTCCAGGTTTTCGACCCGCAATACATGGACGCGAGCATTCTGGTCCACGAAGGCTGGCGCTGGCTGCATGCCCTGCGCGCCACCCTGCTGAACCAGCCGATCGACTGGACGCAACTCGACCACGTGACCGCTGCGGTTGCTTCGAGCACCCCGCAACTGGCCCGTATCGTCGACGCCGCGCCGTCCGCCTCGTTCCGCATCAAGGGTCTGAAACTGGCCCGTGAGCCGCTGCGTTATTCCGGTCGCACCGCAATGCGCGCCGACATCAGCGTTCACGAACCACGCACCCCGCAAGACAAGGACACCGCGTTCGCCTTCTCGATGGAAGGTTACTCGGGCTCTGCCGAACCGCGTCAGCAGGTGCCGTTCGCCTGGTCACCGGGCTGGAACTCGCCGCAAGCCTGGAACAAGTTCCAGGACGAAGTCGGTGGTCACCTGCGCGCTGGCGATCCGGGCACCCGCCTGATCGAAAGCACTGGTGATTCGCTGAACTGGTTCGCCAGTGTTCCGCGCGCGTTCAACCCGGCCCAGGGCACCTGGCAAGCCGTGCCGTTCTACCACCTGTTCGGCAGCGACGAGAACTCGTCGAAAGCCGCACCGGTCCAGGAACGTATCCCGGCCGCCTACGTTGCACTGGCCAAGTCCGAAGCGGATCGCCTGGGCGTCAACGACGGCGCACTGCTGAGCCTCAACGTTGCCGGCCAGACCCTGCGTCTGCCGCTGCGCATCAATGAAGAGCTGGGCGCTGGCCTGGTTGCACTGCCGGCCGGTCTGGCAGGCATTCCGCCGGCGATTTTCGGCCAAACCGTTGATGGTCTGCAGGAGGCAGCGCAATGACCTGGTTCACCCCTGAAGTGATCGATGTGATCCTGACGGTCATCAAGGCCATCGTGATCCTGCTGGCCGTGGTGGTCGCAGGCGCGTTGCTCAGCTTTGTCGAGCGTCGCCTGCTGGGCTGGTGGCAGGACCGTTACGGTCCGAACCGCGTCGGCCCGTTCGGCATGTTCCAGATCGCCGCCGACATGCTGAAGATGTTCTTCAAGGAAGACTGGACTCCGCCGTTTGCCGACAAGGTGATCTTCACCCTGGCACCGGTGGTGGCCATGTCCGCCCTGCTGATCGCGTTCGCGATCATCCCGATCACCCCGACCTGGGGCGTGGCGGATCTGAACATCGGCCTGCTGTTCTTCTTCGCCATGGCCGGTCTGTCGGTCTACGCGGTGCTGTTCGCCGGCTGGTCCAGTAACAACAAGTTCGCCCTGCTCGGCAGCTTGCGTGCCTCGGCGCAGACCGTGTCCTACGAAGTGTTCATGGGCCTGGCCCTGATGGGCATCGTGGTGCAGGTCGGCTCGTTCAACATGCGCGACATCGTCGAGTACCAGGCGCAGAACCTGTGGTTCATCATTCCGCAGTTCTTCGGCTTCTGTACCTTCTTCATCGCTGGCGTGGCCGTGACTCACCGTCACCCGTTCGACCAGCCGGAAGCGGAACAGGAACTGGCCGACGGCTACCACATTGAATACGCCGGTATGAAATGGGGCATGTTCTTCGTCGGTGAATACATCGGCATCATCCTGATCTCGGCGTTGCTGGTCACCCTGTTCTTCGGTGGCTGGCACGGTCCGTTCGGCATCCTGCCGCAACTGTCCTTCGTCTGGTTCGCACTGAAAACCGCGTTCTTCATCATGCTGTTCATCCTGCTGCGCGCTTCCATCCCGCGTCCGCGCTATGACCAGGTGATGGATTTCAGCTGGAAATTCTGCCTGCCACTGACCCTGATCAATTTGCTGGTGACCGCTGCAATCGTGTTGTGGAACACGCCTGCAGTTGCGGTTCAGTGAGGATTTGACCCATGTTCAAATATATTGGCGACATCATTAAGGGTACCGGTACCCAGTTGCGCAGCCTGGTCATGATCTTCGGTCATGGCTTTCGCAAGCGCGACACCCTGCAATACCCGGAAGAGCCGGTCTACCTGCCGCCACGCTACCGTGGCCGTATCGTCCTGACCCGCGACCCCGATGGCGAAGAACGCTGCGTAGCCTGCAACCTGTGCGCCGTGGCGTGCCCGGTGGGTTGCATCTCGCTGCAGAAAGCTGAAACCGAAGACGGTCGCTGGTACCCGGACTTCTTCCGTATCAACTTCTCGCGCTGCATTTTCTGCGGTCTCTGCGAGGAAGCCTGCCCGACCACCGCGATCCAGCTGACGCCGGATTTCGAGATGGCCGAGTTCAAACGTCAGGACCTGGTGTACGAGAAAGAAGATCTTTTGATCTCCGGCCCCGGCAAAAACCCTGATTACAACTTCTATCGTGTTGCAGGTATGGCCGTTGCGGGCAAGCCGAAAGGCGCCGCACAAAACGAAGCCGAGCCGATCAACGTGAAGAGCTTGCTGCCTTAAGGAAGAACGATGGAATTCGCTTTCTATTTCGCATCGGGTATCGCTGTTGTGTCCACACTGCGTGTGGTCACCAACACCAATCCTGTGCACGCCCTGCTCTACCTGATCATTTCGTTGATCGCCGTGGCCATGACCTTCTTCGCACTCGGCGCGCCGTTCGCCGGCGTGCTGGAAGTGATCGCCTACGCTGGCGCCATCATGGTGCTGTTCGTGTTTGTGGTGATGATGCTGAACCTGGGTCCCGCCTCGGTTCAGCAGGAACGCAGCTGGCTCAAGCCCGGCATCTGGGCGGGGCCGGTGATTCTCGCCGCCCTGCTGCTGGCCGAACTGCTGTATGTGCTGTTCGCTCACCAGAGCGGTCAGGCCATCGGCCACACCACCGTCGATGCAAAAGCCGTGGGCATCAGCCTGTTCGGTCCGTATCTGCTGGTGGTCGAACTCGCCTCGATGCTGCTGCTCGCCGCAGCCGTCACGGCGTTCCATTTGGGCCGTAACGAGGCGAAGGAGTAAGACATGCCTGCTATCCCTCTCGAACATGGATTGGCCGTCGCCGGCATCCTGTTCTGCCTTGGTCTGGTCGGCCTGATGGTCCGCCGCAACATTTTGTTCGTGTTGATGAGTCTGGAAGTGATGATGAACGCCTCTGCCCTGGCCTTCATCGTTGCGGGCGCCCGCTGGGCGCAACCGGATGGACAGATCATGTTCATTCTGGTGATCAGCCTTGCAGCCGCCGAAGCCAGTATTGGCCTGGCGATCCTGCTGCAACTGTATCGCCGCTTCCACACGCTCGATATCGACGCTGCCAGTGAGATGCGCGGATGAACCTACTCTTTCTGACTTTCGTATTCCCTCTGATCGGGTTCCTGTTGCTGTCGTTCTCCCGCGGCCGCTTCTCGGAAAACCTGTCGGCGCTGATCGGTGTCGGCTCCATCGGCCTGTCTGCCATCGTCGCGACCTACGTGATCTGGCAGTTCAACGTCGCGCCACCGGAAGGTGGCGTCTACACCCAGGTGCTGTGGCGCTGGATGTCGGTGGAAGGTTTCCAGCCCAACTTCGCGCTGTACCTGGATGGTCTGTCCGTGACCATGCTCGGTGTGGTGGTTGGCGTAGGCTTCCTGATCCACCTGTTTGCCTCCTGGTACATGCGTGGCGAAGCCGGTTACTCGCGCTTCTTCTCGTACACCAACCTGTTTATCGCCAGCATGCTGTTCCTGATCCTGGGCGATAACCTGCTGTTCATCTACTTCGGTTGGGAAGGCGTGGGCCTGTGCTCATACCTGTTGATCGGTTTCTACTACAGCAACCGCAACAACGGTAACGCCGCACTCAAAGCCTTCATCGTCACCCGCATCGGCGACGTGTTCATGGCGATCGGCCTGTTCATCCTGTTCCAGCAACTGGGCACGCTGAACGTCCAGGAACTGCTGGTGAAGGCGCCTGAGCACTTCAAGGTCGGCGATTTCTGGATCGTGCTGGCCACCCTGATGCTGCTGGGTGGTGCGGTCGGTAAATCGGCGCAACTGCCGCTGCAGACCTGGCTGGCGGACGCAATGGCCGGTCCTACCCCGGTTTCGGCACTGATCCACGCCGCAACGATGGTGACTGCTGGTGTTTACCTGATTGCCCGTACCCACGGTCTGTTCGCCCTGGCGCCGGATATCCTGCACCTGGTCGGCATCGTCGGTGGTGTGACCCTGGTGCTGGCCGGTTTCGCCGCGCTGGTGCAAACCGACATCAAACGTATCCTCGCCTACTCGACCATGAGCCAGATCGGCTACATGTTCCTGGCGCTGGGCGTTGGCGCCTGGGAAGGCGCGATCTTCCACCTGATGACCCACGCCTTCTTCAAGGCCCTGCTGTTCCTTGCTTCCGGTGCGGTGATCGTTGCCTGCCACCACGAGCAGAACATTTTCAAGATGGGCGGCCTGTGGAAGAAACTGCCGCTGGCCTACGCCAGCTTCATCGTCGGTGGTGCCGCTCTGGCCGCCCTGCCGCTGGTGACCGCCGGTTTCTACTCCAAGGACGAAATCCTCTGGGAAGCGTTCGCCAGCGGCAACCACGGTCTGCTGTACGCAGGTCTGGTCGGTGCATTCATGACGTCGCTGTACACCTTCCGCCTGATCTTCATCGCGTTCCACGGTGAAGCCAAGACCGAAGCCCATGCCGGTCACGGCATCGCTCACTGGCTGCCGCTGTCGGTGCTGATCGTGCTGTCGACTTTCGTCGGCGCCATGATCGTTCCACCGCTGCACGGCGTACTGCCTGAGAGCGTTGGCCATGCCGGTGGCGAAGCCAAGCACAGTCTGGAAATCGCCTCGGGCGCCATCGCCCTGGCCGGTATCCTGCTGGCGGCCCTGCTGTTCCTCGGCAAGCGTCGCTTCGTGACCGCGATCGCCAACAGCGGCATCGGCCGTCTCCTTTCGGCCTGGTGGTTCGCTGCCTGGGGCTTCGACTGGATCTACGACAAACTGTTCGTCAAGCCGTACCTTGCGATCAGCCACATGCTGCGCAAAGACCCGCTCGACCAGACCATCGGTCTGATCCCGCGCATGGCCAAGGGGGGTCACACCGCCCTGAGCCGTACCGAAACCGGTCAATTGCGTTGGTACGCCGCCTCGATGGCTGCTGGTGCCGTGTTGGTCATCGGCGCTGTCGTGCTGGTAGCGGTCTGATATGAACCTTGCGAATTTGCGAAAGGAAACGAGCCCGTCATGATTCTGCCTTGGCTAATCCTGATCCCCTTCATCGGCGGCCTGCTGTGCTGGATGGGTGAGCGCTTCGGCGCTACCCTCCCCCGCTGGATTGCGCTGTTGACCATGACCCTGGAACTCGCCCTCGGCCTCTGGCTGTGGGCCCACGGTGACTATTCATTTGCACCGGCGCCTGGCGCCGATCCGACCTGGGCGCTTGAGTTCAAGCACGTCTGGATCCAGCGCTTCGGCATCAACGTGCACCTGGCCCTCGACGGCCTGTCGCTGCTGATGATCCTGCTGACCGGTCTGCTGGGTATTCTGTCGGTACTCTGCTCGTGGAAAGAGATTCAACGTCACGTTGGCTTCTTCCACCTGAACCTGATGTGGATCCTGGGCGGCGTTGTCGGCGTGTTCCTCGCCCTCGACCTGTTCATGTTCTTCTTCTTCTGGGAAATGATGCTGGTGCCGATGTACTTCCTCATCGCGCTCTGGGGTCACAGTTCTTCGGACGGCAAGAAAACCCGGATCTACGCCGCGACCAAGTTCTTCATCTTCACTCAGGCTTCCGGCCTGATCATGCTGGTGGCGATCCTCGGTCTGGTCCTGGTCAACTACAACAGCACCGGCGTAATCACCTTCAACTACGCCGATCTGTTGAAGACCAAGATGTCGATGACCACCGAGTACATCCTGATGCTCGGCTTCTTCATCGCCTTCGCGGTCAAGCTGCCAGTGGTTCCGTTCCACTCCTGGCTGCCTGACGCTCACGCCCAGGCGCCGACTGCCGGTTCCGTCGACCTCGCCGGTATCTTGCTGAAAACCGCGGCCTACGGTCTGCTGCGTTTCGCCCTGCCGCTGTTCCCGAACGCCTCGGCCGAGTTCGCGCCGATCGCCATGACCCTCGGTCTGATCGGGATTTTCTACGGAGCATTCCTGGCGTTCGCACAAACCGACATCAAACGTCTGATCGCCTTCTCGTCCGTTTCCCACATGGGCTTCGTACTGATCGGCATCTACTCCGGCAGCCAACTGGCCCTGCAAGGTGCAGTGATCCAGATGCTGGCGCACGGTCTGTCGGCCGCGGCACTGTTTATCCTCAGCGGTCAGCTTTACGAGCGCCTGCATACTCGTGACATGCGTGAGATGGGCGGTCTGTGGTCGCGTATCGCTTACCTGCCGGCGATCAGCCTGTTCTTCGCAGCCGCCTCCCTGGGTCTGCCGGGCACCGGTAACTTCGTCGGCGAGTTCCTGATCCTGATCGGTACGTTCGCCAGTGCACCATGGATCACCGCGATTGCCACCTCCGGTCTGGTGTTCGGTTCGGTCTACTCGCTGATCATGATCCACCGCGCTTACTTCGGTCCGTCGAAATCGGATTCGATCCTGCACGGCATGGACGGTCGCGAACTGATCATGGTGCTGGGCCTTGCGGTACTGCTGATTTACCTCGGCGTCTACCCGCAACCGTTCCTCGACACTTCCGCCGCCACGATGCATGGCGTGCAGCAGTGGCTCGGCACCGCCTTCACTCAACTCGCTTCGGCCCGGTAAGAGCGCTATGGAATTCACGATTCAACACTTTATTGCGCTAGCGCCACTGTTGATCACCAGCCTCACCATTATCGTGGTGATGCTGGCAATCGCCTGGCGCCGCAACCACTCGCAGACCTTCCTGATTTCGGTGGCGGGTCTGAACCTGGCCTTGCTGTCGATCCTGCCAGCCCTGAAAGTCGCGCCTCTGGCCGTGACCCCGTTGCTGCAGATCGACACCTTTGCCTGCCTGTACATGGCGCTGATCCTGGTCGCCACCCTCGCCTGTGTAACCCTCGCCCACGCCTACCTCGGCGACGGCGGTTCGGGTTACCCGGGCAACCGTGAAGAACTGTACCTGCTGATCCTGATGGCCGCCGCCGGCGGCCTGGTTCTGGTCAGCGCGCAGCACCTGGCCGGCTTGTTCATCGGTCTGGAACTGCTGTCGGTGCCGGTCTACGGTCTGGTGGCCTACGCCTTCTTCAACAAGCGTTCGCTGGAAGCCGGCATCAAGTACATGGTGCTGTCGGCCGCCGGTTCCGCGTTCCTGCTGTTCGGTATGGCGCTGCTGTACGCCGACTCGGGCTCGCTGAGCTTCGTCGGCATCGGTCAGGCCCTGGCCGCGACCGGCCTGCCAAGCTCGCTGGCGCAACTGGGCCTGGGCATGATGCTGATCGGTCTGGCGTTCAAGCTGTCGCTGGTACCGTTCCACCTGTGGACGCCGGACGTGTACGAAGGTGCTCCGGCACCGGTGGCCGCGTTCCTCGCCACCGCTTCGAAAGTGGCCGTGTTCGCCGTGATGGTTCGTCTGTTCCAGATCTCCCCTGCCGCCAGCAGTGGCGTACTGAGCAACGTGCTGACCATCATCGCCATCGCCTCGATCCTGTTCGGTAACCTGCTGGCCCTGACCCAGAGCAACCTCAAGCGTCTGCTCGGTTACTCGTCCATCGCGCACTTCGGCTACCTGCTGATCGCACTGGTGGCGAGCAAGGGTCTGGCGGTGGAAGCCATCGGCGTGTACCTGGTCACCTACGTGATCACCAGCCTCGGCGCCTTCGGCGTGATCACCCTGATGTCCTCGCCGTACAACGGCCGTGACGCAGACGCGCTGTACGAGTACCGCGGCCTGTTCTGGCGCCGTCCGTACCTGACCGCCGTCCTGACCGTGATGATGCTGTCCCTGGCCGGTATCCCGCTGACTGCAGGCTTCATCGGCAAGTTCTACATCATCGCCACCGGTGTCGAGTCGCACCAATGGTGGCTGGTCGGTTCGCTGGTTCTGGGCAGCGCCATCGGCGTGTTCTACTACCTGCGCGTGATGGTCACCCTGTACCTGATCGAACCCAACCTGCGCCGCCACGACGCCCAACTGCACTGGGAACAGAAAGCAGGCGGCGTGATGCTGCTGGCGATCGCTGTGGTTGCGTTCTTCCTGGGTGTTTACCCGCAGCCGTTGCTGACCCTGGTTCAGCAATCGGGCCTGGCGGGCTGATCGCTCAGCGATAGTTGGCTACAAACAGAAACGGCACCTTCGGGTGCCGTTTTTGCGTCTAGACCGTCTTTAATTTTTTCACCATCGGCACGCACACCAGTTGCAGACCTGAAGGCGATTGATAGATCGCACTCCCCTCTCCGACGTAACCGCAACGCCGATAAAAGTCAGCGGCATTCAACGTCGCATCCAGACAAACCTCTGCCAGTCCCAGATCCTGTGCCAGCGCTTCCAGAAACTGCAGCACTCGCTTACCCAGCCCGCGCTGCATGAAATCCGGATGAATGAAGATTGCGCCGATCTCGCAGTGCTCCAGATCGAGCATGCCGGTTGCCACGGGCTCACCCTCAACGCAACTCAGATAGAAATGCTTTTGCATGAGCGTGTCATAACCGTCTGCCGCCGAGCCCTTTGTCCAGTCGAGCATTTGCTGCTCGCTGTAGGCACCGATGCATTGATGCCGGATCGCCAGTCGCCGAATCTCGAACGCTATTCCGGCATCGTCCGGGTTGGCTCTTTTCATTTCGAACATTTCTCTCTCCTTGAGCCATGTGCGGACGGGCAATGAAAAAGCCCCGTCCATTTCTGGCGGGGCTTTGGGTTACACGTCATTGACCAGACATGCATGACCTTATGGCCCGCCGGAAGCGGTCATAGAGGAGCACATCATGGTCTTTTGAAGTTGGGCAGTCATGGGCAGATAGTGCTGCGGATTGTTCCGGCGCGTCAATCGCAAGGCTCTTCCCTAAACAGTCGAACGTTCCCACCACAGTGGCCGACTCGTCCTACAGGTGTTTTTACTATTGGTGACTACCGTTGAAAAGGGGGCGAAAAGGATGGCCTGGAGGCCTTGACCAATTCGATCATCGGGACAAAACTATACGCAGGTAACGTACAGAACATGGATGCTCTTTTTATCGAATTACCCGCGTTCCAGAAGCACCGGGACGACTACTTGGATGATGATCTGTTCCGCAGCTTTCAGTTGGAGCTGCTGAAAAATCCTGAAGCGGGCGATCTCATCGAAGGCACGGGCGGGCTGCGTAAAATTCGCTTCTGCGACCAACGACGCGGTAAGGGCAAGCGCAGCGGATTACGAGTGTTTTATTACTGGTGGTCTGGTTTCGACCAGTTCTGGTTGTTCACCGTGTACAGCAAAAACGAGCAAGACGATCTGTTGCCTTCCCAGAAAAGAGTCTTCAAACAGGCGCTGGATACAGAAATCAACACGAGAACCCAAATATGAAACGTGACATTTTTTCCGAACTGATGGAGGGCCTTGAGGCTTTGGCCGACGAGCGCCAAGGCAAGGTCACCCTTCGCACCCACAAAGTCCAGTTACCCAAACTATTGCCGATCACTGCCGAGGAAGTTGTTGCGATCCGCCAGCAACTCAACCTCTCCCGGTCAGTTTTCGCCATGTACCTGCGAACCAACACTCGAACCCTCGAAAACTGGGAACAAGGTCGAGCAACGCCAAATGCCCAAGCGACGACACTCATTCGACTGGTCGAGCGTTTTCCACAAACGATCGACCACCTTGCGGCACTGACCTGACTTCCGGGATCTAACAAAATTGTAATTCCCCCATCACCTCCGCGTTATCCGCAGCCTGCAACGATGTCATCCGGCGACCATGCCGGCGGGCCCTTGCCCGTCGAACAATAAAACCCACGCCGACGCACGTTCCCGTTCTGCCGAACCCAAGGAGTGATTGATGGTTAACAACACAAAAATATCGATGGCCGCTCTGGCAGTGGTTGTCGGTGCCGGGCCGTCCACGGTGTTTGCAGAAGAAAAACCCGAAGGGTTTATCGAAGGCAGCAGCCTGACGGTGCTCAACCGTAACCTTTACTTCAACCGTGACCACCGCGACGGCCAGTCCAGCCCCACCGGCAATGGATATTCCGAAGCCTGGGCCCACGGCATCATCGGCAAGTTCGAATCCGGCTTCACCCAGGGCACCGTCGGGGTCGGGGTGGATGCGTTTGCGATGATCGGCCTGAAGCTCGACACCGGCGACGGCCGCAACGGTGGCCGCAGTTCGTTCGATGTACTGCCGGTCAACAGCGACGGTAAAGCGCGGGACGAATACACCAAGGTCGGTGGCGCCGCCAAAGTGCGCGCTTTCGATACCGTGGTGAAGGTCGGCGATGTGTTCCCGGCCAACCCGGTGGTCGCGGCGGGCGATTCGCGATTGCTGCCGGAAAGCTTTCGCGGTGTGACGGCGTCCAACACCAGCATCGAAGGTCTGTCGATTCAGGGCGGGCGGTTGCATGCGATGAGCCAACCGGTGTACAGCGACCTGCGCGAGAACTTCGCGACCTTCTATGCCGGCCCGGTCAACTCGCCGTGGATCGCTTACGGCGGCGGCGATTACGCGCTGAACAAAAACCTCAGTTTCAGCCTGTACTCCAGCCGCCTCAAAGATGCCTGGAACCAGTATTACGCCGGCACCGCCTGGACGTATCCGCTGTCGGATGACCTGTCGCTGTTCGGCGGCCTGAATTACTACAAGGCGGTCGACGAAGGTAAACGGTTGCTCGGCGAGTTCGACAACAACATCTGGAGCGGCCGCGTTGGCGTGAAGCTCGGCGCCCACTCCGTCGCCCTCTCCCACCAGCGCAACAACGGCAATGACGACTTCGATTATCTGCGCCAGTCCGACTCGATCTTCCTCGACAACTCGATCCAGTACAGCGACTTCAACTCGCCGAAAGAGCGTTCGTGGATGGCGCGCTACGACCTCGACATGACCCCCTATGGCGTGCCAGGCCTGTCGTTCATGACCCGTTACGCACGCGGCACCGACGCCGATTACTCCAACGCCAACGCCGTATACATGCGCCGCGATGCCGACGGCAATCCGCTGACCGACCAAAAGCGCTGGGAGCGTGATATCGAAGTCAAATACGTGGTGCAAAGCGGTTCGATGAAAGACCTGTCGCTGCGTCTGCGCCAGGCCACGACCCGGGCCACCGCATTCGAGTCGGATCTGGATGAAGTGCGGGTAATCGTCGAATACCCGCTGGCGATTCTCTGAGTTTCACGAGCAATGCTCATTCACCTTTAGAAGCTCCTTGCTCCTTTGGTAAGAGGTGAATCTTTGGCGTCCTTCGGGACGCCTTTTTTATGGATGAAAAAAAGCCCGACTCACTGAACATGAACCGGGCGCTTCAGCCGGAATGAGCGTCAGCCACCCTGCTGACGACAATTGCCCATTACGTTGTAAATGACCGTATTGAGCTCGCCCTTCGAGTCTTCATAAGTCATTGCAGCCGGCACGACCGCGCATTCATTTTTCGGCCGGACAACACTCACCACCTTCTTCACATCCAGCTTCATTCCATACTCGTATTCCTTGACCACCGGCGCCGCTTTGCCCTGACTGGCCGCGTACTGCTCCATGGCTTTGGTGCTGGCGCTGAGCGCCCGGTCGAACGTTCTGTCGCCACCGCCTTCGGCCAACACATTCAAGGACATCGCCATGACAGCGGTGAACGCCAACAGCTTTAGAGTTTTCATATTCGTTTCCTTCAAAACACGACTCATAAAAAAACCCATCATCGATGCGCGATGACGGGCTCATTCATTGGCGACACGCTTACAGGTCTTGGGTCTTGTCGTCCTTCTTGTCGTTCACGACGACCGGATCACGGGCCTTTACCTTTGCAGCAAACACCTCCATCGAGCGGTCACTGGCAGCCATCATTCTGTCGAAAGTGCGGTCGCCGCCGCCTTCGGCCAACACCAGGGAAGACATCATCAGAGCCATGGCAAACGCGCCAATCTGTGCAAGTTTCATCGTTGATTCCTCATTCAAGTCACTGACGGGATCAAGATAACAATCCGAACCTTTCGTGACGGTGGCGCTGAAATTACATATCCGTCATGTAGAAAGGCCCGCAATCGCGGGCCTGTTGTCAGGGCCAAAAGTGCCTAGCCAGCAGTGGGCAATTCCTCGTCCCGGCGATGCGCCAGCTGATACAGCGCCGGCAGGATCAGCAACGTGAGAATGGTCGAGGACAGGATCCCGCCAATCACCACCGTCGCCAACGGTCGCTGCACCTCGGCCCCGGTGCCGGTCGCCAGAGCCATTGGAATGAAGCCCAGGGACGCCACCAACGCCGTCATCAGCACCGGGCGCAATCGCGTCAGCGCACCTTCGTGAATCGCTTCGGACAGCGAACGCCCCTGCTCCCGCAGGTTGCGAATGAACGCGATCATCACCAGCCCGTTGAGCACCGCCACACCGGACAACGCGATAAACCCGACACCCGCCGAGATCGACAACGGGATGTCCCTTAACCACAACGCCATAACCCCGCCGGTCAGCGCAAACGGAATCCCGGTGAACACCAGCAAGCCGTCCTTGAGGTTGTTGAACATCATGAACAGCAATCCGAACACCAGCAGCAACGCCACCGGCACCACGATCTGCAAGCGCTTGGCCGCCGATTGCAGTTGCTCGAACTGCCCGCCCCAGGTGGTCCAGTAACCCGCCGGCACCTGCACGTCACGCTCGATCGCTTCGCCCGCCTCGGCGACAAAAGAACCGATGTCGCGCCCACGCACGTTGGCGCTGACGATCACCAGCCGTTTGCCGTTTTCGCGGCTGACCTGATTCGGCCCCAGCACCAGATCGAGGCTGGCAACGTCCTTCAGTGCAATGAAACCGATCTGACTGGCTGCGTCACCGGCAGCCGCCGGCACTGGAATCAGCAGCGCCGACAGCCCTTCAATGTCCTTGCGCATGGCGTCGGACAACCGCACCACCATGTCGAATCGACGGTCACCTTCATACAGCGTCCCGGCCTTTTGCCCACCGACGGCCACGGCGATGGTGTCCTGCACATCGCCAACGTTGAGCCCGTAACGCGCGGCTTTGTCGCGGTCGATGTTGATGGTCAGCACCGGCAGACCGGTGGTTTGCTCGACCTTGACCTCAGACGCACCGTTAACCTTCTGCATCGCGGCGGCAATCTTCGCTGCCGTGGCGTTGAGCACGTCCATGTCATCGCCGAACACCTTGACCGCCACGTCGCTGCGCACGCCGGAAATCAGTTCGTTGAAGCGCAACTGGATCGGCTGCGACAGTTCATGGTTGCTGCCCGGCAGCGTTGCCGCGGCTTGTTGCAGCTCGGCCATCAGGGTATCGCGGGACTTGCCCGGGTCCGGCCATTGCTCTTTCGGTTTGAGCATCACGTAGCTGTCGGAGATGTTGGGCGGCATCGGGTCGGAGGCGATTTCCGCAGTACCGGTGCGGGCGAAGACGCGCTCGACCTCCGGCACTTTATTCAGGATCAACGTTTCCAGCCGCTGCTGCATGTCCACCGATTGCGTCAGGCTGGTACCCGGCACGCGCAATGCCTGCAAGGCGAAATCACCTTCGCTGAGGCTCGGCACAAACTCGCTGCCCATACGACCGGTAACCACGCCACTGAGCACGATCACCCCCAACGCCGCGCCGACCGCCATCGTCCGATGGCACATGACCCAGTGCAGCGCCGGTGCATAAACGCGACGCGCGCCGCGCATCACCACGCCCTCTTCTTCCTTGACCTTGCCGGTCACGAACAGCGCAATCGCCGCCGGCACAAAGGTCACGGACAACAACATGGCGCCGAGCAACGCGATGACCACGGTGAACGCCATCGGGTGGAACATTTTCCCTTCGACACCGCTCAGGGCGAAAATCGGCAGGTACACGACCATGATGATCAGCTGGCCGAAAATCAGCGGTCGCCGCGCTTCTTTTGCCGCCGCAAACACTTCATGGAAACGCTCGGATCGCGTCAGCAGGCGCCCGTGATGCTGCTGCGCATGGGCCAGCCGGCGCAGGGTGTTTTCGACGATCACCACCGCGCCGTCGACAATGATCCCGAAGTCCAGCGCGCCGAGGCTCATCAGGTTGGCGCTGACCTTGTTGCTGAACATGCCGGTGAAGGTGAACAGCATCGACAGCGGAATCACCATCGCCGTGATCAGCGCAGCGCGGATGTTGCCGAGGAACAGAAACAGGATCGCGATCACCAGAATCGCGCCTTCGACGAGGTTCTTCTTCACCGTGGCGATGGCTTTGTCGACCAGATGCGTGCGGTCGTACACCGGCACCGCGATCACGCCCGCGGGCAAGGATTTGTTGATCTGTTCAAGCTTCGTGGCGACGGCCTGGGAAACTGTGCGACTGTTTTCGCCGATCAGCATGAACACCGTGCCGAGCACCACCTCGCGGCCATTTTCCGTGGCGGCGCCGCTGCGCAGTTCGCGGCCGATGTCCACGGTGGCGACGTTCTTGATGCGGATCGGCGTGCCGTCGACATTGGCCATGACGATGTTGGCGATGTCCTCGGTGCTCGCCACTTGCCCTGGCGCGCGGATCAGCCATTGCTCGCCGCTGCGCTCAATGTACCCGGCGCCGACGTTGGCGTTGTTGCGCTCCAGCGCCGTCACCAGATCGGTGAGGGTCAGCTTGTAGGCCGCGAGTTTTTTCGGATCGGGGGCGATCTGATATTCCTTGGCAAAACCGCCGATGGTGTTGATCTCGGCCACGCCGGGGACGTTGCGCAGTTGCGGCTTGATGATCCAGTCCTGAATCACCCGCAAGTCGGTCGGCGTGTAGAGCGTACCGTCGTCCTTCAGAGCGCCTTCCGTGGTCTCGACCGTCCACAAAAAGATCTCGCCGAGCCCGGTGGAAATCGGCCCCATCACCGCTTCCACGCCTTCGGGCAATTGCGCCTTGGCCGACTGCAACCGCTCGTTGACCAGTTGCCGGGCAAAGAACAGGTCGGTGCCGTCCTTGAAGATCACCGTGACCTGGGACAACCCCGAGCGCGACAGCGAGCGGGTCTGCTCCAGCGCCGGCAAACCGGCCATCGCGGTTTCAATCGGAAAGGTGATGCGCTGCTCGGTTTCCAGCGGCGAGAACCCGGCCGCGCCGGTGTTGATCTGCACCTGGACGTTGGTGATATCGGGCACGGCGTCGATCGGCAGTTTCTGATAACTGGCGATGCCGAGGCCGGCCATGAGCAGAACGGCGAGCAGCACGATGATGCGCTGCTCGATGGCAAACTGGATCAGGCGTTCGAACATGGGCGTCTTCCGCGATTAATGACTGTGCTCGGCCGAGGCTTTGCCCAGCTCCGATTTGAGGACGAAGCTGCCGGCGCTGGCCACTTGCACGCCCGGCTCCAGTCCTTGGGTGATTTCCACATGGCCGGCCGCGCGACTGCCCAGCTCCACCGCTTGCGCCTTGAAGCCGTCGTCGGTGCGGATGAACACCGTGGGTTTGTCCTCGACGGTCTGAATCGCGGTTTCCGGTACCGCAACTTGGGCCTGACGGCTGTCGGTCGCGACCCGCGCCGTGACGAACAGGCCTGGCCGCCAGGAACCCTGCGGGTTTTCCAGGGTGACGCGTACGGTCGCGGTGCGGGTCTGTTCGCCGAGCAGGCTGCCGACGTAGGCCACGGTGCCGCTGACTTCGGCGTTCAACTCTGCCGCGCTGACGGTGACGGGTTTGCCCACTTGCACCTTGTTCAGGTCCTTCGGTGAAACACCGAACGTGACCCACACCCGCGACAGATCCGAGAGCGTGAACGCCGCCGTGGTTTCATCGACCACCTCCCCTGGCGTCAGGTGTTTTTCCACCACCACACCGTCAAAAGGCGCCCGCAGTTCATAGCGATTGCCACCGGTGGCGACCACGCTGCCGCTGAGCACGCTGATCTTTTGCCGGGCATTGCTCACGGCGATTTCGGCTTCTTCCAGAGCCTGACGTGCCTGAAGGAAATCCTGCTCGGCGGAGATCTTGTCCTGCCACAGTTTCTGCTCGCGCTCAAACGTCGTACGGGCCAGGGCCAGACGACGTTGCGCGGCTGCCTGCTCGCTGCGCTGATCGGAGATCTGCTGACTGGCGATCACGGCCAGCAACTGGCCCTTCTTCACCGACTGCCCGAGATTGACCGACACCGACTCGACCACGCCCGGCACACGCGGCACCACGTGCGCGGTCCGGTCCTCGTCGAAGCGCACCTCGCCGGGGAACGACAGACCGAGGCTGAAGTTCTGCGCCTGGGCGGCGGCCAGTTGAATCCCCGCCGCCGCGATCTGCTCGGCAGTCAATTCGATGTGCCCTTCTTCGTCGTGCTCGCCGTCAGCAGCGGCGCCTTCTTCGGCGTGATCGGCGTGTTCCGCCGCTTCATCGGCATGGGCGTCGATAGACCCGTTACCGCCCCACATCGAGCCGATACCAATGCCCAACGCCAAGGTCGCCGCAGCGACCACGATCAGTTTTTTATCCATGGAAACTCCTCTGCGCCAAACCATCGCGCAGTCATCAGAACGTTGAAATTCAAGGGTGGGCGCTGAGGTCGCCGAAGATGCGTTCGATACGGACCCGGGCGTCGGTCGCCTCGCTCACCGCCTGGAGGTATTGGCTGCGAGCAGCGATCAATGTGCGCTGGGCATCGAGCACGTCGAGGAAGCCGAACTTGCCCATTTCGAAACCACGAGTGGCACTGTCGACCGCACGTTGCGCGGCGGGCAGGATGGTCTGGTCGAACGCCTGGATTTCGCCGTTGGCGGTCTGCCATTGCGCCAGCGTGGTCTGGATTTCGGTGCGCAAGCGCAGTTCGGTGGCATTGCGCAGGTCCCGCGCCTGATCGGTACGCCGCGCCGCCGCCAGCACGTTGCCCTGATTGCGGTTGAACAGCGGAATCGGCATCGACAGCCCGACCACGTTGACCCGCTCGCGCTCGGTTTCGCTGTACTGGCTGCCGATGCTGACGGTGAGATCGGGAATCCGCTGGGACTTTTCCAGCCCCAGCGAGGCTTCGCGCTGGTTGATCTGCAAACTGGCCAGGCGCAGCTCCGCCGTCTCGTTGAGGCGCTCAAGCAAACCGGTGAGGGGCGGCACGCCGCGCAGGCCCTGAGCCGCGGTCTGCACCGTGGTCGAGGTTGGCAACGGTGTGCCCATGACCTGGGCCAATTGCTGGTAGGCATTGGCCTGATCGCGCTCGGCGCGGCTCAATTCCAGGCGCACTTGCGAAAGCTGCACTTGCGCCCGCGTGCCTTCCACCGGCGACGACTTGCCCGCCTCGATCCGCCCCTGCGCCACACGCAAACCGTGCTCGGCGAGTTGCAGCGACTGCCGGGCCAATTGCAAACGTTGCTGCGCGGTCTGCGCACCGTTGAACGCTTGAAGCACGTCGGCGCGCAGGGCGTTGCGCTTGCGCTCCAGTTCAATGCCGGCGGCATCCTGCGCACGGCTCGCCACCTCGATCCGCGCGCCACGCTTGCCGCCCAGCTCGATCGGCTGGCTGAGCATCACCGTAGTGGTGCGCGATTCGCGCCGGGTGTCTTCAGCCTCCCACGACAGCTCGGGGTTGGGGATCAGGCCAGCCTGTTTGCGGTCACCCTCGGCAATGCCGATTTCCCACTGCGCGGCGGCCAGCTCCGGGTTGCCGGCGAAAGCGGCTTGCAGGGCCTGATCAAGGGTCAAAGTCGATGCGTTGGCCAAGCTGGCACAGGCCAGCAACAAGAGGCCGCTGGCGGTTTTTTTCAGGCGTGATCGCGCCGTCAGTTCTATTAAACCGGACAATGAAAGGCTTCCTTCAATCAAGAATCGTTGATGGCGCCACGGTAGGGTTTTGAACTTATCGACAAGGTGACGTGAACATTACAAATCCGTTATCCACGGTATACCGAAGTTGTTTTGCTCTAGGATTCGAAGTTCGAATGGCTTGGTTGCAATAGATAGAAACAAATGCACGTTAGTTATCCGCCGGACAGCACTTGCCGAAATGGACGTCATGGAAAACTCAACATCCCCCTGCGACAGGCTGTCGCAGATGGCCGTTTTAAAGGGCTCAGCCGTTGACTCTGTAGCCACTACAGCCTTTACCGTGCACCCCACTCAGTTCCAAAGTTTGTCAGGAAGTCCCTACACAACTACAACTTCCGCGACCCGCTTACTTAATTAACCATTCATTAAAAGTGGTGAAACATCATGCGAATCCTTGTCATCGAGGACGAGCTTAAAGCTGCCGAATACTTGCATCAGGGGCTGACCGAAAGTGGTTATATCGTTGATCACGCCGTCAATGGCGCTGACGGCCTGCACCTGGCGCAACAACAGGTTTATGACCTGATCATTCTCGATGTGAACCTGCCGGAACTCGACGGCTGGAGCGTGCTGGAACAACTGCGTCGGACCCACTCCACCCGGGTGATGATGCTCACCGCGCGCGGGCGGCGGGCGGACAAGATCCGGGGGCTGGATCTGGGCGCCGACGATTATCTGGTCAAGCCGTTCGAATTCCCCGAATTGTTGGCCCGGGTGCGCACCTTGATGCGTCGCAGCGAGAACATCCCGGTGCCGCAGGTGCTCAAGGTCGCCGATCTGGAACTCGATCCGGGCCGTCATCGGGCCTTCCGAGGGACACAGCGCATCGACCTCACCACCAAGGAGTTTGCCCTGCTGCACCTGCTGATGCGCCATTGCGGCGAAGTGCTGACCCGCACCCAGATCATCTCGCTGGTGTGGGACATGAATTTCGACTGCGACACCAATGTGGTCGAAGTCTCGATCCGCCGCTTGCGGGCGAAGATCGACGACCCGTTCGACAACAAACTGATCCACACCCTGCGCGGTGTCGGCTATGCGCTGGAGGCGCGGGAATGAAGCCGGCCAGTCTGTCGCTGCGGCTGGGGCTGACGGTCAGCATTCTGGGTGCATTGCTGGTGGTGTTCCTGGCGATTCTTGCCTACTTCGCACTCACACATGAACTCAATGCGTTGTCCCGGGACAGTCTGGAAAAGAAGATGGAACAGGTCGAGCACAGCCTGACGCTGTACTTCGACACCGCGCAGATCAGCGCCAAGCCGCACATTCTGCTCGATCAGGTCATGGGGCATGACAACCTCACGCTGACCCTTTACGACCTGAACAACCTGCGCACTCCACTGCTTAAATCCGGTTCGGGCCTGACCGATCCACGGGTCGAATTGAAGGCGATACGGGCGACGACCGACCAGTTGACCCACACCGACAGCGTCGATGCCGAAGGTGCGAAGTTTCTCACCGTCTCCAGGCTGATTCGCCTCAAGGACGGCAGCAACGTACCGGTGCTGCTGTCGATGGATAACGCCCACGATCAGGCGCTGCTCAGCGCTTATTTACGCTCGACGCTGGTGGCCTTGCCGTTGCTGCTGGTATTCATCGGTCTGACCGCTTGGGGCGCCGTACAGCGAGGGCTGGCCCCGCTGCGCGAGTTTCGCAAAGTGGCGGCGCGAGTGACGACGCAGGATCTCGATCATCGGTTGTCGGTGCTGAACATGCCCCAGGAACTCAGCGAACTGGCGCAGGGCATCAACGTCATGCTTGATCGCCTGGACAGCGGCGTGCAGCAACTGTCGCAATTCTCCGATGACCTGGCCCACGAGCTGCGCACGCCGATCAACAACCTGATGGGCAAGGCCCAGGTGACGCTGTCGCGGGAGCGCTCGGTCGAGGAATACACCAACGTTCTGGTGTCCTGCACCGAAGAGCTGGAGCGGGTCGCGCGGATGGTCTCGGACATGTTGTTCCTGGCCCAGGCCAGCCAGCCTGCGGCGCACGCCTCGTTCGAGCCGATTGCACTGGAAGAAGAGGCGTTAAGAGTGGTCGAACTGTTTTCTCTGACGGCGCAGGACAAACAGATCGATCTGAAAGTCATCGGCAGCGCTCAGGTGTCGGGGGACCGGCTGATGATTCAGCGAGCGATATCGAATCTGCTGTCCAATGCCCTGCGCCACTGCCCGTGCGGCAAGACCGTTTCGCTGTTCATCGAACAGGCGCCGAACGAGGTGTCATTGCGGGTGAGCAATCCCGGTGCGGGCATCGAAGCCCAGCACCTGCCGTATCTGTTCGACCGTTTTTACCGGGTCGACAGCAGCCGCACCCGCTCACAGGGCAGTACCGGTCTGGGACTGGCTATCGTGCATTCGATCATGACGCTGCATCAGGGCTCTGCCCAGGTTCAAAGCCGTCCGGGGGCGATGACGGTATTCAGTCTGGTGTTTCCCGTGATGCGCCGGGAACGGCATTAAACCTTCAAGCCGTTTTGTGCGGTGTTTTCTCAAACCTCATGGGAAAAATCGCCGCACAAGTGCTCCATAGATCCACGCAACCCCTTCAGTACGAATTTGCGTCGCCCCTGCGCCGAAACGTCTGACAGAGGCTGAAGACAGAACGCCTCAAACCGCTGATTTTTTTCCCGTGGCTCGCCCGTTGCCACGCAGTACAGCCCCCTCAGAAACAAGCCCGCCCGATGACTCCGGCACGTCAATTCACGTTTTATCAGTACGTATTTCGACATCGCTGAAACCCGCGACTGGAAACGTCTGGACATTTTTGACCCCACCCTCAAGGCCCTTTTAGATTCGGCTCGTGCTTGCAACAGCACTCCCAAACAACAACCAAGGAGCAACATCATGGGCTACATCGGCAGCTGGAACGCCAACCAGATCGATGAACTGGAAGAGCAGGAAGTGCCCTCGGCAGAGCAGGTCGAAGCACTGCAACTGACCGAGGAAGAACAGGCGGAACTCAACGCCGAGTGACAGAACCCGCGGGGGCCTTGTGCCCCTGCGGGCTTTCCAGGAAGGGAATCATGAACAAGACAACGTTGGCCGAGCGTGAGCTCACGGCCGATCAGGCAGAACGACGTATTCATGCCGAACTTTCTCGCCTGGGCCTCACAACCCACACCCGCACCCTCGGCAGCAAAGTGGTTGCCGTTCAGGCGAGTCTTCATGGCTGCGGCAACCGTCATGCCCGTGGCTCCGGCAAGGGCTATGCGGATCAGGCGCACCTGGGCGCGCTCTATGAAGCGCTCGAGCACTATTGGACGGATGAGCTCTGTACCACCGATGTTCACCACGAAACGGAACACTATTTCAAAGACACTCCGGTGTTTGCCGATGACTCGCTACTGCACAGGCTCACTTGCCAGCAAAACGTGCGCATCACCTGCCGGACCTATGTCTGTCCGCCGTGGCATGACCGGTTTTCCTATCCGCTGGCGCTGACTGCGCCGCACGGCTCACGTTTGCCCTCGTCACCGGGCATGGCGGACTACCGCGCCGTGCAGCGCTACGCCAGCAACAGCGGCACCGCCATTGGCGCCACGTACGACGAAGCGATGCTGCACGCCGCCAACGAATGCATCGAACGCGACGCCGTGTCGTTGTTTCTGCTCGATCATTTTTACTACCAGAACCATCCGCCACTGCGACGGGTGAGGCGTCTCTCTGAAAACGACGAACTCGGTCGCCTATGGAACGATGCCGAACAGGAAATCGACGGCGAAATCGTGCTGGTGGATATCAGCACCGAGTTCAAGACGCGAACCTTTCTGGCGTTCACGACCAAGCCAGGCCCTCATCCTCAGGTGTTCGGCAGCGGCAGCTCCCTCGACCCGCGCCACGCGGCGCGGCGGGCGCTCACTGAACTGGTGCAATTGCAACTCAGTGCCGCCGAACCCGAGTACCACCAGACGCTGACCAATGCACTGCGCAACCTGCAACCCTTCCCGCGTCTGCTGCGCTGTGCGCAGTTCGATACGCAGACGCTGTTGCATCGCTGCGTTCAACACAAGGTGAGACTGCCGGATTCCAGTCACGACCTGTCGGTGGCAAATCAACTTCACTTGCTGACTCAAGATCTGCGCATTCATGGCCGTACGCTGGGTGCAGCCGTCCTGCAGCGAACCGAGCTCGGCACGACCCTGCTCAACGTGGTGATCCCCGGACTGGAACGTTTCTTCGTGGTCTCCAGCGGTAACGTCGTCATCCCGCAAGCCCGGGGCCGTACCCTGGAGAGGCCAGTCGCATGAACCGACTCGATCGCAACCGGGAACTGACATTGGCCCGATCCATGCGCCATCACCTCAACGAGAATGGCGCTGTTGGCCACTTCCTCGAACCGCGTGGCAGCGGACTGCATCACGTTTTTTTCCTGCGGGTGAACGATGAACTCTGGGTTGGCCGCAAGCGCCTGCAACGTGACCGGCATTTCCGATGGCAGGCCAGCAGCGCGCTAAAGCCCGACATGTTGTTTGGCCCGCATTGCCATTCATTGTGGGGTGATGACGGCTTGTCGATCGGCTATCGGGCGGCCTCCCCCGCGGACAAAGCGCAGTTCTTCGAGCACGCCTTGCATCAGGCTGACAGCGAGATCCTGTTTCCCTTTCCACTGCTCGATGAGACAGGCCGGGAAGCGGTCTGCCCGCAAGGCTTCTGGCAATGCAACGAGTCACTGGCCAAACAGCTGAACACGGACGAACTCCACTTGCGCGAATACTGCGCCGGGCTGCTCCAGGCCATCACTGAAAAAGCCGCACTGATTTACGACCCGGCCTGTTCGACCGGCGCGTTCATCGCCCATCTGGCCCGCGCCTTGCCGGACTGTCTGTGCCTGGGCAGTGACCGTTCGGCCTCGATGATCGAACACGCCAGGCGATGGCACAGCGGAACATCCGTCGAGTTCGATGTGCTGGAGGCGAGTGAGGCCTTCGATGCCGGCATCCGCTGCGATGTCTTGATCCTGCGGTTCCTCAACGCCGAAGTCATGACCCGCCGTGAGGCCCAGGCCGCCTTCGAATCGCTGATCCGTTGCGTCAAGCCCGGCGGCACGATCCTCGTCTTCGGTCACACCCCGGTGTTGATCCCGGTGACCTGGCTTGCCTCCATCCACAACCTGAAACTTGAATCCAGCGTCGCGGCGCGGCCGGGTCAAATCGAGCTGTTCCAGTTCTATCGTCTGACGGTTCAGGCGTCATGACCTTCTCCCTGCACAGCCGAGGTTATTACCCGACCGGCGACGGCCATCAACTTTATTGGGAACGCCATGGTGTTCCGGGACACGAACCGGTGTTTTTCCTCCATGGCGGCCCCGGCGGGCGTATCAGCCGTCACCACCTGCAATTCTTTGACCCGGGGCGGTTCGACATCATCCTGTTCGACCAACGGGGTTGCGGGCGCTCGACACCCTATGGCGAACTGCGGGACAACACCACCGGGCTGTGTGTCGAAGACATCGACGCCCTGCGCCAGCATTTCGGTTTCGAAAAGATCAGTGTGCTGGGGGTGTCATGGGGCAGTTGGCTGGCGATTCAGTACCAGCAGCGTTACCCGCAGCACCTGCTGAAAACCACACTGGTTTCGGTGTTCGTACCTTTCGCCGCCAATGTCAGGGCCTACGATCAGGCACTCAATGACGGGTTGGCGCAGTCGCCTCAAATATCGCCCGGCCAACGCGCCAGGGACCTCTACCGGATCCTCGGCGAAGGCCGCCCATCGCAGCAACACCGCGCCGCCATCGAATGGCTGAATGCCGTTTTACGTCGCACAGGGCAGACCATCTGCCCCGACACCCTGGAGCGTTTCGTCGATCAGGAAGCGGTACTCGCGATCCGCCTCGAACTGCATTACCACCTGCAACACTATTTCTTCACGCCCCAGGATGAAGGCCTGACCCTCCACGACAACACCCTGCTGATCCAGGGCATCCACGACACCCATGGCATGGCCAGCGTGCGCTGGCTCAGGCAACGCATGAACATCCACTGCCGTCTGTTGCACGCCGGGCACAACGCCTTTGAAAACGCCCTCCTCAAAGCGGTGCGCCGAGCGGTGAAACGTGAAATCGAGGACTAAAAAAAACGGCACCCGAAGGTGCCGTTCCGTCCCGCAAAAGCGCTTACTTGCGTGCCGCCTCCCACGATTTGAGCAGTTCGTTGTAGCTCACGGTTTCGCCTTTCGGTTTCTCGTTGGCCAGTTTCGGTTTTGGTGCGCCCGGCTGGTCGAACCAGTATTGCGCGTCGCGCTCGGGGTTCATTTTCGGTGCGCACACCGCTTGGGCCTTGGAGCGTTCCAGACGGGTCATGATCGCGTCCTGATCCTTGGCCAGACCGTCGAGGGCCTGTTGCGGGGTCTTCTCGCCGCTGGCGGCTTCGGCGATGTGGCTCCACCACAGTTGCGCCAGGCGTGGGTAGTCCGGCACGTTGGTGCCGGTCGGAGTCCATTGCACGCGGGCCGGGCTGCGGTAGAACTCGACCAGACCACCGAGTTTAGGCGCCAGATCGGTCATCGCTTGCGAGTTGATGTCCGACTCGCGAATCGGCGTCAGGCCGACGATGGTTTTCTTCAGCGACACGGTTTTCGAAGTCACGAACTGCGCGTACAGCCAGGCTGCGAGTTTCTGTTTCTCAGGCGTGGATTTCATGAAGGTCCACGAGCCCACGTCCTGATAACCGAGTTTCATCCCCTCTTCCCAATACGGCCCACGCGGCGACGGCGCCATGCGCCATTTCGGCGTGCCGTCGGCGTTGACCACCGGCAGGCCCGGTTTGGTCATGTCGGCGGTGAACGCGGTGTACCAGAAGATCTGCTGGGCGATGTTGCCCTGGGACGGCACCGGGCCGGATTCGGAGAAGGTCATGCCCGCCGCTTCCGGTGGCGCGTATTTCTTCAGCCAGTCGACGTATTTGGTGGTGGCGAACACTGCCGCCGGACCGTTGGTGTCGCCGCCGCGGGTCACGCTGGAGCCGACCGGGTGGCAATCCTCGACACGAATCCCCCACTCGTCCACCGGCAAACCGTTGGGAATGCCCTTGTCGCCGCCACCGGCCATGGAGAACCAGGCATCGGTGAAGCGCCAGCCCAGGGACGGGTCTTTCTTGCCGTAGTCCATGTGCCCGTAGATGCGCTTGCCGTCGATTTCCTTGACGTCTTCACTGAAGAATTTGGCAATGTCTTCATAGGCCGACCAGTTCACCGGCACGCCCAGTTCATAGCCGTACTTTTCCTTGAACTTGGCTTTCAGATCGGCGCGTTCGAACCAGTCGGCGCGGAACCAGTACAGGTTGGCAAACTGCTGGTCGGGCAATTGATAGATCTTGCCGTCCGGCGCGGTGGTGAAGGAGATGCCGATGAAGTCCTTGATGTCGAGGGTCGGCGAGGTGAAGTTCTTGCCTTCGTTGGCCATCAGGTCGGTGATCGATTCGGTCTTGCCGTAGCGAAAGTGTGTACCGATCAGGTCCGAGTCGTTGACCCAGCCGTCGTAGATGTTTTTGTCCGACTGCATCACCGTCTGCATTTTTTCCACGACGTCGCCTTCCTGCAGCAGGTCGTGGGTCAGCTTGATGCCGGTGATTTCGCTGAAGGCCTTGGCCAGCACCTTGGACTCATATTCGTGGGTGGTCAGGGTTTCCGAGACGACCTTGATGTCCATCCCGCGAAACGGCTCGGCGGCCTTGATGAACCATTTCAGTTCCTCAAGCTGCTGCTCAGGCGTCAGAGTCGACGGCTTGAATTCGCTGCCGATCCACTTTTTCGCGGCATCTTCGTAGGCGTCGGCCCAGGCGGACGCGCTCAAACCGCTGAGTGCCAGCATGGCTGCCAATGAAATGCTATGTCGCAGCTTATTTTTCTTATCGAACATAGAGACCTCCTGTTAGGTTTTCGGAGCACGATTGCCGAGCGATTCGACTAGCCCCAACGCATCACAGCCAACAGCCACACCAGGGACAACGCGGACGCTACCCAGATGCTCCAGTCGGTCACGCCGATTACCAGCAGATGCAGGTAGGCGCTGCCGAGAAGACCGATGAACAAGCGATCGCCACGGGTGGTGGCAATCGGCAGAAACCCTCGCCGCAAGATGCTCGGCGAGCGCAATTCCCAGGTGGTCATGCCCACCAGGATCAAACCAATCACGATGAAAAACGCCGCCGTCGGGACGGTCCAGCTCATCCATTCCATCATCAGTTCCTCAGACCCGGCCCAGGGCAAAGCCCTTGGCCACGTGGTTGCGAACGAACCAGATCACCAGCATGCCGGGGAGAATAGTCAACACCCCCGCCGCCGCCAGTACGCCCCAGTCAATCCCGGATGCCGACACCGTGCGCGTCATCACCGCCGCGATCGGTTTGGCGTTCACCGAGGTCAGCGTGCGTGCCAGCAGTAGCTCGACCCAGGAAAACATGAAGCAGAAAAACGCCGTCACTCCGATGCCGGAGCCGATCAACGGAATGAAGATCTTCACGAAGAACTTGGGAAAACTGTAGCCGTCGATGTAGGCAGTTTCGTCGATCTCCTTCGGCACCCCGGACATGAACCCTTCAAGAATCCAAACCGCCAGCGGCACGTTGAACAGGCAGTGCGCCAGCGCCACGGCGATGTGGGTGTCGAACAGCCCGATCGATGAATACAGCTGGAAGAACGGCAGCAGGAATACTGCCGGCGGCGCCATGCGGTTGGTCAGCAGCCAGAAGAACAGGTGCTTGTCGCCGAGAAAACGGTAGCGCGAAAACGCATAGGCCGCCGGCAGCGCCACGGTCAGAGAGATGATCGTGTTCAGACTGACGTAGTACAGCGAGTTGATATAGCCGGTGTACCAGCTCGGATCAGTGAAGATCACCTTGTAGTTCGCCAGCGTGAAATCCTGTGGGAAAAGGGTCAGTCCACCGAGGATTTCGGTGTTGCTCTTGAACGACATGTTCAGCAGCCAGTAGATCGGCACCAGCAGGAACAGGATGTAGAGCAGCAGTGGAATCAGCTTTCTTTTGCTCATGGCCGGGCCTCAGCGGTTGGCATCGTTGTGGGTCATGGCGGTGTAGAACAGCCAGGACACCAGCAGGATGATCAGGAAGTACACCAGCGAGAATGCCGCCGCCGGCCCCAGGTCGAATTGGCCTACGGCCATCTGGGTCAGGGTCTGACTCAGGAAGGTCGTCGAGTTACCCGGCCCGCCGCCGGTGAGCACGAACGGCTCGGTGTAGATCATGAAGCTGTCCATGAAGCGCAGCATCACCGCGATCAGCAGCACGCTCTTCAACTTCGGTAACTGAATGTGCCGGAAAACTGCCCACGCCGATGCCCGGTCGATCCGTGCGGCCTGGTAATACACGTCGGGAATCGCCCGCAACCCGGAGAAACACAACAGCGCGACCAGCGAAGTCCAGTGCCAGACGTCCATCACCAGCACGGTGACCCAGGCGTCCATGGTGTTGGCCGCGTAGTTGTAGCTGATGCCCATGGCGTTGAGGCTTGAGCCGAGCAGGCCAATGTCGGCGCGGCCGAAAATCTGCCAGATGGTGCCGACCACGTTCCATGGAATCAGCAGCGGGATCGCCAGCACGATCAGCACCAGCGACGACCAGCGACCCTTGGTCGGCATGGTCAGCGCGATGGCGATGCCGAGCGGGATTTCGATCAGCAGCACACACGCCGAGTAGATGAACTGGCGCAGCAACGAGTCATGCAGACGCGGATCGAGCAGCACCTGCTTGTACCAGTCGGCGCCGACGAAGTAGCGGCTGGACTGGTCGAAGATGTCCTGCACCGAGTAATTGACCACGGTCATCATCGGGATGACCGCACTGAACGCCACCAGCAGAAACACCGGCAACACCAGCCACCAGGCCTTGTTGTTCTGCACTTTGTTCATGGCTGTACCTCGCTGTCGGTGGCATCCAGCAGAAATTCGTCGGCATAGACCATCAGCCACTGCGCCGGGAAACTGATGTACGCCGTGCCCTGGGGCACCGGTTTGTCCTCGGCCAGACGCACTTTCAGCGGTACGCCATCGAGATCCAGGGTCATGATCTTGTAGGTGCCGAGGTCTTCGACGTGTACAACCCGCGCCTGCATCGCGTCATCAAAGGGCTCGTCCCACACATGGATGAACTCGGGACGGATACCGACCTTCAGATTTTTCCACTGACCGTGTTCGATATGGCGCTGCAAGGCGTCGGACAGCGGCAGGTGGGTCGAATTGAAACCGACCCCGCCCGGTTGCGGCTGCACTTCGATCAGGTTCATCCCCGGGCTGCCGATGAAGTAGCCGACAAAGGTATGGCTCGGCCGCTCGAACAACTCCCGTGGGGTGCCGAACTGGACGATCTGCCCGCCGTACATCACCGCGATCTTGTCGGCGAAGGTCGAAGCCTCCAGTTGATCGTGGGTGACGTAGACCATGGTGATGTTGAACTGCTCGTGGATCTGCTTGAGCTTGCGCCGCAGTTTCCATTTCAGGTGCGGGTCGATCACCGTCAGCGGTTCGTCGAACAGGATCGCCGACACGTCATCGCGCACCAGGCCCCGGCCCATGGAGACTTTCTGTTTTTCGTCGGCGGTGAGGTTGCGCGCCTTCTTGCTCAGCAGGTTTTGCAGGTCGAGGACTTCGGCGATTTCCTGCACCTTGCTGTGCACTTTCGCCTCGGCCAGGCCCTGATTTCTCAGGGGAAAAGCGAGGTTGTCGAACACGGTCATGGTGTCGTACACCACCGGGAACTGGAACACCTGAGCGATGTTGCGCTTCTCCGGGGTCAGATCGTTGACCGCTTTGCCGTCGAACAGCACATGCCCCTGGGACGGGCTGAGCAGGCCGGAAATGATGTTGAGCAAGGTCGATTTGCCGCAGCCCGAAGGGCCGAGCAAGGCATAGGCACCGCCCTGCTCCCAGATGTGATCCATCTCGCGGATCGCATAATCCTCGGGCCCGCTCGGGGTTTTGCTGTAGCTGTGGGCGAGGTGCTGCAAACGGATTTCGGCCATCAGGCAACCCTCGCGACGCGCCGGCCCGGTGCCTGCACCAGACGGCCCTGCGCATCGAACACAAACAGTTTATGGGTCGGGATATAAATGCGGATCGGCGCATCGACGTCGTATTCGTGAACCCCCGGCAGATGCAGCACCAGCAGGAAATGCTCGTTGCGCACGTGCAGGAAGGTTTCCGAACCGCTGATCTCCGCCACCTCGACGGTCACCGCCAGTTCCAGGTCGTCGTCATTGCTCGGCACCAGCGAGATGTGGCTCGGGCGCACGCCAAAGCGGAACTCGCCCTCGCCCACCGGCCGCAGGTCGACGTTCAACGGGAAGTGCACGAAGTTGGCGAAGCTCACTTCGTTGCCCGCAATACGCCCCGGCATCAGGTTGATCGGTGGCTCGGAGAACAATTCAGCCGCCAGCACGGTTTTGGGCTGGTGATAGACCTCGGTCGAAGGGCCACTCTGGATCACCCGGCCCTCATGAAGAATCGTGGTGGTGCCGCCCAGCGCCAGCGCTTCGTTGGGTTCGGTGGTGGCGTAGATGGCAATGGTGTGGCGCGCCTTGAACAGCTCGCGCATTTCCTGGCGCAGTTCTTCGCGCAGTTTGTAGTCGAGGTTGACCAGCGGCTCGTCGAACAGGATCAGCTCGGCATCCTTGACCAGCGCCCGGGCCATGGCGGTGCGCTGTTGCTGGCCGCCGGAGAGTTCCAGCGGATAGCGCTTCAGGAATTTTTCGATGCGCAGCATCTTCGCGGTTTCCTGCACCTTGCTCTGGATCTGCTCATTGGAGATCCCGGCCTGGCGCAGCGGCGAGGCGATGTTCTCGAACACCGTCATGGTCGGGTAATTGATGAACTGCTGATAAACCATCGATACGTTGCGCAAACGCACCGGACGCTGGGTGACGTCGACGCCGTTCATCAGGATCCGACCGCTGTCGGGCTTGTCCAGACCGGCCATCAAGCGCATCAGACTGGTCTTGCCGGACAGCGTGCGCCCGAGCAAAACGTTGAAGGATCCAGGTTCGAATTTCAGGCTCGCATCGTCGATCCAGGTCTGGCCTTCGACGGTGCGGCTGACGTGCTCCAGGGTGAGTGACATGGCTCGGCCTTTTTATTATTGGAATCAAGCGACCTGTCCTGTAGAGCGACATTCGTGCCAGAAACGGCAAGCTGTTGATTTACTGCCAAATTCGCTGCGAGCCAGGCAAACCGTGGTTCGTAGCTGAACACAAATGAACAGTTGCGACTGAACAATTGAACAGTCGGGCGATTGACAATGAACAATAGTGAACAACACTCTATGGATGCTTTTTGCTCGTCGAACGAGCCATAACAAAAACAACAAAGCACCCTTCAGAGACTGCCAATCATGGCCGCACCTGCCCCGCCGCTTTCCCACGATGCGATCGTCCAGGACTCCTGGTCCCGTTGCCGCGCCTTCGGTCTCAATCATCAAAGCGCCCCGGCCTTCGATCAGTTGCCCGCTGCCGGCATCGCGCAGTTGCTCGAGCGCCATCAATCGCTGGTGCAGACCACCCATCAGGAAGTACTGCCGTATTACGAAAACATCCTGAGCAATTCCAACTGCCTGATCATGCTGGCCGACAATCAGGGCCAGGTGCTGACGTCCTGGGGCACCCAGCGCTTCATCGAGCCGAACCTGGCGCGCGGTTTTCAGGCCGGCGCCAGTTGGATCGAACGCGCCAGCGGCACCAATGCCATCGGGACTGCGCTGGCCTGTGAGCAGGCGGTGCACATCGAACACGATGAGCACTTTCTCAAGGCCAACCGCTTCATGACCGGTTCCGCCGCGCCGATTTTCGATGCCGAGCGCAAGGTCATCGCCGTGCTCGATGTGTCCAGTGACAGCTACCTGCCGCCCTCGCACACCCTCGGTATGGTCAAGATGATGAGCCAGACCGTGGAGAACCGGCTGATCCTCAACCTGTTCCATGGCCAGCATTTTCAACTGACCTTCAACACCGGGTTGAACAACCTCGACAGCCAGTGGGCCGGGCTGCTGATCTTTGATGAAAGCGGTCAGGTGCTGTCGGCCAACCGCCGGGCCGACAATCTGCTGGGTGTGCGGTTGTCGCGGGTCAGTGTTGAAAGTCTGTTCAAGGTGTCGTTGCTGGAGTTGATCAATCAGCCGGACGGTTTGCCGTTTGCCTTGCAGACTTCCGGGCGCAATCGGTTCCAGTGTTTGTTGAAGCGACCTAAACAGGCGCCGGTTCAGGCGCGAGTCTTCACTGAAACCAGAGCCGCCGAAACCAGAACCATCGAACCGAAAGTCGCCGCACCCACGGCCATCAGCCTGAGCACTTTGCACTTCGGCGACAGCCGTGTGGAAAAAGCCGTGCGCCAGGCCGAACGCCTGCTGGAAAAGGACATTCCGTTGCTGATTCACGGCGAAACCGGGGTTGGCAAGGAGGTCTTCGTCAAGGCCCTGCACCAGGCCAGCTCCCGCAGCAAACAGGCGTTCATCGCCGTCAACTGCGCGGCGATCCCCGCCGAACTGGTGGAGTCCGAGCTGTTCGGCTATGAGAAAGGCGCGTTCACCGGCGCCAACCAGAAAGGCAGCATCGGTCTGATCCGCAAGGCCGACAAAGGCACCCTGTTCCTCGACGAGATCGGCGACATGCCGCTGCCAACCCAGGCACGCCTGTTGCGCGTGTTGCAGGAGCGCTGCGTGCAACCGGTGGGCAGCAGCGAGCTGTTCCCGGTAGACCTGCGGATCATCTCCGCCACCAACCGCTCGCTCCGGGAACAGGTGCAACTGGGGCGCTTTCGCGAAGATTTGTACTACCGCATCGGTGGCCTGACGCTCGAATTACCCCCCCTTCGCGAGCGCAGCGACAAGCAGGCGCTGTTCAAACGCCTGTGGGAACAACATCGCGAGCCGTCGCAGTGGGCGGGATTGAGTCGTGAAGTGCTGGAGCTGTTCGAACGGCATCCGTGGCCGGGCAATCTGCGTCAGGTCAGCAGCGTGATGCAGGTAGCGCTGGCGATGGCCGAGGAACAACCGATTCGGCCCGAGCATTTGCCGGACGATTTCTTCGTCGATCTGGAGATGGAGCCGGTGGAAGTGGCCGAGCCGTTGGGCATCGACCTGAACGATGCCGAGGCGTTGAACCGGGAGTTGCAGTTGGCCGGGGGCAATATTTCCCACCTGGCGCGACGGCTGGGGGTAAGCCGCAATACCCTCTACAAGCGGTTGCGGCAACTTGAGAACTGAGCGCCCCCCTAGCGGGTCAGGTCGAAAAAAGAGGCCTGCATATTAGATCGTTCCCACGTCGAGGCGTCGAACCGTCTGCGTGGGAATGATCCAACCAGCAGAAAAACAAAAACCCGCACAGGGCGGGTTTTGTTTGCAACAGGCGCAGCGATCAGTCAGCCAGACGCCAGGTCGTACCGCCCTTGCCGTCTTCCAGCACCACGCCCATGGCGGTGAGCTGGTCGCGGATGCGATCGGATTCGGCCCAGTCCTTGCCGGCACGTGCCGCCAGACGTGCAGCAATCAGCGCCTCGACTTCGGCGGCATCGACACGCCCTTCGGCGCCGGCCTGCAGGAAATCGTCGGCTTCGAGCTGCAACACACCGAGCACGCTGGCCAGTTCTTTCAGGCGCGCCGCCAGACCGGCCGCGGCATCGAGATCGCTCTCGCGCAGACGGTTGATCTCACGGACCATCTCAAACAGCACCGCGCAGGCTTCCGGCGTGCCGAAGTCGTCGTTCATCACCGTGGTGAAACGCTCGACGAACGCTTCGCCGCCCGCCGGTGCCACGTTCGGCAGGCCTTTCAACGCGTGGTAGAAACGCTCCAGTGCGCCCTTGGCGTCCTTGAGGTTGTCTTCCGAATAGTTGATCGCGCTGCGGTAGTGGCTCGACACCAGCAGGTAACGCACGACTTCCGGGTGGTACTTGTCGAGCACGTCGCGAATGGTGAAGAAGTTGTTCAAGGACTTGGACATCTTCTCGCCATTGATACGGATCATGCCGCAATGCATCCACGCGTTGGCGTAGGTCTTGCCGGTGGCCGCTTCGCTCTGGGCGATTTCGTTTTCGTGGTGCGGGAACTCGAGGTCGCTGCCGCCGCCATGAATGTCGAACGTCTCACCCAGGCAGCAGGTGGACATCACCGAGCACTCGATGTGCCAGCCCGGACGCCCGGCGCCCCACGGCGATTCCCAGCTCGGCTCGCCCGGCTTGACGCCTTTCCAGAGCACGAAGTCCAGCGGATCTTCCTTGGCTTCGTCGACCTCGATCCGCGCACCGATGCGCAGGTCTTCGATCTTCTTGCGCGACAGCTTGCCGTAGCCCATGAACTTGCCGACGCGGTAGTACACGTCGCCATTGCCCGGGGCGTAGGCGTAACCCTTGTCGATCAGGGTCTGGATCATCGCGTGCATGCCAGGGATGTGATCCGTGGCGCGCGGCTCCATGTCCGGCTTCTGGATGTTCAGGCGCGCTTCGTCTTCGTGCATCGCGGCGATCATGCGCTCGGTCAACGCTTCGAACGACTCGCCGTTCTCGTTGGCCCGGTTGATGATCTTGTCGTCGATGTCGGTGATGTTGCGCACGTAGGTCAGGTCATAACCGCTGAACCGCAACCAGCGGGTCACCAGGTCGAACGCGACCATGCTGCGGCCATGGCCCAGGTGGCAGTAGTCGTACACGGTCATCCCGCAGACGTACATGCGCACCTTGTTGCCATCCAGCGGCTTGAAGACTTCTTTGCTCTTGGTGAGCGTGTTGTAGATCGTAAGCACGGTGTTTCCTTGAGACTTGATCACTGGCCCCACGAATCGCGCAGGGTCACGGTACGGTTGAATACCGGCTGGCCTGGTTTCGAGTCCTTGATATCCGCGACGAAGTAGCCTTCGCGCTCGAACTGGAAACGGTCTTCCGGCTGTGCGTTGCCCAGCGAGGGTTCAGCACGACAACCGGTCAGCACTTGCAGTGAGTCAGGGTTGATGTTGTCCAGGAAACTCGCGCTGTCTTCGGCCTTCTCCGGGTTCGGAGAACGGAACAGGCGATCGTACAGACGCACTTCGCACTCGACGCTGGCAGCGGCCGGCACCCAGTGGATCACGCCCTTGACCTTGCGGCCTTCAGGGTTCTTGCCCAGGGTGTCCGGATCGTACGAGCAACGCAGCTCGACGATGTTGCCGTCGGCGTCCTTGATCGCTTCGTCGGCGCGGATCACGTAGCTGCCGCGCAGACGCACTTCGCCATTCGGCTCCAGGCGCTTGTAGCCTTTTGGCGGCTCTTCCATGAAGTCATCGCGGTCGATATAGATTTCACGGGCGAATGGCAGCTTGCGCACGCCGAGTTCTTCTTTCTGCGGATGACGCGGCAGTTCGAGGTTGTCGACCTGGTCTTGCGGGTAGTTAGTGATCACGACTTTCAACGGACGCAGCACGCACATGGCGCGCGGAGCGTTGGCGTCGAGGTCCTGACGGATGCTGAACTCGAGCATGCCGAAATCGACCACGCCGTCGGAACGGTTGGTGCCGATCATCTCGCAGAAGTTGCGGATCGATGCCGGGGTGTAGCCACGGCGGCGGAAGCCCGACAGCGTGGACATGCGCGGATCGTCCCAGCCGTTGACGTGTTTCTCGTCAACCAGTTGCTTGAGCTTGCGCTTGCTGGTGATGGTGTAGTTGAGGTTCAGACGGCTGAACTCGTACTGACGCGGGTGCGCCGGCACCGGCAGTGCGTCGAGGAACCACTCGTACAGCGGACGATGGCTTTCGAACTCCAGGGTGCAGATCGAGTGGGTGATGCCTTCGATGGCGTCCGACTGACCGTGGGTGAAATCGTAGTTCGGGTAGATGCACCACTTGTCACCGGTCTGGTGGTGGTGGGCGTGGCGGATGCGGTACATGATCGGGTCGCGCAGGTTCATGTTCGGCGAGGCCATGTCGATCTTGGCGCGCAGTACGCGGGCGCCGTCCGGGAACTCACCGGCGCGCATGCGGGCGAACCAGTCCAGGTTCTCTTCCACCGAACGGTCGCGGAACGGGCTGTTCTTGCCCGGCTCGGTCAGGCTGCCACGGTACTCCCTGGCTTGTTCAGGCGTCAGGTCGTCGACGTAGGCCTTGCCGGCCTTGATCAGTTCGACGGCCCAGTCGTGCAACTGGTCGAAGTACTGCGAGGCGTAGCGCACTTCGCCGGACCATTCGAAGCCCAGCCATTTGACGTCGCTTTCGATCGCGTCGATGTATTCCTGGTCTTCCTTGGCCGGGTTGGTGTCGTCGAAACGCAGGTGAGTGACGCCGCCGAACTCCTGGGCCAGGCCGAAGTTCACACAGATCGACTTGGCGTGGCCGATGTGCAGGTAGCCGTTGGGCTCAGGCGGGAAACGGGTGACGATCTGCGTGTGCTTACCCGAGTCCAGGTCCGCCTGGATGATCGGGCGCAGGAAATTGACCGGCGTGACAGGGCCGGTCTTGGAATTCGAGGTAGGGTCGACAGTGGGCTTGCTCATAGGATCCTTGAACGTACAGTGCGCGGCCGGGACACGGGCCTGACAAAACAAAGCCGCTATCATAGCCGATGCTGTCAAGCCCCTGACAGAGCAGGGCTTAAAAGGAATGCATTTAATCGCCGGGTTTTGAAAAACAGCCTCGAAATTCGCGCCTGTCACGCTAAACTGCGCACCTTGGCCCTCACGGGCTGAACCGGTACGGGGCCGAAATGTCCCAATACCCACGAATTCCTTATAAAGAGCATCGATCATGACTCAAGTTAAATTGACCACCAACTTCGGTGACATCGTCATCGAACTGAACGCTGAAAAGGCGCCTGTCACCACTGCCAACTTCATCGAATACGTCAAGAAAGGTCACTACGAGAACGTCGTGTTCCACCGCGTCATCAAAGGCTTCATGATCCAGGGCGGCGGTTTCGAGCCAGGCATGAAAGAAAAGAAAGACAAGAGCCCAAGCATCCAGAACGAAGCCGACAACGGTCTGAAAAACGACAAGTACACCATCGCCATGGCCCGTACCATGGACCCGCATTCGGCTTCGGCGCAGTTCTTCATCAACGCCTCCGACAACAGCTTCCTGAACCACACCGCCAAGACCGCTCAGGGCTGGGGTTATGCCGTGTTCGGTAAAGTGGTTTCGGGCACCGACGTTGTCGACAAGATCGAAGGCGTTTCCACCACGTCCAAGGCAGGCCACCAGGACGTACCCGCAGACGACGTGATCATCGAGAAAGCCGAGATCATCGAAGCGTGATATTGCTGATTTCAGACTTGCATCTGGAAGAGGAGCGCCCGGACATTACCCGGGCGTTTCTGGATTTGCTCGCCGGACGCGCCCGCTCGGCGAGTGCGTTGTACATTCTGGGCGACTTCTTCGAGGCGTGGATTGGCGACGACGCCATGACTCCCTTCCAGCGTTCCATCTGCCAGGCCCTGCGCGAACTCAGCGACAGCGGCACGGCCATTTTTCTGATGCACGGCAATCGCGACTTCATGCTCGGCAAGGCCTTCTGCAAGCAGGCCGGCTGCACGCTGTTGAAGGACCCGAGTGTCGTGCAGTTTTACAACGAACCGGTATTGCTGATGCACGGCGACAGCCTGTGCACCCGCGACGAATCCTACATGAAGCTGCGCCGCTATCTGCGCAACCCGCTCAGCCTGTTCATCCTGCGCAACCTGCCCTTGCGCACCCGGTACAAGCTTGCGCGCAAGCTGCGCAGCGAAAGCCGGGCGCAGACGCGGATGAAGGCCAATGACATCGTTGATGTCACGCCAGAGGAAATCCCGCGGATCATGCAGGAATACCGGGTGAAAACCCTGGTTCACGGGCACACCCATCGCCCGGCCATCCACAAGTTGCAGATCGGCGATCAGGCAGCGAAGCGGATTGTGCTGGGGGATTGGGATCGTCAGGGTTGGGCGTTGCAGGTGGATGAGAACGGGTTTGCGTTGGCGCCGTTTGACTTTGCCCCGCCGCCGGCACTGCCCGCCCCCGCCACCGCCTGATCGTTCCCTGACTTAGGTGATCGTTCCCGCGCTCTGCGTGGGAACGACCTGGCAAAGTTAGTGACCGCTGGCGGCCGGGCCTGCCTTGGCAGCAAACGGCGGTTTCGCCAGCCACACAATCAGAATCAACCCCATGAACCCCCAGCCCAACAGCGTGAAGTAATCCACGGTGGAGAGCATGTACGCCTGACTGGTGAGGATCTGATCCATCTGCGCATAGGCCGATTGGCTCGCGCCACCCAGCGAATGCAAGGTCTCGCGAGTCGCTGGCTCGAAGGTGCTGATGCTCTCGCTCATATAGGCATGATGCTGATCCGCCCGGCGAATCCAGATCCACGTAGTCAACGACGCCGCAAAACTGCCGCCCAATGTCCGCAAGAAAGTCGCCAGACCGGCGCCATCGGCAATCTGGCTCGGCGGCAAGTCCGACATCAGAATGCTCAGGGTCGGCATGAAGAACAGCGCCACCCCAATCCCCATGAACAGCTGCACCAGGGCGATGTGCTGGAAGTCCACTTCGTTGGTGAACTCGGCGCGCATGAAGCAGCTCAGGCCGATTGCCAGAAACGCCAGCCCGGCCAGCAGGCGCAGGTCGAACTTGTGCGCGTACTTGCCGACAAACGGCGACAGCAACACCGGCAGAATGCCGATCGGCGCCACCGCCAGCCCGGCCCAGGTCGCGGTGTAACCCATCTGGGTCTGCAGCCATTGCGGCAGGATCAGGTTGATGCCGAAGAACCCGGCGTACCCCAACACCAGCACCAGCGTGCCGATGCGGAAGTTGCGATAGGCAAACAGCCGCAGGTTGACCACCGGATGTTGGTCGGTCATTTCCCAGATCACGAACACTGCCAGCGCGATTACCGAAATCGCCGCGCCGATGATGATGAAGTTCGACTCGAACCAGTCCAGGTCATTGCCCTTGTCGAGGATCACCTGCAATGCGCCCACGCCGATGATCAGCGTGATCAGCCCGACGTAATCCATCGGCTGATGACTGGTGACCACCGGGCGCTTGGCCAGTTGCTGGCGCACCACCATCACCGCGAAAATCCCGATCGGCACGTTGATGAAGAAGATCCACGGCCAGCTGTAACTGTCAGTGATCCAGCCGCCGAGGATCGGCCCGGCAATCGGCGCCACCACCGTGACCATCGCCAGCAACGCCAGGGCCATGCCCCGCCTCGCCGGCGGATACACCGCGATCAGCAGCGTCTGGGTCATCGGGTACAACGGCCCGGCCACCAGACCTTGCAGCACGCGGAAACCGATCAGTTCCGGCATCGACGTGGAAATACCGCAGAGAAACGAAGCCAGGACAAACAGGATGGTCGCCCACAGAAACAGCTTTACCTCGCCGAAGCGACGGCTCAGCCAGCCGGTGAGCGGCAGCGCAATAGCATTGCTCACGGCAAACGAGGTGATGACCCAGGTGCCCTGCTCCGAACTCACGCCGAGGTTGCCGGAAATGGTCGGCAACGCCACGTTGGCGATCGTGGTGTCGAGCACCTGCATGAAGGTCGCCAGCGACAGGCCGATGGTGCTGAGCAACAGGCTGGGCGGCGAAAAAGAGGCGTTATTGCTCATCGCGAATCCTTTGGAGCCGATTTTTTTACAGCGGGGACGAGCGCCGCACCCCTTAAGGGGCGCGGCGAAGGGATTGGCGAATCAGCGTTGCGCGGTCTTGCTGACCGCCGCGCTGTTGTCGTGGATCAACTGGGTGATCATCGCGTCGGCTTCGGCCAATTGGGGGTCGTAGACGTTGGTGCTGAACGAGGCCTTCTGCGGCGGTTGCTGGGCCAGTACCGGGCCGCTCTGGTCGTGCAGGTTGACCTCGACATTGGTCGACAGACCGACGCGCAGCGGGTGTTTGGCCAGTTCTTCGGCATTGACGTGAATCCGTACCGGCACACGCTGCACGATCTTGATCCAGTTACCGGTGGCGTTCTGCGCCGGCAACAGGGCGAACGCGCTGCCGGTGCCCGCGCCGAGGCTGTCGACGGTGCCGTTGAACTTGACGTCGCTGCCGTAGATGTCCGACTCGATCTCCACCGGTTGGCCGATGCGCATGTCACGCAGCTGGGTTTCCTTGAAGTTGGCGTCGATCCACAGCTGATCCAGCGGAATCACCGCCATCAGCGCGGTGCCCGGCTGCACACGCTGGCCGAGTTGCACGGTGCGTTTGGCGACGTAACCGGTGACCGGCGCAATCAAGGTGCTGCGCGCGTTGGTCAGGTAGGCCTGACGCAGTTGCGCGGCGGCGGCCATCACGTCCGGGTGCGAGGAGACCACGGTGTCATCGACCAGCGCGCTGGTGGTTTTCAGCTGCTGCCGGGCGCTGGCCAGGGCGTTCTGTGCCGAGGTCAGGTCATCGCGGGCGTGGGACAGTTCTTCCTGGGAAATCGCCCCGCCGGCCGCGAGATTTTTCCGTCGATTGAAGTTTTCCTGGGCTTTCTGCACTTCGGCCTGTTGCGCATTGACCTGGGCCTTCATGCCGTCGACGTTGCTGTACAAACCGCGAACTTGACGCACGGTGCGGGCCAGATTGGCCTTGGCACTTTGCAGGCCGACTTCGGCGTCGTTCGGGTCGAAGTTGATCAGCACCTGGCCTTCATGCACCAGATCGCCATCATCGGCGCCGATGCTGACCACGGTGCCGGTCACCAGCGGGGTGATTTCCACCACGTTGCCGTTGACGTAGGCGTCGTCGGTGCTTTCGCTCCAGCGCCCTATGAATTCGTGATACGCCCAGACACCGGCACCGGCGAGGGCAACCACAACGGCCAGCACCAGCAGCATCATCTTGCGTTTGCGCGGATTGCCAGTGTCCTGGGCGTTGTCTTGAGCTTGTGTGTTTTCGGCAGTGGCCATGACAAGTACCTTGAATTAGTTGTGCGGCGTGGCTGGGGTGGCGTTGGCTGCGGTCAGGGTTTGCCCCTGGAAGCCGCCGCCCAGCGCTTGCATCAGTTGAATCGACAGGTCGATCTGCTCGGCATTCAGGTTGGCCAACTGACGCTGGGCCTGCAGCAATTGCTGCTCGATGCTGAGCACGTCCAGGTAGTTGCCGATGCCGGAACCGTAACGCTGGACGACGGTGTTGTAAGAGTCCTGGGCAATCTCGGTCGCGTGCTGCTGGGCGCCGATCTGCCGGCCGATGTCACGCAACTGGTTGATCGTGTCGCTGACATCGCCCAGGGCTTTCACCAGGCTTTTGTTGTACTGCGCCACGGCGAGGTCGTAATCGGCGTCGCGGGCATCGAGGTTGGCGCGCAGGCGTCCGCCATCGAAGATCGGCACCGAAATCGTCGGGGCAATGCTGAAGAAGCGACTGGCGGAACCGAACATCGCGTCTCCCAACAGGGATTCGGCACCGGCGGAGGCCGACAGGTTCAGGTTGGGATAGAAGCGGGTCTTGGCCGAATCGATGTCCTTGCTCGCCGCCTCGACACGCCAGCGCGCGGCGACCAGATCCGGGCGACGGCCCAACAGTTCGGCCGGCAGCACCGAGGGCAATGCCACGGCGCTGGCTTGCAGGACTTTCGGTCGGGCGATTTCGTTGCCGCGATCCGGGCCCTTGCCGAGCAACACGGCCAAAGCAATTTTTGCGCTGTTCAGGCGTTTTTCGGCGTCGATCAGGCTGGCTTCGGAGCTGGCTTCCAGACTTTGGGTCTGCTGGAACTGGTACTGGCTGTCAATCCCCGAGCTCAAACGACGCTGGCTCAGGTCGAGCATCTGCTGGGTGCGTTTGAGGTCTTCGCTGGCCAGGTCATAGATGATGTGCGCCTGACCCAGATCGCTGTAGGCCCGTGCCACATCGGCGGCGAGGGTCAGTTGCGCGGCCTGACGGTCGACTTCGGCGGCGCGAGCCTGACCGAGTGCGGCTTCCCAGGCGTCACGCTGACCACCCCACAGGTCGAAGTTGTAATTGAAACCGGCGCTGATGTTGCGCACGGTGGCGTAGGCATCGCCCTGCCCTCGCGGGTCCTGATCCTTGGCCAGGCGCGAACGGCTGATGCCGGCGCTGGCGTCGAGGGTCGGATAACGCTCGGCATCGGCGGCATACGCGGCGGCGCTGGCCTGATGGGCGCGGGCGTCGGCGATCTGCATGTCCGGGCTGTCTTTCAGGGCTTCGCGGATCAGGCCGTCGAGCTGCGGATCGCCGAGGCTGGTCCACCAGTCGCTCTTCGGCCACGCGGCCTGGGACAGGGTGACGCCGTTGAGCGATTGCCCGGTCTCGAGGGTTTTCGCATCGAGGCTGGCGCCCTGGGTATCGAGGCCACTGTAGTTGGCGCAACCGGCGAGGATCATCGCCGACAGCAGCAGTGTCAGGCTGCTGCGCAAGGTTTTACCGCTCATTGTGTTCACCTAACCGCTGGAGGGTGATCGGGTCACCGGCTGCCAGCAAAATTTTCTTGAGGATGTATTCCAGGGTTTTCAACTCGTCCGGGGTTACGGCGCCGGCCAGTTCATTCATGGCGTCGGCACCGATGTGCGGCAGGCGATCGGCCAGTTGCTGGCCCTGCTCGGTGAGTTTGAGTTGCACCTGACGGCGATCGCCTTCGCTGCGTTGGCGAACCAGAAAACCTTTCTGCTCCAGACGGTCGAGCATGCGAGTCATCGAACCGCTGTCCAGCGACAGGTGCCGGCACAGCTCGGCCGGGGTGTCGACGCCGAACTGGGCCATGATGATCAACACCTTGAACTGCGCGGCGGTGATGCCGTGGGGTTCCATGTGGGTGTCGATGATCTTGTCCTTGAGTAAGGCGGCGCGGCCGAGCAACAGGCCGAGATGGCAATGCTTGAATTCGTCAGGGGTGAAATGTTTCATTTGCTCACCTAATAACTGCCTAGGCAGTGAATGTATGTCGAGATGTTACTGCCTAGGCAGCGAATGTCAACGTAATAGTTAGGTTGCTTTGTAATTAGCCGATCACCTGACCACGCAAGATCGTTCTCACGTCGAGGCATTGAACCGTCTGCGCGGGAATGCCTGAATGGACGCTCTGCGTCCGCTGTTGAATGGGACGCGGAGCGTCCCGGGCTGCATGCCCACGCGGAGCGTGGGAATGATCAGGATCAGGGAGGGAAGACGCGGGCTAGAAATCCCGCTTGTAGAAGATGTCCAGCGAACTGGCCACGCCGCTGGCGGCTTCGAGGTAGACCTTTTTGCTCAGTTTGTAGCGCAGAGCGATGGTGTTGGCCGGTTCGAACACACCCACGCCGTAACGCAGGCTGAGTTTTTCGGAGATGTTGCCGCTGGCCACCACGCTGGTGGTGTTGCCGCTGCCCTGGGTGTCGAGCTGAAAGTCCTGAATGCCCAGGTCACTGGCCAGACTGCTGGTGACCCCGGAACTGCCCATCAGGCCCAAACCGAGCGCCGCCTGCGCGAGCATGTTGTTGTCCTCGCCGGTGGTGCTCAGCGGACGCCCCAGCACCAGATAGGACAGCGCCTGCTCCTGGCTCATGGCCGGTTCCGAGAAAATCTGCGTGGTCGGCTGCTCGGCGCTGCCGCTCAGGCGAATACCGGCGATCACGTCGTCGGTCTGGCGAATCGCTTCGATGTCGAGATACGGCTGATCGATCGGCCCGGCAAACAGCAGACGCGCGCGACGCACCGTGAGGCGCTGGCCGTAGGCGCGGTAGCGTCCGTCGTTGAGCCACAGCTCGCCACGGGTATCCATGTTGTCGCCGATGTGCACCTGACCTTGCAGGTTGGCGGTCAGGCCGAATCCGGCGAAGCTCAGCTTGTCCTGGCCGACCACCACGTCGATGTCCATTTTCATCGCCAGCGGCGGTTTGCCCTCTTCGGTCTGCGCGCCGACGATGATCGTGTCATCGGAGACTTTCACCGTCGATGGCGGCAGTTCGCGCACGGTGATTTCGCCTTTCGGTACCAACACCTTGCCGGCTATCGCCAGCTCATCGCCGGCCATGGAAATCTTCAGATCCGGTGCCACTTCCAGTTTGGCGTAGGGCTCGACCGTCACCGGCAGTTGCGTACCCTTGAGCGCCAGATCCACCACCAGCGCCTGACCCCAGGCAACGTTGCCGTTCAGACTGCCCTGCCCGCTCTTGCCGCTTTTCCAGCCGCCATCGAGGCGCACCGACTCACCGGCAATCACAGCGGTGAGTTGCAGGTTCTGCAACTCCATCGGCAACTCCGGCCCAGACACTTCGCCGTCGCTAAGCTGCACCGTGCCATTGACCAGCGGCGCGAGCAGCCCGCCGGAAATCGTGCCGTTGCCATTCAGACGCCCGGTGAGTTTCTCGACCATCGGCACAAACGGCCGCGCCACCGACAGGTCAAGCCCGCTGAGGCGGAACGAGCCGCTGAGTGGCTTGTTCTTCGGCAGCGGATTGATCTGCGCCTGCACCATCAACTCACCGAGCTTGCCGCCGACGAAGTTGAGGTCGGTGTCGATGCGCTTGGGCGTGAGTTTGCTGTTGAGCTTGAGGGTCTGATACGGGAAGTCGAGCCACTGATCCTTTTCCTTCATGCGCAAGGTGCCGCCGCTGGCATCCACGCTGATCCGGCCGTTCGGGCCGCTGGCCGGCAGGTCCAGTTGCAGGTCGGCGTTGAGCTTGCCCTGCCAGGCGAAATCCTTGGGCAGCCACTGCGCCAGGCTTTCGATCGGGAATTGCTTGAGGTGATAACGCAGCTTCGGCTCCGGCATCAGGCGCTGATCTTCACCGCACAGACTGGCATTGCCGGACAGCCAGCAATGGGCGCCGAAGGTGATCTTGCCGTCAGCCAGACGCTCGAGCCTGGCCGGGTTCTGCAGCTTCCAGTCCTGGCCGCCGGCCTGAATGTCACCACTGGCCAGACGCCCGCGCCAGTTGCCTTTGTCCAGAGTGCCGTCCAGACCCAACGCCAGTTTCAGCTTCGGCCCGAGCAGATCGAGGTTGAGTTTCTGGTTTTTGATATCGCCCTGAGCGCTGGCGGTCAGGGTGCCCAGCGACGTGTCGCCGGCCTGGATGCCGCTGCCCTTGAGGTCGATCTTCGCCCGTTGCGCGCTGTCGAGGGTGGCATTGAGGTTGAGGCTTTGCAGGCGATTGTCCTGGAACGCCAGTTGCGAACCTTGCAGGCCGAGCTTGCCCTGCGGCGCCTTGAGCGTGCCGGCGACATCGACCCGACCGTTGATCTGTCCACGCAGCTGCGGCCAGAGCTGGGCGAGACGCGGCAGTTTGATGTCGATCTGGCCGGTGAGCTTCTGTTGCAGGCTGCCCTTGCCGTTGATGCTGTTGTCGCCGAGGCGGATTTGCAGGGCATTGAGATTCCACTGCTCGCCGGCGCCGTCAGCCTTGGCTTGCAGGATCGCCGGTTGGCCGCGCAGCTTGCCCTTCAGATCGAGGTCGGCATTCAGGCTCAGGCGCTCGTTCTTCATTTCGCCTTGGCTCTTCAACGGACCGGCCAGCGTGCCCGGCAACTCCGCAACCCAGTACGCCGGGTTAAGCGCCGACAGTTCCAGCGCGGTGTCCCAGGCAATGCCATCGGCGAATTGCACGTTCACATGGCCTTCGGCCTTGCCCTGCCCGGCTTCAAGTTTCAATTGGGGCAGGAAGATCTGCTTGAGGTTGCCGCTGAACGGACTGTTCAGGCTGAACGCCCCCGCCGGCCCGTCTGCGGCGGCGGCAAAGTTACCGATGTACTGACCGTCGGTGTAGGAGACTTCGCCCGTGAAGGTGCGCAATGTGACCTGCGGCTCGTCGATCTCCGGATAGAGCCGATGCCAGGGAAAGTCCAGCCAGTTGATATTGGCTTGGGCGCTGAGGCCTTTGCTCCAGTCGACGTTGCCGGTGAGCTTCAGGCTTTGCTTGTCATTGGCCGTCAGGTCGAGGCCGGCAATCTGCGCACCCTTGGCGTCAACCTTGCCTTTAAGCAACAGCGCCACCGGGGCTTTATCGGCAGGCAACGTGGCATTGCCGATGAGTTGGTAACCGTTTTTCAGGTCGCCTTCGCCGGTCAATACCAGTTGATTGAATTGCAGGGTGTCCGGCAGATCGGCGCTCGGCTTGAACGCCTCCGAGGTGATCCGCACCTTGGCCGGCAGGTTTTCCGCTAACGGTTGCAGTTCGCCGCTCAACTGGCCGTCGAGGTAGCCACGGCTGTCGGCGTGCAGGTTCAGGGTTTTCAGCAGATCGCCTTCGACCTTCAGCGCCAGCGTCCAGGGCTCGGGAGCCGGCGACGGCAAGGTCAGATCACCGGCGATGTTCAGCGGCCAGTTGCCGGTCGGTTGCAACAGGCCGGACAGATTCAGACTCAACTCATCGCGTTGCAGCTTCACGCTGTCGATCTGCAGGCCCTTGGCGGTCCAATGCGCCGCCAGTTGCAGGCCTTTCAATGCTTCGCTGCCGTTGAACAACAGGCTGCCGACCTGCACGTCGCCCAGCTCGATGGCCACGGGCAATTGCAGATCTGGAAGCTTGATTGGGCCGCTTTCCGTGGTGTCCTCGCTCGGCGGGAATTGCAGGCTGACGGTATCGGCCTTGAGCTGTTGGATGCACAGGGTCATGCGCGTCAGACACAGCGGCGACCATTCGAAGATCGGTTTGTCCAGCTCGACGCGGCTGCTGTCCTGCTGCCACAGCAGGTGATCGGCACTCCACTGCCCGCCGAGGCGGCCCTGGAAATTGTCGACGCTCAAGCCCGGCACCCGCCCCAGCACCCAACGGCTGCCAGCCTGCGTTCCAAGCACAGCGGTGATGCTCAATACGATCAGCAGCACCAGCGACAACAGCGCCAGTGCCGATATTTTCAAACCACGCTTCACAGCTCAGGCCCCATGGAAAAGTGCAGCCGGATGCCGCCATCGTCGTCCAGCGCGTGGGCCAGGTCGAGGCGGATCGGCCCCACCGGCGAGACCCAGCGCACACCGATACCGACCCCGGTCTTGAGGTTAGGCAGTTCGAGTTTGTTGAAGGAGTTGCCCTGATCGACGAAGGTCGCGACACGCCACTTTTCGGCAATCGAATATTGATATTCGACGCTGCCGGCCACCATGTAACGCCCGCCGATGCGGTCGCCTTCGGAGTTCTCCGGGGACAGGCTCTGATAGTCGTAGCCGCGCACGCTCTGATCGCCACCGGCGAAGAAGCGCAGCGACGGCGGCACCGATTTGTAACCGTTGGTGGCGCTGCCGCCAACCTGCACCCGGCCGAGCAGGCGGTGCTTGTCGAACACGGTGGTCAAGCCCTTGATCAGCGCCGTGCCATAAAGCAGGTTGTTGTCCGAGCCGAGGCCTTCTTTCGCCACTTTGCTTTCGAAGGTCAGGCGATAGCCATTGCGCGGATCGATGCGGTTGTCGCTCTTGAGGTAGGAATAGCTGACGCCGGGCATCAGCAAGGTGCTCAGACCGGAGTCGTCGCCGAGCTGGTATTCCTCGCGCTGCCATTTCAGTGAGATCACCCGCTGCCAGCCGCTGGGCAATTTGCTGTGCCATTCAGGGCCGAAGGTCAGCAGCTTGCTCAAGGTGTCGGAGCCGTCGATGTCCTCGTATTGATAACCGCCGGCCCAGCGCAGTTTGTCGGTCAGCGGCGGGTCCAGCGGGATGTCGTAGAACAGGCCGACGTTCTGCCGTGGCGCCGACAACTCCGCCTCCCAGCCGTAGCTGTCGCCCTGCGGGTTGACCCAGTGGCGGGTCCAGTTGGCCTTGATTCGTGGGCCGACGTCGGTGGAATAACCGAGACCCAGGCCCATGGTGCGCGGCTTGCGGGTGTCGAGTTTGACGTCCACCGGGATCACGTCATTTATCGCGGCGGTCGGCGCAGCGTCGACCCGCACACCTTCGAAGTAACCGCTTGATTGCAGGTCGCGGTTGAGTTCGGCGATCAGCTCGGAGTCATACGGCGCACCAGCCTTGAACGGCACCATGCGCTGCAGCAAGTCTTCGTCGAACGGGGTGTCGCCTTCAAAACTGACTTTGCCCAGCGCATAACGCGGGCCGCTTTCGTAGATCAATTCGACGTCGGCAACCCCGGCGCGGGGATCGACCAGCAATTTCTGGCTGGTGAAACGGCCACTGAAGAAGCCATAGCGCGAGGCCTGGTTCTGAATCAAGCGTTTGGCGTCTTCGTAACGCCCATGGTTGAGCACCGCGCCGGGTTTGAGCACGTCACTTTTCGGGACTCGAAAGGACTTGAGGGAGGCCGCCGGGCCGTCGACGCGCACGGTCACGTTGCGCAGGCGGATAGGCTCGCCGGGATCGATGTTCAGCACCAGACGCGGTTTTTCACCGCCCTTGACGTCACTTTCGATCTGCGGCTGGTAATAACCCAAGGCCTGAGCGGCCTTGCGCGCCTGCTCTTCGGCGCCACGACTGAAGCGCTGCAAGGCTTCTTCGTCACGATCGCCGAGGCTGCCGATATAGCCTTCTATATTGGCTTTGAGTTCATCGTTGGACGGTTTGATCCGCACATCCAATTCACTTTGCGCCAGCGCCGCGCAGCTGCTTAACAGCATGAGCACGCCACTGGTAAATCTTCCTGGAAACTTCATAGGCGCGGATGCTATCACGGGCTTGGGAGCGTGATAGAACAGGAAATTCCCCCAAAAGTTCGACGGTCATCCCGTTGCTGTTTGTAACACCTGCGGGTTGGCATGGAAAAACACGTGCTCGCGCACCGGGCCCACGGCGACTTCACCGATTTCCTCGTAACCCTGACGCTTGTAGAACTCAAGGTAACGCGGGTTGCCGGTGTCGAGGATGACGCCTTGGGAGCTTTCGTCCACCGCGCACCAGTTGTGTACCGCTTGCAGCAGTTGCTCGCCGAAATGCTTGCCCTGAAATTGTGGATGCACGCCGAGCAGCGGCAGCATGTGCACCGAGTCGGTCGGCACGCAGGCTTCAACGGCGGCGTGGTATTCCAGATAACGCCGGGTGCAGCGGAAACCGGTGCTCAGCACCATGCGCAAACGCCAGGCCCAACTCTCGGTAACGCCCAGACGCCGCTGCGGCGGCGCGATCAGGGCGATGCCGATCAGGCGATCGTTGACCAACAGGCCGATGGCCGGCAGATCCTGCAGGAAATGCTGTTTGACCAACTCCCGCACCGTGGCCCGCACCCGTTGTTCGTAGCCAGGACGCTCGGCTTCGAACAGGTAGGCGAAGGTCGGCTCGTGACGGTAAGCCTGATACAGCAGGGATCGCGCTTCACGGGAATAGCCGCGGTCGAGCATATGAATGTCGGCAATGGCGGTTTGGGTTTCAGGCATGACGGTGATTCTCCCTGGACGGGACTCAAGAGGCCCCGTTCTTGTTATACGAGCCTTGGGCAGAAGGGATCGTTCCCACACCCGAAAGACATTAGCAGCGCATATGGACTACCGCCACGCTGGCCCAGATCCTACATGTCAGCTAGCATCGCCCTTTTGCCAGGACTGCCGACCATGAAGATCGTTTCCTTCAACATCAACGGACTGCGGGCCCGTCCGCATCAGCTGGCGGCGCTGATCGAAAAGCATCAGCCGGACGTCATCGGCCTGCAGGAAACCAAGGTCCACGACGACCAGTTCCCGCTGGAAGAAGTGCGGGCCCTGGGGTATCACGTGTATTTCCACGGCCAGAAAGGCCATTACGGCGTTGCCCTGCTCTCGCGCCAGGAACCGATTGCCGTGCACAAAGGCTTCGCCACCGATGAAGAAGACGCGCAGCGGCGCTTTATCTGGGGCACGTTCGCCGACGCCAATGGCGTACCGGTGACGATCATGAACGGCTATTTCCCACAGGGCGAAAGCCGCGACCATCCGACCAAATTCCCGGCCAAGCAGCGTTTCTACAGCGATTTGCAGGCGTTGCTGGAAAGCCAGTTCCACAACGAGCAACCGCTGGTGGTGATGGGTGACGTCAACATCTCGCCGGAAGACAGCGACATCGGCATCGGCCCGGACAACATGAAGCGCTGGCTGAAAACCGGTAAATGCAGCTTCCTGCCGGAAGAGCGCGAGTGGATGGCCCGCCTGAAAAACTGGGGCCTGACCGACAGTTTCCGTCACCTGAACCCGGACGTGACCGACATGTTCAGCTGGTTCGACTACCGCAGCCGCGGGTTTGAGGACGAGCCGAAACGCGGTCTGCGCATTGATGTGATTCTGGCGTCGCATGGCTTGCTGCCACGGGTGAAAGCCGCCGGTGTCGACTATGAGCTGCGCGGGATGGAAAAGCCTTCGGACCATGCGCCGATCTGGCTGGAATTGAGCTGATACCGCAATCCCCTCAAATCGCTGTGGGAGTTCGCTCCCACAGCTTGAGCGCTGTCATTTTTCAGAAACGTCTTTGACTTAATCTCCCCGGCAATCCCCTTGGCTGCAAGCGGTGCCGGCATGACCCTGCGTGTTCTGTTCGTCTTTCTCCTGAGCGCCTGGCTGCAGGTTGCGGCCGCGGCGTTGCCCATTCCCGAGAACGGCCCGGTATTGCGCATCCAGGGTTCCAACACCATTGGCGCAGCGCTCGGCCCGGCATTGGTTGAAGGCCTGTTGCACGATCAGGGGCTGTTGAAAGTCCACAGCGAAACCCCGGACACCGCCAACGAACAACGGGTCGTCGGCCAGACGGCCCAAGGCCAAAGGGTCGTCGTGGAGATCGCCGCCCACGGTTCGAGCACCGGTTTCACCGCACTCAAGACCGCCAGCGCCGATCTGGTCGCCTCGTCGCGTCCGATCAAGGACAGTGAACTGCTGAGTCTGCAATCACTGGGCGATCTGAAAAGCCCAGGCGCCGAGCAAGTGATCGCCATTGATGGTCTGGCGATCATCCTTCATCCCGACAATCCGCTGAATCAATTGAACACCGAACAACTGGCGCGAATCTTCAGCGGCGAGGCGAAGACGTGGGAAAACGTCGGCGGCAAGGGTGGGACGATTCATTTATATGCGCGGGATGATCAGTCCGGCACCTACGACACGTTTAAGGAACTTGTCCTCAGCCGTCGTGGGAAATCCCTGAGCAATGCCGCGAAACGGTTTGAATCCAGCGAGCAGTTGTCCGATGCCGTCAGTGCCGATCCGCAAGCCATCGGTTTCATCGGCCTGCCCTATGTGCGCCAGGCCAAGGCCGTGGCGATTGTCGACGGGCAATCCCAGGCGATGCTGCCGCTCGCCAGCCTGATCGCCACCGAAGACTATCCGCTGTCGCGGCGGCTGTTCTTCTATCTACCGCCCGACAGCAATAATCCGTGGGCCAGGGCCTTGGTGGAGTTTGCGCAAAGTCCCCGGGGTCAGGCGATTGTCGCGGCCAACGGTTTTATCGCCCAGACCGTGCAGGCCATTGCGGTGACGCCGAATGCGCTGATGCCCGAGGGTTATCAATCCCTCAGCCGCCACGCCCAGCGTCTGACCGTGAACTTCCGCTTCGAAGAAGGCAGCGCCAGCCTCGACAACAAGGCCCGCCAGGATCTGGCCCGGGTGTTCGACTATATAAAGCACCACGACAAGACCGACCGCGCGGTCACACTGGTGGGATTCGGTGACGCCAAGGACGACCCGGCACGGGCGGATTTGCTGTCGAAGCTGCGGGCGATGGCGGTACGCCGGGAGCTGGTGAAAAACGGTGTGGTGCTCCGCGAGGTGCGCGGGTTTGGCGCGCTGATGCCGGTGGCAACCAACAGCGGGGATGAAGGCCGGATCAAGAATCGGCGGGTTGAGGTGTGGGTTTACTGAATCTGGTGTTGATGATCGTTCCCACGCTCTGCGTGGGAACGATCACCGATAACGCGCTTTTGGATCAGCGCTCGCTACGCAGCATTTCCTTCGGTACGTACTTGCCGATTTCGAACTTGCCGATCGCCGCGCGGTGCACTTCGTCCGGGCCGTCGGCCAGACGCAGGGTGCGTTGCATGGCGTACATGTAGGCCAGCGGGAAGTCGTTCGACACCCCAGCCCCGCCGTGAATCTGGATCGCCCGGTCAATCACCCGCAACGCGACGTTCGGCGCGACGACCTTGATCTGCGCGATCTCGCTCTTGGCGACCTTGTTACCCACGGTGTCCATCATGTACGCCGCTTTCAGGGTCAGCAGGCGTGCCATGTCGATTTCCATGCGCGAGTCGGCGATCTTGTCGACGTTACCGCCCAGACGCGCCAGCGGTTTACCGAACGCGGTACGGCTCACCGAGCGTTTGCACATCAGTTCCAGCGCACGCTCGGCCATGCCGATCGAGCGCATGCAGTGGTGAATCCGGCCCGGGCCAAGGCGCCCCTGAGCGATTTCGAAGCCGCGTCCTTCACCGAGCAGGACGTTTTCGTACGGCACTCGCACGTTGTCAAACAGCACTTCGGCGTGACCGTGAGGCGCGTCGTCGTAACCGAACACCGGCAGCGGACGGATAATTTTTACGCCGGGGGTGTCGACCGGCACCAGGATCATCGAGTGCTGGGCGTGGCGTGGCGCATCGGGGTTGCTCAGGCCCATGAAGATCAGGATCTTGCAGCGCGGATCGCAGGCGCCAGAGGTCCACCACTTTTTGCCGTTGATGACCCACTCATCGCCATCACGCACGGCACGGGCGGCCATGTTAGTGGCGTCGGAGGATGCGACGTCGGGCTCGGTCATGGCGAACGCCGAACGGATCTCGCCGCGCAGCAGCGGCTCGAGCCAGCGCTGTTTCTGTTCTTCGTTGGCGTAACGCACCAGCACTTCCATGTTGCCGGTGTCCGGCGCCGAGCAGTTGAACGGCTCGGGGCCCAGCAGCGAACGGCCCATGATTTCCGCCAATGGTGCGTATTCGAGGTTGGTCAGGCCGGCGCCGAGTTCCGACTCAGGCAGAAACAAATTCCACAGCCCTTCAGCTTTTGCCTTGGCCTTGAGTTCTTCCATGATCGCCGTCGGCTGCCAGCGATCGCCTTCGGCAACCTGACGCTCGAACACGGCTTCGGCCGGGTAAACGTAAGTGTCCATGAACGCGGTCACGCGCTCACGCAGTTCTTGCACCTTGGGCGAATAAGCGAAATCCATGAGCAATTACCTTCTTGGGCAGAGGTTGTTTAAGTCATGCAATCGATGCTAGAACAGCGTTGATAATTTACCTAGCCTATTCTCGGCGTGTATAAACATTCATCACCGATATATGATTGGTTGATTTTCCAGGCCGCCCTGACCTGTACCCTCCACCTATAACAAGAGAGCCGCGTAATGAATCTGAGCAAGGTCGACCTCAACCTTTTCATCGTCTTCGACGCGATCTACACCGAAGCCAACCTGACCCGCGCCGGGCAGATTGTCGGCATTACCCAGCCAGCGGTGTCCAACGCCTTGGCGCGGTTGCGCGAGACCTTCAACGACCCGCTCTTCGTACGCACCGCCCAGGGCATGGTGCCCACGCCCATGGCGCAGAACATCATCGGCCCGGTGCGCAATGCGCTGTCGCTGCTGCGGGTATCGGTTCAGGAAAGCCGGATTTTCAACCCCTCGCAAGCGGTCAAGACCTACCGCATCAGCATGACCGACCTGACCGAAGCGGTGATTTTGCCACCGCTGTTCCAGCGCCTGCGTCGTCTGGCGCCGACGGTGATCATCGAAAGCTTCCTGTCCAAGCGCCGGGAAACCACCAAGGAGCTGGCCGCCGGACGCCTGGATTTTGCCGTGGATGCACCGCTCAACACCGATCCGCAGGTGCGCCACGTCAAGCTGATGGAAGACCGCTACGTCTGCGCGATGCGCAAGGGCCATCCGCTGGCGACCAAGGAAAAATTCACCCTCGACGATTACCTGTCGCTGACCCACATTCATATTTCCAGCCGCCGCAGTGGCCTGGGCCATGTCGATCTGGCGTTGGGCAAAATGGGTATCCAGCGCAAGATTGCCCTGCGTTCGCAGCATTACCTGATGGCTTCCCAGGTGTTGCAGCAGACCGACATGGTGATGACCGTGCCGGAGCGTTTCGCCCGCCGCCATGACCTGCATGCGTTCAATCTGCCGGTCAACGATGTGCCGCCGGTGGAAACCCATTTGTACTGGCACGAAAGCACCGATCAGGACCCGGCCAACCGCTGGATGCGCGAGCAGATGATCGAGTTGTGCCAACAAGTGACAGCCCACGAGAAGAAGCTCGATAAGGCGCAGGTGTCCGCGACTTGACGTAAACGTCAACCTGCCATTAGCTTAGCGCCAAGACCTTATTGCGAGCGCTTTCATGAGCAGCCAGACCTACAGCATTTCCGATCTCGCCCGCGAGCTGGACATCACCACCCGGGCGATCCGCTTCTATGAAGAACAAGGCCTGCTCAGCCCCGAGCGCCGAGGCCAGGAACGCATCTATTCGCCGCGCGACAAGGTCAGCCTGAAGCTGATCCTGCGGGGCAAGCGCATCGGTTTTTCCCTGGCCGAGTGCCGCGAGCTGATCGAGCTCTACGACCCCTCCAGCGGTAACACCAAACAACTCAACAGCATGCTGGCGAAAATCAGCGAACGTCGGGCACAGCTTGAACAGCAACTGCTGGACATCGAACAGATGAAGCTGGAACTCGACACTGCCGAAGAGCGCTGCGTGCAGGCGCTGGAGCAGACGCTCAAGAGTCAGCAAGTCGCGCAGTAGCCTCCCGATAATTACAACAGGTCAACGCCATGTCCCTCCCCTCCCAAGTACGCCTGATCGAAGTCGGCCCGCGTGACGGCCTGCAGAACGAAGCCCGGCCCATCAGCGTCGCCGACAAGGTGCAACTGGTCGATGCGCTGAGCGCCGCCGGCCTCGGCTATATAGAAGTCGGCAGTTTCGTTTCGCCCAAGTGGGTACCGCAGATGGCCGGTTCCGCCGAAGTGTTCGCGCAGATCCAGCGCAAACCCGGCGTGACCTACGGCGCGCTGGCGCCGAACCTGCGCGGTTTTGAAGATGCGCTGGCCGCCGGGGTCAAGGAAGTCGCGGTGTTTGCCGCCGCGTCCGAAGCGTTTTCGCAACGCAACATCAATTGCTCGATCAGCGAAAGCCTGGCGCGGTTCGCACCGATCATGGAATCGGCGAAACAGCACGGCGTTACCGTGCGCGGTTACGTCTCCTGCGTGCTCGGCTGTCCTTATGAAGGCGAGGTCGCGCCGGAGCAAGTGGCGATGGTGGCCCGTGAGTTGTACGCGATGGGCTGCTACGAAGTGTCGCTGGGCGACACCATTGGCACCGGCACCGCTGGCGCCACTCGCCGGCTGTTCGAAGTAGTGTCGAAGCAAGTGCCGCGAGAGAAACTCGCCGGCCACTTCCACGACACCTACGGCCAGGCCATGGCCAACATCTACGCCAGCCTGCTGGAAGGCATTGCAGTGTTCGACAGCTCGATCGCCGGCCTTGGCGGCTGCCCGTACGCCAAGGGCGCCAGCGGTAACGTCGCCACCGAAGACGTGGTGTACCTGCTCAACGGCCTGGGCATCGAGACCGGTATCAACCTCGACGCCTTGATTGCCGCCGGCCAGCAGATCAGCGCCGTGCTGGGTCGCCCGACCGGTTCGCGCGTGGCCAAGGCCCGTAGCGCACAGTGAGGGGGACGGTGTTACCGCTGAGTTCGAAACGTGGGCACAAGCGAGTAACACGGAAACAAATTGTCTGGTTTGAGCTGAAGGAAAAATCCCTCAAAAAACTCAAGTCATTGATTTACAAGGATTTTTAAAAGTTGGCACGGCTTCTGCTATCTCTATGGCATAACAAGAATAAAAAGCAGCAAACCAATAAAAATAAGACGTACCGACTCTGACATAACAAAAACAACACGGCAGAGACGCAGCTAACAGATTTTTTTGGAGAAGGTGTGCTTTTCAGGGTATTCCTCGGAATGACCCGCAACCGGGCAGAGAACAATAAAACTACCCTCAGGTAGCTCCCGAATCGGTTGGATCGCTAGACGAGAAAGCAGATCAGCGCTCAAAAAAATACGTTTGCTCTTGACCCCGGATGGGGGTCGCCAAAAACAGCGGTAAAGGGCCACGGTTGCCAAAAACAACAACAGACCGACCCTCAATAATAAAAAGAGCACGCGACGACAAAATTAAAGGGGAGCTTCGGCTCCCCTTTGTGCTGTCTGCCCTTGCGAAATCCTGCTGGACACTGTGGGAGCCAAGCCCCCACAGGCCTAATCGTCAGCCCTCGTTACTGCGCAACTCCTCGATACTGATCTCGCGCATCCGGAATTTCTGGATCTTGCCCGTTACCGTCATCGGAAATTCCTCCACAAACTTGAAGTACCGCGGCGTCTTGAAGTGGGCGATGCGCTCCTTGCACCACGCTTGCAGCGCTTGTTCGGTGGCGCTGTGGCCGGGATGGAATTTGATCCAGGCGACGATTTCCTCGCCGTAACGCGAGCAGGGAATGCCGATCACCTGCACGTCAGCCACCGCTGGGTGGGTGAAAAAGAACTCTTCCAGTTCACGCGGGTAAATGTTCTCGCCGCCACGGATGATCATGTCCTTGTTGCGGCCGGCGATGCACACATAACCCTCGTCATTCATGCTCGCCAGGTCGCCGGTGTGCATCCAGCCCGCCGCGTCGATGGCTTCGGCGGTGGCATTCGGGTTGTTCCAGTAGCCGAGCATCACGCTGTAGCCACGGGTGCACAGCTCGCCGATGGTGCCACGTGGCACCGGATTGCCGGCCTCGTCGATGATCTTGCTTTCGAGTTGCGGCTGAGTGCGGCCGACGGTGGTGACGCGCAGTTCCAGTTCGTCGGATGGTCCGGTCTGCAGCGACACGGGGCTGGTTTCGGTCATGCCGTAGGCGATCTGCACTTCGCTCATGTGCATTTCGTTGATGACCCGGCGCATCACTTCGATCGGGCAAGTGGCGCCGGCCATGATCCCGGTGCGCAAGGTCGACAGATCGAATTCGGCACGTTGTGGCTGATCGAGCATGGCGATGAACATGGTTGGCACGCCGTACAGCGCGGTGGCCTGCTCTTCGGCGACGGTGCTCAGGGTCAGCAACGGATCGAAGGCATCGCTGGGATAAATCATGGTACTGCCGTGGGTCATGCAGCCGAGGTTACCCATGACCATGCCGAAGCAGTGATACAGCGGCACCGGGATCACCAGGCGATCAGCAGCCGTCAGGCCGAGGCTTTCGCCGACCATGTAACCGTTGTTGAGGATGTTGTAGTGACTGAGGGTCGCGCCCTTGGGGAAACCGGTGGTGCCGGAGGTGTACTGGATGTTGACCGGTTGATCGAAGTGCAGGCTGTCGCTGCGTTCACGCAATTGTACTGGCGAGACACTGGCGGCCAGATCGGCCAGTTGCGACCACGGGAGAAAACCCGAGGGCGGCCGTGGATCGAGGCTGATCAACCCGCGCAGTTCCGGCAGGCGCTCGCTGCGCAGTTCGCCGATGGATTGCTCGGCCAGTTCCGGCAGCAAGCCTTGCAACATGCCGTGGTAGTCGGAGCTCTTGAACGCACCCGCGCAGACCAGCCATTGGCAACCGGATTGCTTGAGCACGTATTCGAGTTCGGAGCTGCGGTAGGCCGGGTTGATGTTGACCAGGATCACGCCGATCTTCGCGGTGGCGAACTGCGTGATGCACCACTGCGCGCAGTTCGGCGCCCAGATGCCGAGCCGGTCGCCGGCCTGCAAACCCAACGCCAGCAGCGCTCTGGCATGCACGTCCACCGCCTCGGCCAGTTGCCGCCAGGTGTAACGCAGCTGCTGATGGCGCACCACCAGCGCCTCGCCGTGCGGGTACTGCGCGACGGTCTCGTCGAACTTCTGCCCGATGGTCATCGCCAGCAAGGCTTTGTCCTGGGAACCGCGGGTATAACTGCGTTGCGGGTTTGCACTGGGTTGATCCATGACGACCCCTATTGTCTTTATTAGTGGGTGTTGGACCGGAGCCATGTCAGCTCCGACCACTCAGAACTGGCTCTACTCTCGCTCAAGTTGACGTTAACGTAAAGGGTGATTGACAGCCATTCGTCACAGGCTTACGTTAACGTAAAGGTGAGAGCCGAACCGCCGCCCTCCCCACCCTACAAAAAAGTCAAAAGGTGACCCATGAGCTACCCATCCCTGAACTTTGCCCTCGGTGAAACCATCGACATGCTGCGCGATCAGGTTCAGTCCTTTGTCGCCAAAGAGATCGCCCCGCGTGCCGCGCAGATCGACAGCGACAACCTGTTCCCGGCCGATCTGTGGCGCAAGTTCGGCGACATGGGCCTGCTCGGCATCACCGTGCCGGAAGAGTACGGCGGCGCTGGCCTGGGTTACCTGGCGCACGTCGTGGCGATGGAAGAAATCAGCCGTGGCTCGGCTTCCGTGGCGTTGTCCTACGGCGCCCACTCCAACCTCTGTGTCAACCAGATCAACCGCAACGGCAACCACGAACAGAAAGCCAAATACCTGCCGAAACTGATCAGCGGCGAACACGTCGGCGCTCTGGCGATGAGCGAACCGAACGCCGGTTCCGACGTGGTCTCGATGAAGCTGCGCGCCGATAAACGCGGCGACCGTTTCGTGCTCAACGGCAGCAAGACCTGGATCACCAACGGCCCCGACGCCAACACCTATGTGATCTACGCCAAGACCGACCTGGAAAAAGGCCCGCACGGCATCACCGCCTTCATCGTCGAACGTGACTGGAAAGGCTTCAGCCGCAGCAACAAGTTCGACAAGCTCGGCATGCGCGGCTCCAACACTTGCGAGCTGTTCTTCGATGACGTCGAAGTCCCGGAGGAGAACATCCTCGGCGTGCTCAATGGCGGCGTGAAAGTGCTGATGAGCGGCCTCGATTACGAACGCGTCGTGCTGTCCGGCGGCCCGACCGGGATCATGCAGTCGTGCATGGACCTGATTGTGCCGTACATCCACGACCGCAAGCAGTTCGGCCAGAGCATCGGCGAATTCCAGCTGATTCAGGGCAAAGTCGCCGACATGTACACCCAGCTCAACGCCAGCCGCGCCTACCTCTACGCCGTGGCCCAGGCCTGCGAGCGCAACGAAACCACGCGCAAGGACGCCGCTGGCGTGATCCTCTACACCGCCGAGCGCGCCACGCAAATGGCCCTCGACGCGATCCAGATTCTCGGCGGCAACGGTTACATCAACGAATTCCCCGCCGGCCGTCTGCTGCGTGACGCCAAGCTGTACGAAATCGGCGCCGGCACCAGTGAGATCCGTCGCATGCTGATCGGTCGCGAACTGTTCAACGAAACCCGCTAAACGGAGCTGTCCATGGCTATCCTGCATACCCAGCTCAACCCCCGTTCAGCGGAGTTCGCCGCCAACAGCGCGGCGATGCGCAAACAGGTCGACGCCCTGCACACCCTGCTCGCCCAAGTGGCCCAGGGCGGCGGCGCGAAAGCTCAGGAACGGCACACCTCGCGCGGCAAACTGCTACCGCGTGAGCGGATCAACCGCCTGCTCGATCCGGGCTCGCCGTTTCTGGAAATCAGCCAGTTGGCCGCCCACGCCGTGTATGGCGAAGACGTGCCGGCCGCCGGCGTGATTGCCGGGATCGGTCGTGTGGAAGACGTCGAATGCATGATCGTCGCCAACGACGCGACGGTGAAAGGTGGCTCGTATTACCCGCTGACCGTAAAGAAACACCTGCGCGCCCAGACCATCGCCCAGCAAAACCGACTGCCGTGCATTTATCTGGTGGACTCGGGTGGCGCCAACCTGCCGCGTCAGGACGAAGTGTTCCCGGACCGCGAGCACTTCGGGCGGATTTTCTTCAACCAGGCCAACATGAGCGCCATGGGCATTGCGCAGATTGCGGTGGTCATGGGTTCCTGCACCGCCGGCGGCGCTTACGTGCCGGCGATGGCTGACGAAGCGATCATGGTGCGCAATCAGGCGACCATCTTCCTCGCCGGCCCGCCGCTGGTGAAAGCCGCAACCGGCGAAGTGGTCAGCGCCGAAGACCTCGGCGGGGCCGATGTGCACTGCAAGACGTCCGGGGTCGCCGACCATTACGCCGAAAGCGATGAACACGCTCTCGCCCTCGCCCGCCGCAGCGTCGCGAATCTCAACTGGCGCAAGCTCGGCGAAGTACAGCAGCGCACGCCGATTGCGCCGCTGTACGCCAGCGACGAGTTGTACGGCGTGGTTTCGGCCGACGCCAAACAGCCGTTCGACGTGCGTGAAGTGATTGCGCGGCTGGTCGACGGTTCGGTGTTCGATGAATTCAAAGCGCTGTTCGGGACGACGCTGGTGTGCGGTTTCGCTCACTTGCACGGCTACCCGATCGCGATCCTTGCCAACAACGGCATCCTGTTCGCCGAAGCCGCGCAAAAAGGCGCGCACTTCATCGAACTGGCCTGCCAGCGCGGCATCCCGCTGCTGTTCCTGCAGAACATCACCGGCTTCATGGTCGGCCAGAAGTACGAGGCTGGCGGCATCGCCAAGCACGGCGCAAAACTGGTGACCGCGGTGGCGTGCGCCAAGGTGCCGAAATTCACCGTGATCATCGGCGGCAGCTTCGGCGCCGGTAACTACGGCATGTGCGGGCGGGCCTACGATCCGCGCTTCCTGTGGATGTGGCCAAACGCGCGGATCGGCGTGATGGGCGCCGAACAGGCGGCCGGCGTGCTGGTTCAGGTCAAGCGCGAGCAGGCCGAACGCAGCGGCCAAGCGTTCAGCGCCGAGCAGGAAAGCGAGATCAAGCAACCGATTCTCGACCAGTACGAAGAGCAGGGTCACCCCTACTACTCCAGCGCACGGCTGTGGGACGACGGCGTCATCGACCCGGCGCAAACCCGCGATGTGCTGGCCCTGGCCTTGTCCGCGTCGTTGAACGCGCCTATCGAACCGAGCCGCTTCGGCGTGTTCCGGATGTGATCGGGAGAACCTCATGAGCGACTTCAACACCCTCGAATTGCAGAGCGATCCACGGGGTTTCGCGACCCTGTGGCTGAGCCGCGAAGAAAAGAACAACGCGTTCAACGCCGAGATGATCCGCGAACTGATCCTGGCGCTGGACAAGGTCGCCAGCGACGCCAGCCTGCGCTTTCTGCTGGTACGCGGACGTGGCAAGCATTTCAGCGCCGGCGCGGATCTGGCCTGGATGCAGCAATCGGCCGAACTCGATTACCACACCAACCTCGACGACGCCCGGGAACTGGCGGAGCTGATGTACAACCTCGCCAAACTGAAAATCCCGACCGTGGCCGTGGTGCAAGGCGCGGCGTTCGGCGGCGCGCTGGGCCTGATCAGTTGCTGCGACATGGCGATTGGCGCCGATGACGCGCAGTTCTGCCTGTCGGAGGTGCGCATTGGCTTGGCGCCGGCGGTGATCAGCCCGTTCGTCGTGCAAGCCATCGGCGAGCGCGCGGCGCGGCGTTATGCGCTGACGGCCGAGCGTTTTGGCGGGCAACGGGCGCGGGAAATCGGCTTGTTGGCGGAAAGCTACCCGGCGACCGAACTTGAGCAGAAAGTCGAACAATGGATCGACAATCTGTTGCTCAACAGCCCCGCCGCCATGCGCGCCAGCAAGGACCTGTTGCGTGAAGTCGGCAACGGCGCGCTGACCCCGGCCCTGCGTCGCTACACCGAAAACGCCATCGCCCGTATCCGCGTCAGCCCGGAAGGCCAGGAAGGCTTACGGGCCTTTCTGCAGAAGCGTCCGCCGAACTGGCTAGCCGCAACCACCACCAAGGAGCCGCGTTGATGAGCGCACCTGTTCTCACCACCCTGCTGGTGGCCAACCGTGGCGAAATCGCGTGCCGGGTCATGCGCACCGCCAAGGCCCTGGGCCTCACCACCGTCGCCGTGCACAGCGCCACCGACCGCGAAGCGCGGCACAGCCGTGAAGCGGATATCCGCGTGGATCTGGGCGGCAGCAAAGCGGCCGACAGTTACCTGCAAATCGACAAACTGATCGCAGCGGCCAAGACCAGCGGCGCTCAGGCGATTCATCCGGGGTATGGCTTTCTGTCGGAAAATGCCGGTTTTGCCCGCGCGATCGAAGCGGCCGGCCTGATTTTTCTCGGCCCACCCGCCTCGGCCATCGACGCGATGGGCAGCAAGTCCGCCGCCAAAGCGCTGATGGAAACCGCTGGCGTGCCGCTGGTGCCGGGTTATCACGGCGAAGCTCAGGATCTGGACACCTTCCGCGATGCTTGCGAGCGTATCGGCTATCCGGTGCTGCTCAAGGCCACCGCTGGCGGTGGTGGCAAGGGCATGAAGGTCGTTGAAGACGTCAGCCAGTTGGCTGAAGCGTTGGCCTCGGCCCAGCGTGAAGCGCAGTCGTCGTTCGGCGACTCGCGGATGCTGGTGGAGAAATACCTGCTCAAGCCGCGCCATGTGGAAATCCAGGTGTTTGCCGATCAGCATGGCAATTGCCTGTACCTGAACGAGCGCGACTGCTCGATCCAGCGTCGGCACCAGAAGGTCGTCGAAGAGGCGCCGGCACCGGGTCTGAGCCCGGAGCTGCGTCGCGCGATGGGCGAAGCGGCTGTGCGTTCGGCGCAGGCCATCGGTTACGTCGGTGCCGGCACGGTGGAGTTTCTGCTGGATGCTCGCGGCGAGTTCTTCTTCATGGAAATGAACACGCGGCTGCAGGTCGAACACCCGGTCACCGAAGCCATCACCGGGCTCGATCTGGTGGCCTGGCAGATTCGCGTCGCTCGCGGCGAAGCGCTGCCGATCACCCAGGATCAGGTGCCGCTCAACGGGCATGCGATTGAGGTTCGGTTGTATGCGGAAGATCCGTCGAATGATTTCCTGCCGGCGACCGGGCGCCTGGATCTGTACCGCGAATCCGCCGCAGGCCCGGGGCGCCGAGTGGACAGCGGCGTTGAGGAAGGCGACGAGATTTCGCCGTTCTACGATCCGATGCTCGGCAAGCTGATTGCGTGGGGCGAGGATCGTGAACAGGCGCGTTTGCGGCTGTTGAGCATGCTCGATGAATTTGCGATTGGCGGGCTGAAGACCAACATCAACTTCCTGCGGCGGATCATCGGTCATCCGGCGTTTGCGGCGGCCGAGCTGGATACCGGGTTCATTCCGCGCTATCAGGAGCAACTGTTGCCAGCGCCCGCTGCGCTGAGCGATGAGTTCTGGCAGGCGGCGGCGCAGGCTGTTGCGCAGAGTCTGCCGGGGATGGCTCGGGCGGATGATCCGGCTTCGCCTTGGGCGCTTCACAGCGGTTTGCGCGCGGGTCTGCCAAGTGAAGTCACTCTGCATTTGAGTTGCGAGGGGCAGGATCAGGCCTTGACCCTCGGTGCTGGCGGCAATGCAAAACTGATCGGCGAGCAACTGGTGGTCGAGCACGACGGGCTGCGTCGACAGCGGCGGGCGATTCGTCGTGGAGAGGTTGTGTATCTTCAATGGGACGGCGAACTGCGACGCGTTGAAACGTACGACCCGATCAGCGCAGTCGAAGCCAGTCACAGCCATCAGGGCGGTCTGACAGCGCCGATGAACGGCAGCATCGTGCGGGTGCTGGTGGAGGCCGGGCAATCGGTTGAGGCCGGTGCGCAATTGGTGGTGCTCGAGGCGATGAAGATGGAGCACAGCATCCGCGCGCCCCATGCTGGCGTGATCAAGGCGCTGTATTGCCAGGAAGGCGAAATGGTCAGTGAAGGCAGCGCTCTGGTCGAGCTGGAAGAGGTTTGAAAGGAGGATCGATCCTACGACTGGCGAGGATCGATCTGACTAGTATTTGGCGGTTGCCTGAACCACAACACCGATGATTCGGCACTCGTCGGTGAACAAGGCTTTCGGCCAGGTCGGATTGAGCGGCACCAGGTAACGCTGGCCGCCCTCTTCGATCAGCTTGCGGAAAATCGCCTCGTCGCTGTCCGACCACTGGGCAATCACCAGTTTGCCGGGCTCGGCCTCCAGTGCCGGATCCACCAGGATCATCATCCCCTCGCCGATGCTCTGCCCGGTGGGCGCGGTCATCGCGTTGCCCCTCACCGTGAGCCAGAACGCCGGGCCACGGGCGTGGTAATCCGTCAGTTCGAAACGTCGCTTGTCCTTGGCACTCGAATACGCTGGCTGGCTTTCGCGGGCCTCGATCGGCGCATTCCACTCGCTGACCGGATAGCGAAAGTAAGGGTTGTACTTCTGCGCCAGGGGCATTTCGTCATCCGCATCGACCTGCGGCTCGCGAATCACCACCGCGACTTCGAGATACTCCATGCCCAGCGCTTTGAGCACGCGGTTCATCTGCGTGATGCCGGGCTCGCGGCGCTTGTTCAGCCAATGGCCGATACCGCCCTGAGACATGCCGACGCGCTCGCCGAGTTCGACTTGAGTGACGTTGAGTTCACTCATTTTGGCCTTGACCAACTCAATCCATTTATCCATGTGCGGCACCATACGTGGACGCCTGCGGCCGGCAAAACACATATTGTAGTATTTAAATTCTGGTCACAAATACTGATAGTACTATTCTTGGGTCACGGATTTGAATCGACCAAGGAGTGACCTTTCACCATGAATATCACCAGCAAAGACATGCCCGACCTGCAAATGGACACCACCTTCACGTCCCCGCAAGGGTGCGCCGCTGCACAACGGGCGTTGGACTATTACTTGAAACCAGCTGTGTCAGAACCGGATGTAGAGGAACGCTTCTTCGGCGTGAACAGCAACCTGAGTGGCGAAGAATCCCTGGTCCACGCCTCAGACCTGCTGCGATGTGCAGCAGCCACGGCATTCAAGGCGGCGGACAGCTTGCAGGGCGTCAATCGAGATCTGGCATTTTCGGTCGTGCACATGGTGGACATGGCGCGGGCGATGGTTGATCACTCGCTCGATGGCGCAGTTCGCTGAAGACAGGCGTACGGACGGGATAGAATTTTCCAATCGCGCAGATAAAAACATTTGACTTGCAAATGATAATGATTACTATTGCAAGCAACTGATCGCGAGATCAGTCGATGGACCAGAGACCTTAGGTCGGTCTTCTGGACTATCTCCTCATCAGGCTAATCACGGTTTTTGACCCGGCTTTTTGCCGGGTCTTTTTTTTGCCAGTTTTCTGGCTTGTAGCTTCAGGCTAATGAAGTCTTTGGGTGCTGCAAATTCGATGGCGCGGATAATATCAAAAGAATATTGCTTGGCAAGCGAACCCCGGCCACATTGGGGCGAAGTAATGCCAATTAGCACTTGAGAATCAATCGCACAGCTACTAAGCTGCATCCGCGTCACGGAAGACGCCCCCCGCCACAACCCGCAATTTCCCTCGGTTTCACCCCTGTCTTGCGTGTAAAGTAGCCGCCATAAAAATCATATTCAGGAACCGATTATGACCGTGGCCAAATCTTCGTTCGACATCAGCGCCAACTTCGACAGCGGCAACATCCAAGTCATCGACATCAGCAATCCACTCAACCCGGTGCTGGCAATTCGGCCAGATACCCGCAGCGCCCATTTCCAGTGGTTCCACTTCAAGGCCAGCGGTCTGCACGTCCATCAGGAACACTGGTTTCGCCTGGTCAATGCCAGCCAGTCCTCCTATAACAAAGCCTGGACCGGCTATCAGGCGGTCGCTTCCTACGACCACGTCAACTGGTTCCGCATTCCGACCCAATTCGAAGGCGACAGCCTGCGCTTCTGCCTCGAGGCCGAGCAGACCCACGCCTGGTTCGCCTACTTCGAACCTTACAGCCGCGGCCGTCATGACTGGCTGATCGAGCAAGCGCTGACCAAGGCCGGAACCGAACTGCTGGCCACCGGCAAAAGCGTCGAAGGCCGCGACATCCAGCTCCTGCGCAAAGGCACCGGCGCCGAAGGTCGACGCAAGATCTGGATCATCGCCCAGCAGCATCCGGGCGAACACATGGCCGAATGGTTCATGGAAGGCGTGATCGAACGCCTGGAACATCATGACGATCCAGTGCTGAACAAACTGCTGGCCGGCGCCGATCTGTACCTGGTGCCGAACATGAACCCGGACGGCGCCTTCCACGGTCACCTGCGCACCAATGCCATGGGCCAGGACCTGAACCGCGCCTGGCAGAACGCCAGTCAGGAAGTCAGTCCGGAAGTTCTTTTCGTACAACAGCAAATGGAAAAGTACGGCGTCGATCTGTTCCTCGACGTACACGGCGACGAAGAAATCCCCCACGTATTCACCGCTGGCTGCGAAGGCAACCCCGGTTACACCCCGCGGATCGAAAAACTCGAAGAGCACTTCCGCAGCCATCTGAAGCACACCACCAAGGACTTCCAGACCCAATACGGCTACACCCGTGACGAACCGGGCCAGGCCAACATGACCCTGGCCTGCAACAGCGTCGGACAGAAATTCGACTGCCTGTCACTGACCCTGGAAATGCCGTTCAAGGATCACGACGACGCGCCGAACCCGCTCACCGGCTGGTCGGGCAAACGCTCGAAGCAACTGGGCAAGGACGTGCTGACCACCATCGCGGACATGGTCGACACCCTGCGCTGATCGCCCCTGATATGCGCTTCACGAAAGATCGCAGCCTGTCTGCGATCTTTTTTTTGCGCCGACGTTTATTCAATCAGGTTGCAAATCAAAACCGGATTATCTACCGTCATTCAAGTTTCAACTTGAAACCTGAAAGGAACCGGGACATGAAAAATGCAACGCTCGATAAAGGTGTCGTGCTGCTTTCCGCCATCGCCTGCGGCCTCGCGGTGGGCAACGTGTATTACGCCCAGCCGCTGCTGGATGCGATGGCCGAAGCCTTCGAGATGTCGCCGGGCAGTATCGGCATCGTCATGACCTTGACCCAGGTCGGCTACGGCATCGGTCTGTTATTGCTGGTGCCCCTTGGCGACCTGCTCAACCGCCGACGGCTGATCGTCATGCAAACGCTGTTGTCCGCCGCTGTCGCTTTCCCACAGTGAGATCGGATTGTTCGGACTCGCCGGCGCGGCAGGCGCACTGGCCGCTGCCAGAGCCGGACACCTCGCGGATCGAGGATTGGGGCAATGGGTCAGCGGTCTGTCGCTGCTGCTGATGCTGATGCTCGTTTCGTGGCTGCCGATCGCACTGACCCAGTCTTCGTTGTGGGCGTTGCTGCTTGGCGTCATCACCCTGGATCTGGGCTTGCAGGCCGTGCACGTCACCAGTCAGAGCATGATCTACAGCGTTCGCCCGCAGGCGCAAAGCCGACTGACTGCCGGCTACATGCTGTTTTATTCAATCGGCAGCGCGCTGGGTGCGATCGCCTCGACGGTCATGTACGCCTGGGCAGGATGGCCGGGTGTCTGCTGGCTGGGTGCCGGAATCAACATCGTCGCGTTGCTGTACTGGTGGCGAACGCTGGCACCGCAACAGCGTGGCGAGCAGACCTGCGCGCTCGCCACGTCGGATTAACGTCCACGGTCAGTTGCGATTGCGTCCCCGCAACATGCTGTCGAGCACCTCGTCACGACGCACCCAGCCATGGAACAACGCCGCCGCCAGGTGCAGCAGCACGGTCAGGAACAACAAATACGCCAGATACCCGTGAGCCTTGCGCAGCAACGCAAACACCTGCGCATCCGCCGGCACGATCGACGGCAATTGCAGGGATGTGCCGAGCATCACCGGATCCCCTGCCGCGCTGATCATCGCCCAGCCCAGCAGCGGCAACACCAGCATCAGCGCATACAGCAACAGATGAGAGGCCTTGGCCGCCATCACCTGCCAGCCCGGCAGATCCGCCGGCAGCGGTGGTTGACGGGTGCCCAGTCGCACCACAATGCGCACGATCACCAGCAGCAGAATCGCGATACCCAACGGTTTGTGCAGATTGATCAACCATTCATGCCGCGCCGACACGGAGGTCACCATGCCGGCACCGATGAACAACATCGCGATGATCATCAGCGCCATCAACCAGTGCAGCAAGCGCGCCAGCGGGTTGAAATGAGTCGGTTGCGTGCTCATGGGCGAGCCTCCTTTTTGCCGGTGGGCAGTTGGCTGACTTCGCTGGTGCGACGCAGGTAGGAATCGGCGTAACCGGCCGAGCGCGCGGCCAGCAGCGGGTCGTCGGAACCCTGGATGCCGGCGGGCAGCACCAGCGGGTCGTAGTTGATATCACGGCATTCGCCGCTGAGCTGCGGCTGGGTCTTTTCCAGCACCAGAGTGCCCGCGTTCAACACCTTGCGGTCGGCGGGCCAGGCCTTGCTCGCATCGTTCACCGGATCGTCCGCGTTGGCCAAGGTGATGTTCAACTGAAAGCGCAGCGGCCCTTCAGCCAGACGTTGCACCAGGTCTTTCTCAAGAAAATCGCTGCCTTCAGGCGCAGTCGCACCGGCAGCGTCCTGGGCCAGAGGTGTCATGCCCCAACGCACCGCTTGCTTCTTGCCGCTGGCATCCACCAGATAGAACGCATTGACGCTGTTGTAGGTTTCGGTCGCGTAACTGGCCGAGGGCTTGGCCGTTTTTATCCAGGTCAGAAACGGCACGGCTTCCGGGTGTGCGGCAAAAAATGCCGGCACCTTGGTCGGATCCGGCTTGCCTGTCGCCGGATCCGGCGATTGCGCCTGCTGCAACTGATAGAACGCCTCGGGCGTGCCGACCGGGAACACCGGCATGCTGTTCATCCCGGTGCGCCACTGCTGACCGTTGGCCTGAGTGAAACGCAGCGCCAGACTGCGGATCGGTACGGCGCTGTCTGGCGCATACGGGCTGCCGGCCGGCAGCGCAAAGCGCCCGACCACCGGCGTGCGCGGCTCGTTGAACACTTGCGCGACGGAATACGGGCGAGCCTCGCCGCTGCTCTCGAAATACCCAATCACGCAAACGCCTTTGGCGTGATTGCGGCGAAAGCCGGGATGCACGCCGTTGTTCTTTTCCAGCACGTCGACCAACGCTTTCGGCGTCAGGCGTTGTGGGTCAAATGAACCATGTACGTAGGCAAAAGCCCCGGCCAGGGCGGCGACCACTACGGCGATTCCGCCAAGTCGCAATACCAGGCTCGGGGCACTCAGTGACGGGTGTTGAGGCCCGCCGGGCGGTGAGCTGCGATCAACCATGAAAGACTCCAGGGCCATCGGCCATAGGGAAAGGTGCTATGAGACGCACGTCTCGTAGGATTATTCCCTCTGAACTGTAGTTTCTTTCATGCAGTGGCGTCGGAGTCCAATCGCGGCGGGCTAAATCTGATCGAAACGCGGCTCGCGCTTCTCCAGAAACGCCTGCATGCCCTCTTTCTGCCCGGGTGTCGCGAACAGGCCGTGAAACGAGCGTCGTTCAAACAGAATGCCTTCACGCAATCCCGACTCGGACGCTCGGTCAACAGCCTCCCGGGCGGCCCGTGTCGCCGTGCGGGGAAAACCGCCGATGCGCTGCGCAATGTCCATGGCCTGCGTCAGCACTTGATCGGCTTCTGTCACCCTCGACACCAACCCCGCCTGCTCCGCTTCCCGGGCGGACATCGTGCGACCGGTCAGTATCATGTCCATGGCTTTGGCACGGCCAATCAATCGGGTCAGGCGTTGCGTACCACCCATGCCCGGCATCACCCCCAACGTGATTTCCGGCAGTGCGAATTTCGCAGATTCGGCCGCCACGATCACGTCGCACATCATTGCCAATTCGCATCCTCCACCGAGCGCGAATCCCGCCACTGCGGCGACTTTTGGCGTGCGCAGAGCGGCAAACGCATCCCATCCGGCGAAATGATCTTCCTCGATCATTTCCCGACAGGATTTTTCGTACATCTCCTTGATATCGGCTCCGGCAGCAAAATAATCCTGGGTACCGGTGATGAGGAAACATCCGATACCCGGTTCACTGTCCAGCGGTTGCAAGGTCCCCAGCAGTTCGCGCATCAGTGATGAGTCGAGCGCATTCCGTGCCTGCGGGCGGTTGAGGCGGATCAGTACCACGGGGCCGTGCCGTTCAATCAATAGGTTCATTCGCAATCTCTTTGAAAAATGAAGTGAGTGGAAAAACACCGACGCGCTGTCAGGAATCCCAGATCGCGCCGTAGGCCGGAATACCTCGGGATTCCATTTCCTCGACCACGCGTTCGGTCAACTTCTGGTTGGAAATACAGATCACCGCCTCCGCACCGTGGGCACGAACGGCGGCATACGCCAGCGCCACCAGATCCGGTTTGCCCAACCGGTCGGTGTCCCAGATATGGGCATCGGGTTGTGCCTGCAGGATTTCCTCCACCAGCGCATCACCATAGGTCGCGCGCGGGCTGCGGGTAGACCAGATCAGGTGGATCGGCACTTGCCGCGCCAACAGATGCGGCAGCACAGGGCCAATGCCACTGCCGGTGGCGACATACACCACTGACTTGAACAGGGTTTCGATATGGGCGACGCCTGCCGTGGTGATGCCCTTGACCCAGACATGGGTCGGCGGCTGCTCGATCAACTGCCCGGTCCAGTCGCCGGCCCGGGAAATGATCAGGCGAAAACCCTGTTCGTCAGGTGCAGGAATGTTGGCAAACGAGTGCCATTCCCACAGCGGATGGCGACTGATGGCGGTGGAAGATCCGGCGAACGGCGTGAGGTGATTGAACCGGGCAATCACTGCATGCGATGACGGTTTGACCAGCGTCACTGGCACCTTGCGCAGACGCAACCAAGGCAAGGCAATGCTGAGTGTCAGGATCGGCAGCATCCAGAACGAAACGGATGTCAACAGGACCTGCGCCAGGTCTGCCGAAGGATTACTGTCCCGCGCAAACACCAGCGTCATGACCCAGAACAGCAGCAGCGCCGCCCAACCGGCGAACCGGTGGGTGCGCTCGAAAGCGTTGTGAAACCGTGAACGAATTCCCGGCAACGCCATGATCGCCATCAGCAGCAACAATCCCAGCAGCCCGGCGCTGATGGTCAGCAACGTCAGCGAAACCCCATCCACCCCTTGGGTCCTTTGCCAGATCATCGAGCCGAGCAGTGCCACGAACCAGGCAATCGCAGCCATCGCCCCGCCACTGTGCAGCCCACCGAAATGGTAGACCTTGGCCAGCGAACGACGAATCGCCAACGGCCAGCTCGTCGGGGCCCGGGTCGCCAGCCAGAACAACAGATTGATCACATATTGCTGACGAATCAGGATCGCCATCGACAGGTTCGCCAACACCAGCTGCGACAATGCCTCCAACGCAATCCCCGAGGCCGGCCACCACTGACCGACGGTCACTCCGTACACCAGCGCCCCGACGTTAGCCAGCAGCACCAGCGCTACCAGGCGGTTGTAGTGCGAAAACAAGGGCATCGTTCCCAGACGCCGCCAAAGCGGCCTTCGAGGTGGCAGGGCAAAAGCGTCATCGACCTGAGTCATTGCCCTGCCTCCTCAGTGGTGGCAACGAGCTGTGCCTGATACGCCTGAGCCCGCTCAAGCAGCAAGCGTTTATCGACCTTGCCCCTTGAGGTCAGCGGGATGTCGTCCACCGGCAGAATCATCGAAGGCACGCAGTAATAGGCCAGACGCTCCTCGCAACGGCGTCGCGCCTCGTCGGTATCCGTTGAAGCGGGATAGACGAACGCCACCAGATGACGGTTATCGAACTTCAAGGTCACCGCGCGCTCGCAGCCCGGTGCAGACTCCAGCGCCGCCGATACCGAGTCCAGTTCAACGCGAAAGCCCCGAACCTTCACCTGATCGTCCACTCGGCCCAAGTGTTCCAGTTCGCCGTCAGTGGTCCAGCGTCCCAGATCACGGGTACGAAACATCATGCGTCCCTGCCCCAGAAACGGATCGAGCCGATAACGTTCGGCAGTCAGCGCTGGATTGCCCAGATACCCGGCCGTCACACAATCGCCGCCGGCCCACATTTCGCCCTGTTCACCCGGCGCGCACAGTTGGCCCGATTCATCCAGCACGTACACGGTGTTGTTGGGCGTTGGCTTGCCGATCGTCAACGGGCCCACGCCTCGGTAGTGCTGCATGGTATTGACGATGGTGGTTTCTGTAGGGCCGCAAGCACTGTAGAAATCGCAAAAGGACGCCCAGCGATCGGCCAGGGGCTGCGGGCACGGTTCGCCGGCCAGCGCCACCACTTTCACTTGGCTGCAGCGCGCCGGATCCAGCGTGGCGAGAATCGATGGCGTCGCGATCAGCACGTCACACTGCTCGGCGGTTTCGGCAATGTCCTTGCCCCGGATCAGCAGCGTCGCGCCATGGGCCAGACAGCCGAGGATTTCCCAGGCAGCCATGTCAAAGGCGATATTGAGGATCTGCCCGACGTTCATGCCCGGCCCCATGCCGAGATTGCCGGGGCCGGTCAGCAGAATGTTGCAGACATTGCGTTGGGTCACCCTGACACCATTGGGCTGACCGGTCGTACCGGACGTAAACAACACAAAACACAAGGCATCCGGTGACGAAATATCCTTTCCCACATTGACGTCATCGACAGCCGAGCCCGGCGAGTCGATGAACGTATCCAGATGAATGCAATGCTGCCCGGCCGTCAGGGGAATCGCATGGGCCAGCGTTGAAAGCGTCAACACCACCTGCGTCGAAGCAACCGACATGATGTGGCTCAACTGCGGGGTCGGGGTAATGCCGACATGCTGTGGAATATAAGCGGCCCCCACCTTCAAGGTCGCAAGCATGCCCACCAGCATCGGGATCGAGCGTTCGACGAAAAGTGCCACGTGATCGCCCGGTGCTACGCCATGGCTCGACAACAATCTGGCCAACCGGTTGGCCTGGCGATTCAACTCGCCGTACGTCAGGCTCCGTCCCTGAAAGCGTGCGGCCACCTGCTGCGGGTGTGTCGCTGCCCGCGCCTCGATCGCACGGTGGATCAACGAGAACTCAGGCTCGGCCACCGGGCCGCAGCCGAATGTCCGCCAGGCCTCAGGGCCGGCACTCGGTGCGGGGGGATTCATTACGATTGCGTGCATTTAAAACATCCCTTTTTTGCTCAAGTCATCGTTTCAGCCGCTTCGGCCACCGATTGCCTGCTGGCGACATCGGTGGCTGCCTGCGCTTGTCGGACAGGTTGAGCCGGGGGATTTGAATCCATTACACGCACTACAGAACGCGGCGAACTTTCCTACGTCGCTAGTAATGAAATCTTTCAGCTTCTGGAATGGAATAAGCTGTGTCGAGAGGCGTCTTTCCTACCACTACCGCGCTTGTGGCCCAGAGCATGTCCCTGTCATGAATACACTCGACGAGCAATTACGCGATCTGATCCCCAGATTGCGCCGCTTCGCACTGTCGTTGACACGCAACAGCAGCAGCGCCGACGACCTGGTACAGGCCAGCCTCGAGCGGGCGCTGTCGGGGTGGGGCGATAAACGCGCCGATGGCGATCTGCGCGCCTGGCTGTTTTCGATCCTGTACCGGCAGTTTCTCGATGCGCATCGGCGTTCGCGGCGCTATGCGCGGATGCTCGAATTCTTCACCGGCCGCGATGACGCCGAGCCTTCGGTGGAACGCACCGTCATTGCCCAATCGACCTTGAAGGCCTTCGACCGACTGCCCACCGAACAGCGCGCGCTGCTGCTGATGGTGTCGGTGGAAGGCCTGACCTATAAGGAGGTCGCCGAGATTCTTGGCGTCCCCTCCGGCACCGTGATGTCGCGCCTGTCCCGTGCTCGCCAGGCCCTGCGCCAGCTCAGCGACGGGGAAATCAGCAGCCCTTCCTTGCGGATACTCAAATGATCAGTCTGCCCCCCAACGAACGTGACCTGCACGCCTACGTCGACCATCAGCTCAGCGAGGCCGACCGGCATGTGCTGGAAACCTGGCTCGCCAGTCACCCGGACGAAGCGGCGCAGGTTCGCGCCTGGCAACAGGACGCCCAGCACCTGCGCGCCGCCCTCGGCGGTGCCTTGCAGCAACCGGCCAATCCGGACCTCGATCCGGCGCTGATTCGCCAGCGACTCAAGCGCCAGTCGCGTCGCCAGTGGGCCAGCGCGGCAGTGCTGTTGATTGCCGTCAGCCTCGGCGGTGTCGGTGGCTGGAAAGCCCGGGACATGACCGTGTTTCATCCTCCGGCACCGATGACGGATGCTTTGCAAGCGTACCGTTTGATTGCTCAGCAAGGGCTTCTGCCGGCGGACTACAAGGTCGAGGGCGACGGCAATATCCAGCGCTGGCTCGATCGTTATTTCACTCAGGCCAATCGCCTGCCGGATCTGACGGCGGCCGGGTTTGCACCGGTCAGCGGCCGTCTGCTGAGCACCGATGAAGGCCCGGCGGCGATGGTGATGTATGAAGACCAGAGCGGGCACAAGGTCAGTTTCTACGTGCGTCCGCCGGGACCGAAAAATACCTTTCTGCCCCGGGGCAGCCGCCAGGACGGGGATCTGCAGGCCGAGTACTGGTCCGGCAAGGGTTACAACTACGCGATGGTCAGCCCGACCGATACCCCGGCGGCGAAAATGCTCAAGCAATCTCTGAGCTTCTAGCCGGTTCAGAACCCTACATCCAGCACCACATTGTCCAGGTAGGTTCCGGCGGGCGGTGTGGTCTGGTCAGTGTAGATTTTCGCGTTGTAATTGAAGATCTGGCTGCCGGTGCCCAGACCGTTGCCGGGGTTGACCTCGGCATCGCTGCTGGCCCGGCGGGCCGCGCCGACACTGCCCCAACGGGTGGTCCCGGCACTCTTGAAAATGTCGTAGGCCAGATAGTTGCTACCGGAAATCATCCGCCGCCGTCCGCCGACACTCAGCGCATTCTGCCCGTCGTTCAGACCCACGGTGTAGGCACTGCCCTTGGTGCAGGCGAGGTTGATGGTCTGCCCGGTCACCGGGGTGAACGCACTGACCACCGGCGCGCTGCCGAAAGCGATGTTCGGCGCGGTAATGGTGCAGTCGTTGGCCACTGTCAGGTTGACCGTCAGCGTCGTGGTGCCGCTGTTGATGTCGCGACCCAGGCAAAGCCCGCCGACACCTATGCCCGAGCAGTAATTCCAGCTCCAGAAGATGCTCAGGGTCTCGCTGTACACCCCCGCCGCCACATTGCTGCCGACGGTGGTGCCGAAATAGAGCGGAACGGTTTTCGGCACGGTGCCGGCCAGCAATCCCAAGGCATCGATGATGCCGTTGCGGGCGAAGTCATAGGCGGTGCCGCGCGTCAGCGGATAACTGGTGCTGTTGTTGGCGTAGATCGTGTAACCGATCACATCGCCCGAGGGCCCGAGCAAACCACCCTGGGTCGAAGTGACGGTGGCCCAGAAATGGTCATTGTTGGTCAACAGCGACAGCAGCGAACCGGTGCAACTCAGCCCCCCGTTCAAGGTGGAACTGGGTTGCGAGGTGGTGCGCACGGCGATCGAACTGATCGTCCCGAACCCGGCCGGCGTAGTGGGGACCACCGAACACAGCGCCTGCGCCAGCCCCGGCAGTAGCAACAGCAGCCACAGAACACGCCGCGCCCGGATCATTGGCACACCAGCGGGCCGATCAGCGGCACTTCGTTCTGCTGCAGATCGACGCTGAATTGCGCCTGGCAGAGCTTGCCGTCCGCAAGTGTCACTCGCAGCGAGTTTTGTGCCTGGAGATTTTCCAGATAGACCAGCCCGTCCCAGCCGACCACTGTCCGAGTGCCGCTCTGCTCGTGTAACACGCCACTGCCCAGCGGTAATTGCTTTTGCTGCGCATCCACCAGCACGATGCTCGCGGCAATCACCCGGCTCAGCGGAAACTCCAGCAGATAGCCGCTGCCCCGGCGCACGGCAACACGTTGCTCGACATTCGGACTGCGCACGTTGGCCGGCAGGTTCAGCGGATCGATTTCGTACTTGCCGCGGTAATAGGCACTGCTCCACGGCACCAGCAAGTGGCCATTGCGGTCGGTCTGGCCGACCTGCTGGTTCTCGTAACGCACCGGAATGTCCGCGTAGCCGTCGGTGCTGACCACCACGAACGCATCGTCGATACGGTTGGCGGCGAACACTTGATCATCCATCCACACCAGCGAACCGCTGGCATCGGCCCAACGGGTTTCGGCGTCGGACGTCCCGTAGACGCCGGCCTGCAACTGCACCGATTGCAGGCGCCAGGTCACGTCTGCCTGGCGGTAATCGGCGCCGTCGCCCTTGGCATAGCCGAGATTGAAGCCCACCCCGCCCTCGGACGGCACGGCGCGGCTGTAGTTGACCCGTTGCTGCGTCTGCCCGGTCTTGCTGCGTTCGCTGCTGATGGCCAGGCTGCCGCGCAGGTCGAACGGAATCACCCATTGCGCCTGCACCGCCCAGTGGCTGTCACCGATTTCGCGGTTGGCCGACAGGTAGAAACTGCTGTTGCGCCACAGCGGTTTGCTCCAGCTCAGGTTGAGCAGCCGCGTACGGGTTGCGTCCGCCGCGCGGATGTCGAAATAACCGACGCCGAGACTGCCCCAGCGTTCGAGGTTGAGGCTCAGGGTCGCCTGCTCACTGCGCCGACTGAGCGTGGTGTAGGAACTGTCCACAACCGTCAGGTCGGCATACCGGTCGCGACGTTGCAGACGCTGGTAGGAAAAGCTGTAACGCTGACCGCTGTATTGATAACCGAGGCTCAGTTGCTGACCAGCGTCGCCGTCGAAGCGACTCTGGCTGATCGCACCGTTGAGCACCCCGAAATTACCCAGTCGCAAGTTACCGCCCAACCCTCCGAGAGTCAGGGTATCCGCCGCTTCGGCATGACTCTCCAGAGTCAAGATGTCGCTGACGCCATAGCGCAGACTGCCCGAGGTCACGCCCGGCCCGTAGCTGAAATCCTTCAGGCCGTAATCGCGGCGCAGCGTGCCGGCGGCCACCGAAAAATCGCTCAGGCCTTTTTGCAACAGGCTGCTGGTGACGTAGAACGGCACCGTGGTCGACACCTGCCGGCCCAACGCATCGGTGGTCACCACCACCGCTTCGCCCGCGCCGTTGATGAACGGAATATTGGTCAGGGTGTACGGCCCCGGTTGCAGATCGGTGCTGCTCGATTTGTAGCCGTTGATGAACAGATCCACCGAGGACGGCACGGCCGCTTCCCCGGCAAACTGCGGCAGCGGGTAGGTCACCAGATCCGGGCGCACTGCAAAATCCCGTGAGAACTGCACGCCGCCCAGCCGTACCGAACTGCTCCAGGGCAAGGCGCCGCTGACCACGTCCCCGGCCTCGTAGGTCAGCATCCGCTCGTCATCGGAGTAGCGCCAAGTGGTGTCGTAACGCAGATAGCCGTTGTCCAGTGTGCTGACAGCATCCCCTGACAACGTGCGGCGATATTGCCCGGTGTTCGACAACGTGCCCCAACTGTCGAACAGCCGCACCTCGTTCCATGCCGCCAGATAAGTGCCGGCATCGTCGGTGTCATTGAGGTACAGGTCATAGTTGAACAAGGCGCCGAAACTGCTCAGCGCCGGGGTGCGCGGATAGACTTCGCGATTGCCGATGAACTGCTCCGGCAGCCAGTCCGGCGGCACGTCGAGCAGCAAGCGCTGGCTGACACTGTCGTAATCGCTGTGCAGGCCCGGCAGGCCGTCGAGATCGACTTCGGCACCGGCCTCTTCCGGCAACTTCATGCCGGTGTCGCGCAATACGCTGGCCGGCAGGAACAACCGCCCGCCGCGCTGCTCCACCGCCACCACCCGACCGGTATTCATCTGGTTGACCACCAGTTCCAGAAACAACTGTGCATCACTCACGGCCTCCATGCCGCTGGGAGGCGGCGGCAGTTCGCCGGCCCCGGATGGATGAATGAACATCAGGCACCACGCGCCGGTCATGAGCCACAACGGACGCTGAATACGTCGAGCCCATCCTGGACTCATTAGCGTGTTACGTCCGTCAATGGACTGCTTCCTCCTGATACCGCTGGCGCCGAAGCCTGATCACTTCGACATGACTCGCTACGGCTATCGCGCCGGCGGAATGCTCTGCGCCTTGGCCGCGCCATTGACCCGTCCCGCCAGCTCTGCAGCCCCCGGCCCCGGTGCCGGCCAGCGCATCACTGCACCGGGCAACACGTAACCGAGCAGGCCTTCGGCCAAAGGTTTGCTTTGGCCACCCTGCATGATGGCGACATCGGTCAGCCGCGCATGCACCGCGCCCTGATTGCGCACTTCCACATAAGGACGGCCCTCCACCACCACCGTGCGCCAGCTCAATTGCGGCAGGCCGATACCCTTGGGGTCACGCTGACGGGCGCTGTCCTCCTTGCTCCACAGGCCCGCGCCATAGGCGAACAGCGGCACCGAATAGCGCATCTGGAAGCGGATCGCCGCAGCGGTCTTGCCGTCTTCGGCGACGGGCGGCTGGGCCGAGGGGATTTCATCGATGATGATCCGGTATGCCAGTTCCTGGCCTGGCGGCACGTCCCTGGTGCGGGTCAGGCGCACCAGTTGCTTCTGTCCCGGCTCGATCTTCGCCACCGGCGGACTGCCGATCACCTCGCGCTGATTACGGTACTGCTCTTCGAAACCGCTCTGGCTCCAGCCGAACACGCGGATCTGCAGGTTGGCGGTTTCAGTACCGCGATTTTCCAGCCACAGCGCACTGGCCTGCTGATCGGCCTCCAGCACCGGATCGATCGGCCAGATCAGCACCGAACTGGCAGCCTGGGCCTTGAGCATCCCGAACATGAGCAGCACCAGCACGGCCCGACACACGGACGAATGGCGTGACGTGAAAAACCCCATAAACCTGCTCCTTGTCATGTCACATCACCACGACAGCTGCACCTGCAACACATCGCTGTATGTCCCCCCGGGCAGATTGCCCGGCAATAGCACCTGCCCGTAGATCGGCAGACTGATGTTGTTCGCATCGCTGTAGGCCACCGCCACGCTCTGGCCGATGCCCAGGCTCTGGCTGTACGCCGCGTCGCGAAACAGCGCATACGCGACCTTCGCACTGCCCCCGTTGATCTGCATGCGTCGCCCGCCGCTGTTGTATTGACCGCCATCGACCGTCATGTTCAGCGCCACCCCCGGCGTGCATTGCAGCGAGACGCCGCCGGTCAGCGCGACCTGCACCGTATCGGTGGCCAGCGCCGATCGCGAACCGAAATTCAGCCCGCCATAGTTCGATACGCCCCCCACCACCAGACAGCCCGGCGTCACCGTGGCACTGACCTGGAAGCTCTGACTGGTCACCGCCGCCAACGGCAGCGGCAAGCTGCACGCACACAGCAGAAGCAGCGCCGCACAGCCATGCCGGCCCATGGCACTAGAACGTCAGTTCAACGGAAATCGTGTCGGTGTACGTACCCGCCGGCAGCCCGGCCTTGCCCACCGCCTGACCGTAGATGTTCACGGTCTGCGCCACGCCGGTGCTGGCCGCGAGGTTGATCACCCCGTCGATGGCCAGCAATTGCGAGTGTCCGGCGTCGGTGTACAGGTCATACGGCACATAGTTGGCAACCCCGTCGTACAGCGCGCGCGTGCCGCCCGGCGAGAGACCGTCATGGGCACCGGCCCGGACCTTGACCGTTGGCGTGGTGCCGGCCGAGCACAGGATCGACAGCGCCCCGCCCCCGCCACCCAGCACCTGCCCGGTGGCCGTGGTGAACAGGCTGTTGGCGGTGCCGAAGTTCAACGCACCGAAGTTCAGCCCGGTAGAACCGCCGGAACCGTTGACCTGGCAACTGCTGATCAGGATCAGGCTGGAGGTGATCTGGCCGGTGACCGTGGTGGCGGCATTGACGCTCGAAGCGAGCGTCAGGCCAAGCAACGACAAACCTATCCTTGATGCAATCGTATGCATGATGTCCGTCCTCTGCGGGGTTACCAGTCGAGCGTCACCGTCAGGGTGTCGGTGTAGACACCGGCCGGTACCGCACGGGTGTTCGCCACCACCGAGCCAAATACCGGGATGGGTATCTGTGCGCCGCTGGTGACAGCGAAATTGTGTTGTTGACCGATGCGGTAGCTCTGGCTGCCGGAGGCATCGAGAAACAGCTGATAGGGAAGTGTCTGGCGCCCGTTGCTCAGCCGGCGAGTCGTGCCGTCGCCATGGGTGCCGCCGTCGATAGTCACGGTGAACCCGGTGACCGAAGGGTTGCAGGCGACATTGAGCTGGCCGCTACCTGCTTCGCTGAGGCTGGCCTTGATCGGCGCGTTCCAGGTCGGGCCCTGCAGGCCGAAATCGAGAGCGCCCAGCCCATCCACCGGACTGGCGGGGCTGGTCGCGTTGGTCACCTCGCAACCGGCAATCAGCGTCAGCCGCGCAAGGATCTGCCCACTGACCGCCGCTGATGCGAACTCGGTGAACATCAGCAGCGTGGCTGCGGCGATGACCCGCCCGTGTCTGCCCATCATTGAGCCCCTACTCCCTCAGGATCACTCGACCACTGCGCTCATCATTGAACGCCCGTCCCTGCGCCACCCGGTTCCACCGAATGGCTGAAAAACTCCGCGATCACCAGGTGACCGTTACTTTCACCAGATCCGAATACCGGCTGACCCGTGGCACCTCGGCCATCCGCTCGATCCGCCCGTATAACGGCAAGTCCACCGTGCCGCTGTCCGGCACCCGGCCACTGACCGGCACATCCACCACCAACGGCACCCGCCGCGCGGCGTCCTGATACAGGCGATAAGGAATAGGCTTGCCGCCGGCCTCCCCCGCCATATAGCGCACCTCGCCAACGCCACCGTGCAGGCCGCCATCGACGCGCAGCTGATACGGGGTGTCCGGGTTGCATTCCAGACGTGGCAGACGCGGATTGATCAGCGCCGCACCGAGAGGCCCGTCCCGGTCGCCGAGCCGTGACGTAGTGCCGAAATCGAGCACGCCCGGCTGCTCAATGCCGGCTTCGCGTTGCTGGCCGATCAACTGGCAACCGCGCTGCACCTCGACCCGCACCTCGACCTGAAGGTCGGCAGCGTGGACCGGTGCCGCGAGCCCGCCCAGCAATGCCCAGACCATCCCTGCATTCACCGCCTGTTCCTTGATCGCGACGGCGTCGGTGCCGTTACAGTGTTTCAGGTTAGCAACGGACGCCAATTGCGCCAGTCGATTGGATCCAGTCACCGGCCGGACTTGTTTCAAAAGGTTGGCAACAGGTCGATTCATAATGTTGAAAAAACCTGTACACGCCGCAGATTACTGTGCGGAAAAACGATAAAGCGCAGTGGAAGCAAAACTACCCGTCTGGTTACACTACGCCGCCGCGCTCGGGGTGAGCCGGCCCGATGATGACGGAGTGACTGCAGTGCCCGCCCGACCGCCCGAACGTCCGCGTCTGACCCATCGCTGGTCAGCCCTGCGCCGCCTCTTCGGCAAACGCTCCACTTCTGCTGCCGGCCAGTGCGCTGCCAGCGCGCAATCGGTCCGCGACTACTTCCAGCAAAAGGCCCGGGGCCAGGGCTACACCCTCAGCCACAGCCAGCAGCGGGTCATCGACTGCATGGCGCAGCAGGCCGGTCTGTTGTTCGGCACCCCTGCGCGAACTCCGCCCAGCCTGTATCTGCACGGGGCGGTCGGGCGCGGCAAGAGCTGGCTGCTGGACGGATTCTTCCAGGCGTTGCCAATCCAGCAAAAGCGCCGCCTGCATTTCCATGGATTCTTCGCCCAACTGCACCAAGGCATGTTCGAGCATCGTGCTTGCGACGACGCCCTTGCCGTCACCCTCGACGCACTGCTGCAGGACTGTCGGGTGCTGTGTTTCGACGAGTTTCATGTGCATGACATCGGCGATGCGATGCTCATCAGCCGCTTGTTCAAGGCCCTGTTCAAGCGCGGGATCCTGCTGCTGGTGACCTCCAACTACCCACCGGAAGGCTTGTTGCCCAACCCGCTGTACCACGCGCGGTTCAAACCGGTGATCGACCTGATCAATGCGCGCATGCAGGTCATGGAGGTCGGCGGCCCCCACGACTACCGCAGCCAGGCGCGCCGTCACGCGCATCAGCTGTTTACCCAGGGCCATTACGTCTGGCCGGCCACCCCGGCGCAACGCCAGACCTTGAACCTGCCGCCACTCGACGCCACGCCGTTGCCTCTGACGGTCGGCAGCCGGCATTTGCAGGCGCGCCTGTGCGAAGACCGGCGCGTGGGGTTCACCTTCAACGACCTCTGCGAACAGCCCACGGCGGTGATGGATTATCTGGAACTGTGCCGGCGTTTCGACCACTGGATCATTGATGATCTGCCGGAGCTGGGCGAATGTTCGATCGCCGCCCAGCAGCGTTTCATCAACCTGATCGACGTGCTCTACGACCAGGACAAACACCTGACCCTGCTCGGCCAGCTCCCGCTGCGCGAAAGCCTCGGCGGCCAGGCGATCGATCTGGCCCGCACCCGCAGCCGGCTCGGGCAATTGCGCGAAGTGCACGAACCGGGCTGATTTGCCGTTATCATGCGGCCCATTTCCGGCGCCCGTGCGCCTTCTCGATAGCGATCCTTTTCATGCACACCCTTGCACAACTGCGCGCCGGCGAACTGTCAGGCATCACCCGGCTCGATCTGGCGGAAGGCCTGACTGAATTTCCGTCAGAGATTTTCAACCTGGCCGACTCGCTGGAAGTGCTCAATCTCAGCGGCAATGCCCTGAGCAGCCTGCCGGATGACCTGCACCGTCTGACACGCCTGCGCGTGCTGTTCTGCTCGGACAATCAGTTCACGCAATTGCCGGCGTGCCTGGGCCAGTGCCAGGCGCTGACGATGATCGGCTTCAAGGCCAACCGCATCACTCAGGTGCCGGGCGCGGCGCTGCCGCCGCATTTGCGCTGGCTGATCCTGACCGACAACGCCATCGAAACCCTGCCCACGGAGCTGGGCGAACGACCGATGCTGCAGAAACTCATGCTCGCCGGCAATCGCCTGCGCTGCCTGCCGCCGTCACTGAGCCAGTGCCATCGGCTGGAGCTGATCCGCATCGCCGCCAACCAGTTGACCGAGTTACCGCGATGGCTGCTGACCCTGCCGAGCCTGACCTGGCTGGCCTACGCCGGCAATCCGCTGGAAACCGAAGCCGATGCCGCCGCACTCGGCGCCGCGCCCCTGATCGACTGGTCGGCGCTGCAGCTGGAACAACGGCTGGGCGAAGGCGCTTCCGGGGTCATCTACCGGGCGCAGTGGCAGCCTGCGGATCAGCCGGCCACGCCCGTGGCAGTCAAGTTGTACAAGGGCGAAATGACCAGCGACGGCTCGCCGCTGCATGAAATGAACGCGTGCATCACTGCCGGGCTGCACCCCAACCTGATCCGCGTCGAAGGCCGCATCGGTCAACATCCCGATGGTCAGCAAGGCCTGGTGATGCAGTTGATCGATCCGAGTTACCGCAACCTGGCCGGGTTGCCGAGCCTGGCGTCCTGTTCACGGGATGTGTATGCCGAAGATTGCCGTTTCAGTGCCGAGGTCGCCCTGCGCATCGCCCGGGGCATCGCCTCGGTCGCCGGGCATCTGCACGGTCACGGCATCACCCACGGCGATCTTTACGGACACAACATTCTGTTGAACGATCAGGGCGATTGTCTGCTGGGGGATTTTGGTGCGGCGTCATTCCATGCCACGGCGGACACGCCTGAAACCCGCGCCTTGCAACGCCTCGAAGTGCGGGCGTTCGGGATTTTGCTGGGGGAACTGCTGGCGCGCATCGACTCGGGGTTGAGCGATGAACAGCGTCAGGCGCTGGAAGCCCTGGAACAGCGCTGCTGTCAGTCGGATGTGCTGGCGCGGCCGGGGTTCGGCGAGATCAGCCAGGCGTTGCAACACGGCTGAAAAAAATCGCAGCCCGAAGGCTGCGATGTTCTAGTTTGTCAGCCGGCCAGACCGACGAACATGTCCTGCACGTCGTCATGGTTGTCCAGGCCTTCGAGGAAGGCCTCGACTTCAGCCATCTGCTCGTCGCTCAGGCCACTGACCGGGTTCTTCGGCTGGTAGCCCAGCTTGGCCGACAGCACGGTGAAGCCTTGTCCCGGCAGAGCTTTCTGCACGGCATCAAGGTCGGTCGGGTCGGTCAGGAACAGGGTCGCGCCGTCTTCGCCCGGCTCGAAATCCTGAGCACCGGCTTCGATCGCGGCCATTTCCGGGTCGGCGTCCGGGGTGTCCGGCGATGCTTCGATCATGCCGACATGGTTGAAGTCCCAGGCAACGGAACCGGAAGCCCCCAGTTGCCCCTTGCGGAATGCCACGCGGATTTCCGCCACGGTGCGGTTGATATTGTCGGTTACGCACTCGACGATCAGCGGCACCTGATGCGGTGCAAAACCTTCGTAGGTCACGCGATGGTATTGAACGGTTTCGCCCAGCAGGCCTGCGCCCTTCTTGATGGCGCGATCCAGGGTTTCCTTGGGCATCGAAGCTTTCTTGGCCTGTTCGACCACCAGACGCAGGTGTGCGTTGGTGGCGGTATCGGCACCGTTACGTGCAGCAATGGTGATTTCCTTCACCAGTTTGCCGAAGATCTTGCCCTTGGCGTTGGCTGCCGCTTCTTTGTGTTTAACCTTCCACTGTGCGCCCATTACTCACTCTCTTGATCTGTGGCGCCGAGACATCTATTGGCCGACGCATGGCGCCAAGTTTATACGGCCTAAAGTCGGCAATCGACCAAAAATTCCGATGCGCATCGACATCTTCTACGCGCCTTGTAGGGCGATTCTGAAAAACCGGTTTGCCACGTCCATTCAGCGCCGCGTTTTCGTACCCTCATTCGCCCGTATTGCCTGACAGAGCCCGCCCCCCATGCTCAATGACAAGGAAAGTCCGTTTTCGCTGACCCTGGCCGATGGCGGGATCCGCCTGCCGGTTCTGCGCTTCAGCGGTCATGAGGCGCTGAATCAGCCTTATCGGTTCGACGTCGAGGTCATGGGCCTGGCGCCCGCCTGGTCACCCGGCACACTGCTGCATCAGGCGGCGTTTCTGCATCTGGGCGACGACCACGGGATTCACGGCATCATTCAAAGTGCCAGCTGCGAACACCGGGCAACGCACCGGATCGCCTACCAACTGGTGCTGATGCCGCATCTGCAAGCGCTGGAGCAACATCCCGTACGCCGGGTCTTCACGCAATTGAGCGTGCCGGCCATCCTTGAGCAATTGCTCAGTGAACATCACCTGCCTGCTCACAGTTACCGGATCGAGATGACCGTCGGCCACTACCCGCCGCGCCCGTTCTGCATTCAGTACGAAGAAACCGATCTGGCGTTTTTGCAACGGCTGTGTGAGGAGGAAGGCATCCACTATCACTTCGAACATCAGCCGGACGGCCATGTGGTGGTGTTCGCCGATGACAGCCTGAGCCTGCCGCAACAACCGACGGCGATTCCTTTCAACACGCAGATCGATGCGCCAGCAACCGGCCTCAGCAGCCTTTTCCAGCGCCATGAGGCAGTGCTACCTCAGATGCCCGCCGGCGTGCATGAGCGAGGGCAAGCGATTGCGGGCCAGGAGGCCGCCAATCACACGCTGGGCAGTGCCATCGCCCCAGCGGGATTTCTACCGACTGCGCAACGTCACGCGGCCCAGCGCAGTCGTCGCCTGCTGGAGCGCCAACGCTGTCGATCGCGCTCGATTCAGGGCCGCAGCGATTGTCCGCGATTGCTCAGCGGACGCCTGTTGCAAGTGATGGATCACCCGGTAAGCGCGTTCAACGAGCAGTGGCTGATTACCGACTTGCGTCATCAGGGCCAGCAACCTTCGATTCTCGATCCGGTGCCGACGGTTCGCCGCTATCACAACGATTTCACGGCGCTGCCGTGGTCGACCCCGTTTCGCCCGCCGCCGAAACAACCGCGTCCGGGCATTCCGGGGTATCACCCGGCGCAATTGCTCGGTGCGCCGGGGCAACCGGCGCAAGTGGACGATCAGGGACGCATTGCCGTCCGGTTGTGGCCGGAACACTCACTTGACGGCGCAAGCGAAGGGCTGTGGCTGCCGGTGGTCATGCCCCATGCCGGCGCCGGCCTGCCTCGGGAACATCTGCCCTGTGCCGGCAGTGAGGTCTGGGTGAGTTTTCTCGACAGCGATCCCGACCGGCCGGTCCTCTGCCTCGACGCCTGCCGGCCTCAACCGGCACAACCGAAAGAAACCGAGCCCGACGATGACCTCCTGCTCGACTGGCTGCTCAACCGCTCCGCCCCGCCGCGCTGACGATCAAGCCTTGTCGGCCTTGCCCGCCGCCGCCGCGAGTTTCGCCAGACGCACGTCAAGGTGCCGGGGCCGTCGTCCGTGATCCTCGGCGCGCTCCTTGCGGCGAATGGCGTTGCGCACTATCAGCGAGCCGAGGTAGCGGATCGGCTCCGGCGGAAAGTAACCCAGCGGCCCGTTGACCAGCGGCGAACGCGTCCACGGGTTGTCGAGGCCCTGCACCAGCGAAGCGAGGATCTGCCCGCCCATGTGGCACGGCCCGACACCGCTGCCGGAATAACCGAAACCGTAGAACACATTACCGCTGGCACTCATCTGGCCGAAGAACGGCAGGCCGGTGACCGAGCGATCCGAAGGACCGTTCCAGGTGGCGTCAACCTTCACATTGGCGAACGCCGGGAAGAAGTCGTCGAGGCTGCGCTTGAGCAAACCGGTATAAGGCGATGGCTGGTCGAACACCGGCAGCATCCGCCCGCCGAAAGCGAAGGTGTTGCCGCCCTTGCCGAGCATGATTCGGCCGTCCGGGGTGTTGTGGTAGTAGTGCACGAAAATCCGCGAATCAAGCACGGTCACGCCGCTGGTCAAACCGATTTCCTGCAACAGGTCCGGACGCGGTTCGGTGATCAACATGTCACTGGAGACGATCGCCACGCTGCGCTCGAACTGCGGAAAGGCGCGGGCCATCCACGCGTTCATCGCCAGTACCACGCGATCGGCGGCCACCCGCCCGTTCGCCGTGTGAAGGCGCGCCGGGCGGCCCTCCTCCAGCCCGGTCATCGCCGTGCTTTCGTGAATCCGCACGCCCAGTTGCAACGCCACCCGGCGCAAGCCACGCACCAGTTTGCCCGGCTGCACACTGGCGGCGGCCGGCGAGAACCAACCCTCCAGGTGTTTTGCCGAACCGGCCATGCGCTGTACATCGGCGACCGGCCGTTGGGTAAACGAGTTGATGCCATTGCGTTCCAGCGCCGCGATCACCGCATCGGTGGCGCCGCATTGCGCGCGGTTGGTGGCGGTGTAAAGCGTGCCGTCGAGCCGGTAATCGGCATCCACGCCGTACTGTTCGCAGAATTCGCCGATGGCATGGATGCTGCGCTCGGACTCCTTGACCAGCCGCACCGCTTCTTCAACGCCGAACAGCCGCTCGAGGGTGAAGTACTTCGCCGACCACGACAGCGCACAACCGCCGTTGCGCCCACTGGCGCCGGCACCGCAGATGTCGGCTTCGATCAGCAACACATCGAGTTCGGGGTTCTGCTGTTTGAGCATGATCGCCGTCCACAACCCGGTATAACCGCCGCCAACGATGCACACGTCAGTGCGCACGTCGCCTTGCAGCGGCGGGCAAGGTTGGGACGTGTCGAGCTGCAAAGCCTGCTCCAGCCAAAACGGTCTCATGGGATTCTCCAGTCAGTCAGCCACGGCACTGCCTGCCGCGAGCGCCGCAGCAGGCCGCGAGGCAAGGGTTTTCAGTTACGCAGGGGTTTGATGCTCAGGGCGCGATTGGGCACGCAGGCACGCGGTTCCATGACGCCGACCGGACGGCTGTTCCAGTGCGGAATCAGCACCAGCGCCGAGAACAGCGCGCAACCGGCGAACACGATGAACACCGTCACCGAGTCGAAGTAGCCCGGCAGCAAACCACCGAGCACCGCACCGACCGAGCCGCAGCCGTTGACGAATCCTGCCGCCGTGGCGCCGGCCTTGGCCTTGCCGAAATCGATCGCAGCCGCGCCGCTGATCATCGAATCCGGGCCGTACAGGGTCAGGCCCATCACAAACAGCAGTGCCACCACCAGCATCACGCTGCCGGTTTGCAAGGCGCCCATGAACAGCGCGAGGGTCACGGTCAATGCCAGCAGGCTCAGCACGCAGGCCGGCATGCGGCGGGCACCGAACAGTCTGTCCGAGGCCAGGCCGATCATGATCGGCCCCAACAGCCCGGCCAGCTCGAACGCCGTGGGAATGATCGCCGCACCGACCTTGCCGACCGAAGGCATCTGCTCGAACACAATCACCGGGCCCCACAGCAGAATCGCGTATCGCGCCGGTTTCAACAGGAAATACGCCAGACCCAGCACCAGCACCGTGCGGTTGCGCAGGATTTCCTTGAGCGGTTCCCACACGCTGAGTTTGCTGTTGGCTTCGGCTTCCTCGGCGCTGATGACCGGCTCCGGCTCCACAGCGGGCAGGCCTACATCTTCCGGTTTATTGCGCTGAAAGATGAAGAACAACACCGCCACCACCGCCACCACCGCCGCACTGGAAATGAACGCCGCGTGCCACGAACCGATTAGCGTGTACGCCCACCAACCGGCGAACGGCGAGGCCACCAGACCGCCGAATGCATAACAGGAACTCCACAAACCGAGCACGCGCCCGCGCTGTTCGGAAGGGAAGAAACTGCCGAGGTTCTTGCACAACCCCGACCAGCCAGTGGACTGCGCCAGCCCCTGAATCAGCATGCAGGTGGCGAAGATCGGCAAGGTTGCGAAGCTGCCCATCACCAGCGCTGCAGCGGCGGAAATCAGCAAACCACCGAGCACCACGACCCGCGGGCCGAAGCGATCGGCGAGCATGCCCCAGGTGAACTGGCCGATGGCGTAGGCCGCCAGGTAAATCGCGTCGAGGTTGGCCATGGCCATTTTGTCGAGGGTGAAGCTTGGGTCTTCGGCGATGCCCAGTTTGGCCACCGAAAAGGCTTTGCGGGTGAAATAGAACGCGGCGTAAGCGAGCCAGGTAATAGCGAAGATCTGCATGCGCCAACGCGCAAGGGTGCCGATGTGCTTGTTCATTGTGGTTCTGACCTCAGGGTGTGAGTGTGCCGGCAGAATCGTTAAGTAAACGCCTGTGTTTTTTATTGTTGAGCACTGCGATATCACCCCGTCCCTTCGGCGATACCGGTCAGATGAGTCCTGGTGTTGCACGCACAGGCTCATGGCCAGCGTCGCTGCCCGACCGGACAGTCAGCGTTGGCGTGAGCCGATCAAAGCAATTACTGTTTAATAAATAAAATCGATTTATCGTATTTCACACATAAGCTCAGCTTGTTAATGGAGTCAGCCATGTCGGTTTCACACGCCCAGCTCAAAGCCTTTCACGCCGTGGCCGTGCACGGAAGCTTCACCAAGGCCGCCGAGCGGCTTTATCTGACGCAACCGGCGATTTCCGACCAGGTGCGCAAACTCGAAGAACGCTTCGGTGTGTTGCTGTTTCATCGCAACAAACGCTCGGTGCGCCTGACGGATCTGGGCGAACGCTTGCTGGCTATCACCCAGCGTCTGTTCGTGGTTGAGGCCGAAGCCCAGGAGTTGTTGCAAGAGTCTCAGGCCTTGCAGACCGGCAGCCTGATTCTGGCGGTGGATGCGCCGGTGCATGTGTTGCCGCAGATCGCTCGGTTCTGCGAATGCTATCCGGGGATCAGCGTGAAGATCGAGACCGGTAACACCGATGAATCGCTGTTTCGCCTGTTCAACTATCAGGCCGATCTGGCGTTGCTGGGGCGCGATGTCAGCGATGAACGCCTGCTGTGCGTACCGCTGCGCAACGACCCGATGGTGGCGTTTGTCTCCCGCCATCATCCGTGGGCCGAGCGTGAATCGATCTGCCTGGAAGATCTGGACGACACGCCGCTGGTGCTGCGCGAACACGGCTCGGTGACCCGCCAGACCCTGGAAGAGGAAATGGCCCGCGCCGGTTTCCGCATCCGCCCGGCGATTCAGGTCGAAGGCCGGGAAGCCGCGCGCGAGGCGGTGGTGGTGGGGATTGGCGTGGGGGTGGTGTCGGCGGCGGAGTTTGGTGCGGACTCGCGGGTCTGCGCGCTGCCGATCACCGATTGCACCCGGCGCCTGACCGAAACATTGGTGTGCCTGCGCGAGCAGAGTTCGCGGCGAGTGGTGGCGACGTTTCTCGAGATGGTGCGCGAAAGCTTGATATAGATCGTTCCCACGCTCTGGTGGGTATCAGGTGGGGGCCAATCCGAAAAACGCCTGAATCAAACGCAACTCCCGCCGTCGCTCCACGCAGCCGATCATGTGCCGGTTCACCAGCCCTTCTCCCGCAATGGGAATCGCGACAACGCGCGGATCGTGGCTGACCTCCACCGATGACACCACCCCAACCCCCAGCTCAACCGCCACCGCCTCCGTTACGGCCTCGCGGCTGTCCAGTTCCAGCAACACCCGTGGGCTGACCGACGCCTGGGCGCAGGCCTGATCAAACGTGCGCCGGGTAATCGAACTCGGCTCGCGCAACACCATGATCACCTGATCCAGCGCCTCGAGCCTGACCTCGCCGCTGCGTGTCGCCCACGGATGCCCTGCCGGCACCAGCGCGCAAATGCGCGATTCGCTCAGTGCTTGCAGATGCAGCCCTTTGCGCGGCTCGACCTCGGTCAGCACCGCCACATCAGCATGTTCGGACAACAACGCAGCCAAGGTTTCCTGAGCATTGCCCAACCGCAGATTCACGGTGATTCCCGGATAGCGCGCCCGCAGGCTGGCGAGCATCGGCATGACCAGGTGCGGGCCGTCCGCCGCCACCTCAAGACGTCCGGTCAGCAACTGCCGGTTGGCCTCCAGCAGCGCCTGGGCCTCTTCGGCCATGCCGAACATCGCCCGGGTGATCGCTGCCAGTTTGGTGCCGTCCTCCGTCAGCTCGACCCGGCGTGCCGTGCGTCGCAACAGGGTGATCTGGTAATGCTCCTCCAGCGCCTTGATGTGCCCGGTGACCGCCGGCTGGCTGATGAACAGGCGTGCGGCGGCCCGGGTGAAGCTGCCTTCCCGGGCCACGGCATCGAAGGCGCGAAGCTGGAACAGGTTCATGAATAACCCTCACTGATGGCTGGCATAACAATAAACAATTTGATTGATGATCCGCCGAATTGCAACGTAGGCCCCGTAGCTTCATCCCACAGCGCAATCGCGAGGACACACGAATGAGTACTGCCGCACCCATCCTGCTCACTCCCGGCCCGTTGACCACCTCGGCCCGCACCCGCCAGGCGATGATGGTCGACTGGGGTTCATGGGATGACCGCTTCAACCAACTGACCGCCAGCCTGTGCGAACAACTGCTGGCCATCCTCAACGGCGCCGCCACCCACCACTGCGTGCCTTTGCAGGGCAGCGGCACCTTCGCCGTCGAAGCCGCGATCGGCACCCTCGTCCCTCGCGACGGCAAGGTGCTGGTACTGATCAACGGTGCCTACGGCAAGCGTCTGGCGAAAATCTGCGAAGTGCTGGGCCGCTCGTTCAGTACCTTTGAAACCGCTGAAGACGAACCAACCACCGCCGCCGACGTCGACCGCCTGCTGCGCGCCGACGGCGACATTACTCACGTTGCGCTGATCCACTGCGAAACCAGCACCGGCATCCTCAATCCGCTGCCGGAAATCGCTCAGGTCGTCGAGCAACACGGCAAACGTCTGATCATCGACGCGATGAGCGCCTTCGGCGCACTGCCGGTGGATGCACAGCAAATCCCGTTCGACGCATTGATTGCTGCCTCCGGCAAATGCCTGGAAGGCGTGCCGGGCATGGGCTTCGTGTTTGCCCGCAAGGAATCGTTGGCCGCAGCCGCCGGCAACTCGCATTCGCTGGCGATGGACCTGTTCGACCAGCACAGCTACATGAAAAAGACCGGCCAATGGCGCTTCACCCCGCCGACTCATGTGGTCGCGGCACTGCACGAAGCGCTGCTGCAATACCACGAAGAAGGGGGGCTGCCGGCGCGGCATGCGCGTTACGCCGCCAACTGCCAGGCGCTGATGGAAGAGATGGGCAAACTCGGCTTGCGCAGTTTCCTGCCGGCTGCGATCCAGGCGCCGATCATCGCGACCTTCCACGCACCGAAAGATCCGCGCTACCAGTTCAAGGACTTCTACGAACGGGTCAAGGCCAAGGGTTACATCCTCTACCCCGGCAAGCTGACCCAGGTCGAAACCTTCCGCGTCGGCTGCATCGGCCACGTCACCCCGGCGCAGATGCGCGAAGCCGTCGCGGCGGTGGGTGAAGTACTGCGCGAGATGGAAGTGCTCGACATCTGATTCGAACAGCTCGCGCCCTCATTTGAATTGCATTGCCCACACAGGATTCTGACCAACATGAACTACAACAACCCAACCCAACTGCAAGCCGCCATTCTCGACTGGGCCGGCACCGTGGTCGACTTCGGTTCTTTCGCACCGACCCAGATCTTCGTCGAAGCCTTCGCCGAATTCGACGTTCAGGTCTCCATCGAAGAGGCCCGTGGCCCGATGGGCATGGGCAAGTGGGATCACATCCGCACCCTGTGCGACCAGCCGTCAGTTGCCGAGCGCTATCGCAAGGTGTTCGGCCGCACCCCGACCGACGATGATGTCACCGCGATCTACAACCGCTTCATGCCGCTGCAGATCGAGAAAATCGCCGAGCACTCCGCGTTGATCCCCGGCGCGCTGGAGACCATTGCCAACCTGCGCCAGCAAGGGATCAAGATCGGCTCCTGCTCCGGTTATCCGAAGCAGGTGATGGACAAGGTCGTGGCACTGGCCGCCACCAACGGCTATATCGCCGACCACGTCGTCGCCACCGACGAAGTGCCGAACGGCCGCCCTTGGCCGGCCCAGGCCCTGGCCAACGTGATTGCGCTGGGCATCGACGATGTCGCCGCCTGCGTGAAGATCGACGACACCGTACCGGGGATTCTCGAAGGGCGTCGGGCCGGGATGTGGACCGTTGCGCTGATCTGCTCCGGCAACGCGCTGGGCCTGGATTACGAAGGCTACCGCGCACTGGGCAGCGACGCGCTGGCCAGCGAGCGCAAGCGCATTCACGCGCTGTTCGAGGGCTCGCGCCCGCACTACATGATCGACACCATCAGCGATCTGCCGCAAGTGATCGCCGACATCAACAAGCGCCTGGCCAAAGGGGAAATGCCGCAAAACAATTAAACCCCATAGAAAAAGCCGCCAGCTGAAACTAGCTGGCGGCTTTTTTATTAATGCACTACCTATTCTGAACAGATAACTAGTGATCCATCATCTTCTTCCAAGAAAAACAGAATCATTCGGAAACCAGATTACCCTGCGCATCGTAAATCAGCCCGTCTGGATACTTCACCGAACCATCTGCCAGTTGTTCGGTTCCATCAGCCCAAACAATGCGCCCATCGAGATATTCGACTGTACCGTCTGGCCAGACGATGCGTCCGTCGGGGTATTCGACCCTGCCGTCCGTATGCTGAATGATGCCGTCCGGACGCGTCACCGCCGTCTGCTGCGCATTCACCAGACTGCCATCGGCCAACACGGTGGATCCATCCGGATTACGGCGGCTTCCAATCGCACTCAGCAGGTTGATCAGCGCCACAGGGTCTACGTTGACATTGAGCGTAGGCCACGGCATTGGGGGCCTGGCGACATTGACTGGCGTGCTCGGCGTCACAGGTGGCGTGTTTGGCTTGACCGGCGGAGCAGGTTTTACTGGTGGCCTGGCCGGGGGCACGGATGGTTTCACAGGCGCTGCCGGAGGCTTTACCGGCGGCTTGACGGGTGGCTTGACGGGCGGAACGGACGGCTTGGTTCCCGGCTTGGAGGGCTGCGTGATCACAGGCTTCGGTTTTGGCTTCGGCACCGTTGGTTTGGCCATTGCCTTTTTGACAATAAATCCATGTTTGTTATTAAGAAGAATATTGAAAGCCATGATTAAATCCTTTTTCCATTACAGCATCCTTGATCGACGCCATTGATTTATTTATCGAGCCGAATTTCAACTTTCGACTGCCACAGACAATAACCACCTCACTTGGCGTTCTCAAACTTTCGCAAATACAAAATATAAACAAAGCCTTGTTACAGCCATCCGGCCGGCACGTTGATAACGCACTGCACGGCCAATGACATGCGTCAATAAAAAACGGATTGCGCAGGAAGAATGATTTCAACACGGTTACAGTTAAGGCATGCCGTCGCAGAACGGCACGCTTGAGCCCTGAACCGTGAGGAGCGCCGTATGCCGTGGACAAATTCCGAATCCCGTTACAGCACCGTGTCGATCCTGTTGCACTGGCTGATGCTGGTGCTGTTGGTGCTGGTGTACGCCAGCATGGAACTGCGCGGCCTGTTTCCCAAGGGCAGCGGCGGTCGCACGCTGATCCGCGAAGTGCATTACATGCTTGGGCTGACCGTGTTCGTGCTGGTCTGGTTTCGCCTGTTCGCCCGCAGCCTGGGCCCGGCGCCGAAAATCTTCCCGGCCTCGCCACCGTGGCAAACCATCCTCGCACGCTTGATGCACTGGGCCTTGTACCTGTTCATGATCAGCATGCCGATCCTTGGCTGGCTGATCACCAGCGCCGAGGGCCATCAGGTGATGTTCTATGGGTTCGACCTGCCGTTGCTGGTGAGTGAGGACAAGGCCTTTGCCAAACAGGTTGAGTACTGGCACGTACTGATCAGCACGATTGGCTACTGGATGATCGGTCTGCACGCACTGGCGGGGATCTACCACCATTACGTGGTGCGCGATAACACGCTGCTGCGGATGATGCCCAAGCGAAGCCAGGGTTAACCGTCGAATCCACGCCGGCCCTGCAAGCCGCCGGTGTGGACGAAGATCAAGCGTGAACCCCGGGCAAAGCGGCCCGCCTCGATCTGTTGTTCAAGCGCCAGCAAGGCCTTGCCGGTGTACACCGGTTCGAGAGGAACGCCGCTGGCCTGTTCGGTTTGCGCGATGAACTCAAGCAACGCCGGATCGACCTTGGCGAAGCCGCCACGGCTGGCGTCGATCAGATCAAAGCCTCCAGCCTTGCCCACAATCGCCTCGACATTGGCCGCGACGCCGTGATCGTCGGGAACGGCCATGGCGCCGTATACAGCATGCTGACCGGCCTGCGCCAACACCAATCCCGCGAGCGTGGTGCCCGTGCCACAGGCCAGCCACCAACCGTCATAGTCGTCCCAGCCGAGCTTGCCGAGTTGTCGACTGACCTGATCCTTCAATGACGCGCAACCCTGCGCACCCGGCAAACCACCGCCCCCTTCGGGCACCGGATGCAGCGTCGGATATTGCGCCAGCCACGGCTGCCAGAACCCCGGCCGATGCCGCGCCCGATAACCGCCAAACCCGAGCCAGTGCAACTGCATGCCGAATTCCTGCAGATCCCTGACCGTCGGCGTGTCCTGCGGATGCCCGCGCAACAGGCCGACTGTTGTGAATCCCAGGCGCTTGCCCGCAGCCGCCAGTGCATGCAGATGATTGGAGTGCGCACCGCCCAGGCTGATGATGCCTTCGGCACCCGCACGGTCGGCGGCTTTGAGATGCTCGACGAGTTTGAACCACTTGTTGCCGCTGATCAGCGGATCGATCCGGTCAAGGCGCAGGATCGCGACTTCAACACCGGAGGCGGTAAGCCAGTCCAGATGAAGTGGTTCGAGGGGGGCTGGGGTCAGCCAGTCGGTGGGAGGGAGAAACATGAAGGCCGGCTCTGTACAAAGAGCCGGCATTCTAGGGTGGATCAGAGCTCGGCGGCCAGACGCGAACCCTGATTGATCGCACGCTTGGCATCCAGCTCGGCCGCCACGTCAGCGCCGCCGATCAGGTGCACGTTCTGCCCGGCCTCAACCAGACCGTCGTGCAGTTCGCGCAGCGGATCCTGACCGGCGCAGATGACGATGTTGTCCACCGGCAGCACTTGCGGTTCGCCGGTTTCGCCGATGCGGATGTGCAGGCCTTCGTCGTCGATCTTCAGGTACTCGACGCTGTTGAGCATCTGCACCTGCTTGTTCTTCAGACCGGTGCGGTGAATCCAGCCGGTGGTCTTGCCCAGGCCGTCGCCGACCTTGGTTTTCTTGCGTTGCAACAGGAACACCTCACGGGCCGGTGCGTGCGGCGCAGCCTTGATCCCGGCCACACCACCCCGGGCTTGCAGATTCGTGTCGATGCCCCACTCTTTCCAGAACGCAGCGCGATCCTGACTGGTGGCCACGCCTTCATGGACGAGGAATTCCGAGACGTCGAAACCGATACCGCCGGCGCCAATCACTGCCACGCGCTTGCCGACCGGTTTGCGCTCGAGCAGCACATCGAGGTAGCTCAGCACCTTGGCGTTCTCGACACCCGGAATCGCCGGCAGACGCGGCGCAATGCCGGTCGCCAGAATGACTTCGTCGTAACCGCCCTCGACCAGTTTTGCTACGTCAACGCGGGTGTTCAGACACACTTCGACGTTGGTGGTCTGCAACTTGCGTTTGAAGTAGCGCAGGGTTTCGTAGAACTCTTCCTTGCCCGGTACACGCTTGGCGACGTTGAACTGGCCACCAATCTCGCTGGCCGAATCGAACAGCGTCACCTGATGCCCGCGTTCGGCGGCCACGGTGGCGGCGGACAGACCGGCAGGACCGGCACCGACCACGGCTATTTTCTTGATCTGCTTGACCGGTAAGTAATTGAGTTCGGTCTCGTGGCAGGCACGCGGGTTGACCAGGCAACTGGTGAGCTTGCCGCCGAAGGTGTGATCAAGGCAGGCCTGGTTGCAGCCGATGCAGGTGTTGATTTCATCGGCGCGGCCTTCGGCGGCCTTGTTGACGAAGTCCGGGTCAGCGAGGAATGGCCGCGCCATCGAGACCATGTCGGCATCGCCTTCGGCGAGGATCTGCTCGGCGACTTCCGGGGTGTTGATGCGGTTGGTGGTGATCAGCGGAATATTCACCGAACCGCGCAGCTTGGCCGTGACCTTGCTGAACGCCGCACGCGGCACTTTGGTGGCGATGGTCGGGATCCGCGCTTCGTGCCAGCCGATGCCCGTGTTGATGAGGGTCGCGCCGGCCTGCTCGATGGCCTTGGCCAGGGTGACGATTTCTTCCCAGGTACTGCCGCCCTCGACCAGATCGAGCATCGACAGGCGGAAAATGATGATGAAGTTCGGGCCCACCGCTTCACGTACGCGGCGGACGATTTCCACCGGCAGGCGCATGCGGTTTTCGTAGCTGCCGCCCCAACGGTCGGTGCGGTGGTTGGTATGGGCCGCAAGGAACTGATTAATGAAATAGCCTTCCGAGCCCATGATTTCCACGCCGTCGTACTCGGCGGTCTGGGCCAGTACCGAGCAGGTGACGAAATCGCGGATCTGCTTCTCGATGCCATCCTCGTCCAGCTCTTTGGGCTTGAACGGGTTGATCGGCGCCTGAATGGCGCTCGGTGCAACCTGTTTCGGGCTGTAGGCATAACGGCCGGCGTGGAGGATCTGCATGCAGATCTTGCCGCCTGCATCGTGCACGGCACGGGTGACGATGCGATGCTTGAGCGCTTCTTCCTCGGTGGTCAGCTTGGCCGCACCGGAATACACGCCGCCCTCATCATTCGGGCCGATACCGCCGGTGACCATCAGGCCGACGCCGCCACGGGCACGCTCGGCAAAATACGCCGCCATGCGCTCGAAACCGCCCGGCTTCTCTTCAAGGCCGGTGTGCATCGAGCCCATCAGGGTGCGGTTGCGCAAGGTGGTGAATCCCAGGTCCAGCGGGGCCAACAGGTGCGGGTATTGAGTGGCGGTCATCGTTAACTCCACAGCAGGCAATCACGGAAAATGCGGGAGCTCTGCGTCCCCCGTCAGTCATGCTCGACAGATTAGGAGTCGCCTCGCTGCCACTCAATGACCGAAACTGACAAGTTATTGATCCAAATGCGCAGCGCCCCTTGGCAAGCCAGGGCTGGCGCCCTACCCTGTCCGCACACCCTGTACCCGGCTGTTGTTGAATTTCATGCGTAAACTTCTGTACCTGACCTTTTCCATGGCGCTCATCGCCGCACTCACCTTCTATGCCATGTGGGCGGCTGACCGGCCGGTGGGCCACTACCTGTCGGACCTGCGAATCAAACTCGCGGTCGATCAGGGTACGCCCGCCGACCGTGGCAACCTGCTGGGTATCCAGCCCGAGCTGTTCCCCACCGACTACCAAAGCCCCGAACGCCTGCACCGCAAGCTCGCGGCCTATTTGCAGCAGGCGCAGGATCAAGGGCTGTTGAATGAAAAAACCGTGGTCATCCTGCCTGAACACGTCGGCACCTGGCTGATGATCAGCGGCGAGAAAGACGAGCTGTACCAGGCCGCCACCCTCGCCGAAGCGATGAACTGGCTGGCGGCGAGCAACCCGGTGCAATTCGCTCGTGCCTGGCTCACCGCCAAGGGCAGCAGCCGTCTGGATGACGCGCACCTGCGCATGAAAGCCCGGGACATGGCCAAGGACTATCAGGCGCTGTTCGGCGGCCTGGCCAAGGAATTTCACATCACGTTGGTAGCCGGTTCGATCGTATTGCCCGAGCCGAATATCACCGACGGCCGGCTCAAGGCCGGCAGTGGCGCGCTGTACAACAGCACGGTGGTGTTCGGTCGCGACGGCGCCCCGCTCGGCCAGCCACAGCGACAGATGCGCCCGATCTTCGATCAGGATGACTCCAGCCGCCGCGAGGCTTCCCGGATCAATGTCGTTGACACCCCGGCCGGACGCCTGGGCGTGTTGATCGGCAACGACAGTTGGTATCCGGACAACTACCGCAAACTCGACGAGCAAGGCGCGCAGTTGATCGCGGTGCCTGCGTTTGTCGTCGGTCATGGCGTGTGGGATCAACCGTGGAAGGGTTACAAAGGCTTGAGCGTGCCGGACTCGGTCAACCTGAAACCGGGGACTGTCAGTGAAGGCCAGGCCTGGCACCAGTTGACCCTGACCGCGCAACCGCCAGCCAGCAAGGCGGTGGCCGGCATGAGTGTGTTTCTGCGCGGGCAGTTCTGGGACAAACCGAGTTCCGGACAAAGTTTCCTCAGCAGCAACGGCCAGCAGTTCGCCGACAGCGAAGCCCGTGGCGCGCGCCTGCTGAACCTCTGGCTGTAACCGATGAAGCCCTTGCCGATGCGTCTCGGGGATCTGTCGGTGGGCTTTGTCCACAGCCTGGCGGATGCCGTGCGCAACCATGACGTCGATCCACTGCCATTGCTTGAACAGTATGGCCTGGATGCTGCACGACTGGCCGAAGCCGGGGCGCGTCTGTCGATCCCGCGCTACATGCGTCTGGGGCACGGCGCGATCCAGCTGACCGGCGATCCGGCACTGGGTTTGCGCATGGGCCGGCTCAGTCGCTTGAGTCAGGCCGGGTTGGCCGGTGTGACCGCCGCGCAGGCTCCGACCGTGCGCGAAGCCGCCCGCTGCCTGACTCGCTTCGAACCCTTGTACGGCTCCAATTATCGCGGCCAGTCGAGTTTCCACGAAGACGCCAGCGGTGCGTGGCTGCGCTTCTATTCGATCAGCCCGTACAACGCCTACAACCGCTTTGTGGTGGATTCGATCATCGCCGGCTGGCTGCATCAGTTGTCCAGCGTCAGCCGCGAACCGTTACGCGCCGAACGGATCGAGATTGAGTTCGACACGCCGGACTATCGCGACGCTTATGCGGTGCTCGGCGAATGCCCGATCCAGTTCGGCGCCGAACACAATCAACTGCGCCTGAGCCTCACCAGTCTGGCCCAACGCAACCCGGAGCATTGCCCCAGCACCTGGAAACATTTGCTCGGTTTGTGTGAACGGGAACTGGAGCAATTGACCCGCACTCGCAGCCTGCGTGAACGCATCACGCAATTGCTCGGGCCGTTGCTCAATGGCGGCCGGGAACCGGACCTGGAAGAAGTGGCGTCACGCCTGAAGCTGCCGACCTGGACGTTACGGCGAAAGCTGGCCGAGGAAGGCACGCAGTTTCGCGCGATCCTCAATGACACCCGCCGTGATCTGGCAATGACCTACATCCGCGACACCGAACTGGCATTCGGTGAAATCGCCTACCTGCTGGGCTTTGCCTCGGCCGAAGCTTTCCAGCGCGCCTTCAAGCGCTGGAGCGGTCAGACACCGGGCGAATTTCGCCGCAGTCACCGCAAGACAGGCTGACGCCTCACAGCTCGGTGGCGTCTTCTGCTGGCTCCGGTGAGTCCAGTTCGTAAGCGTGGAACTCGAGCAGCTCTTCTTGATAGTCATCCATTACGTAATCCCCCTGACGCTTGCTTGAAATGGCCTGGAACAAATGACCAGTGCCTCGAGCATAAAGTGCCCGTGTGAAGGAAAAATGAAACACGGCCTTCATGAAATAAACGTAGCAGGCAATCAGGAATTTATCGCGGGAAATTTTTCGACGGGGCAGGCAGGAAGAAGCTCAAAGGGCACAACAAAACGCCACGCGTCCGACAGAGGTCGGGCGCGTGGCATAAAGCTTACTGCCCGGAGGCAGGCATGGCCGGAATCGGCTCTGAGGGCGGCGGCATGTCTGTCGGGTTGGCCGCAGGTGTGATGGTCTCCGTCGCGGGCGCAGGCTCGACAACCGGTGCCGGGGTGATTGGCGCAGCTTCGGCCGGTGGTGCTACCGGCTCGGAACTGGCCGGGGCCGCTTCTGCAGGCGCTTCTACAGGCACAGGCGCTGGCGCAGGTGCTGCAGCGGGCTCGGCGGTCGGCACTGGAGCCGGGGCCGGTTCAGCCGCAGGGGCGGGAACCAGCGGAGCCGGCGCCGCTTTGGCCTCCGGGACACCCAGGTCAGTCTTGGGTTTTTCGCTAATGTGCGCGGCTTTCTTCGCTTCCGCTGGCAAGAACAACTCGACCAGCGTGAAGAAGCGCTCATAGAACTTCTGCGACGACACGGTTTCGCTGGCCACCTTGACCATCGAATCGTCAGACGAGCCGATCGGCATCGACACCGAGCCCAACACGCCGACACCGAGGCTGGCCGAGTTGTTGGTCTTCTTCAGCGCGTAACGGTCCTGCAGGGCATTGGCGAACACGGTGGCGTGATGGCCGGCGCTGCCATCATCGGCGCACACCACGTTGAAGCTGATCTCCAGGTGGGTTTCGCCGGTCTGCTGGAAGCTCTTGTGCCCGCTGACCAGTTTCGGGTCATTGCTGGTAATGATGTAGCCCTGGCTGAGCAACGCTCGGCGGGCCGCTTCGCAACTGGCGGTGTCGGTCACCGGATAATTGCGCGAAAAGGTGCCGGAGTCGTCGAAATTCTCATGCTCGTAGATAGGCTTGTCCTTGGAGCAGCCGGCAGCGGCGGTCAGCAACAACGCCAACCCGATGAAACGCACGGGAATAGAATTCAACATTAAACATCCTGAGGGAAAACGGTCCGGGGCGTATTGTGCAACAGATCGCTGCCCCGCAGCGTATGGATTAGTGTCTTAAAACAGTTACAACTCTACCGGTCATGGGCGACAGGAAAAAGTCGTGCCGATAAATGATCGATGAACACCCGCCACTTGGCGACAGCTCTGTTGCTGCTCACCTTGTATGCGACCGTCAGTGCCCGATCCCACGGCTTCCCGAACGCCATATAGCGCGCATAAAAAAACCCCGGATTTTCATCCGGGGCTCGGGTCTTGCGGCTCAGCCAGGCATCAGAAACGCTTGATGTCGGCTTCGCTTTCCAGCTGCTTGCGGTACGCCGCGAAGTCCTGCTGGCCTACACGCGATGCGAGGAAGCGACGGTATTGCGCTTTCTCTTCATCGGTCGGAGCCGCCCCTTCGTTCACACCGTTCAGGCGCACGATAGTCAGACTACCGTCCGCCAGCGTCACGCTGCTGAAGGTCGGCTTGTCCTTGGCGGTCGGTTTCGGCATGCGGAACAACGCTTGCAGCACCGCCGGATCAACCCCTTCCTGAGCACGGTTCGCCGCTTCAGTGACTTTCCAGCTCTGACCGTCCACAGCCTTGTCCAGCGGGGTCTTGCCATCACGCAGACTGGCAATCAGTTGCTCCGCCTTGGTCTTGGCAGCCGCACTGGCGTGCTCTTTGGTCAACTGGGCGCGAATGGCGGTGGCCACGCTCTCCAGCGGCAATTGAGTCGGCTTGAGGTGCTCTTTGGCGCGCAGCACGATCACGGTTTCCGGATCCAGCTCGATCGCGGTGCTGTTGGCACCCTCCTCCAGCACTTCAGTGCTGAACGCGGCAGTCACTACAGCACGGTTGGCTGCAACGCCCTCGCCACCTTCACGGCCAAACGGCTTGGAGGTGTGCACGGTCAGTTTCAGGTCCTGCGCCGGCTGGGCCAGGTCGGATGCTTCGAACGAAGAGTCTTCCAGTTGCTTGGTCGCCTCGACGAAACGCTGCTCGACCTGCTGGGTTTTCAGCTCGCGGGTCAGCTTGTCTTTAAGGCTGGCCAGTGTCGGCACTTCAGGCGCCTCGACACCCAGCAGCTTGATCAGGTGGAAGCCGAAGTCGGTGCGAACCGGCTCGGAAACCTGATCCTTGCTCAGCGAATACAGGGCTTTCTCGAAAGCTGGATCGTAAACGCCAGGACCGGCATAACCAAGGTCACCGCCGTTGTTGGCCGAACCCGGATCCTGCGAGAACTCCTTGGCCAGCGCTTCGAATTTCTCGCCCTTGGCCAGACGCGCCTGGACTTCTTCGATCTTCGCCTTGGCCTGGGCTTCGGTGGTCTTGTCGTTCACTTCGATCAGAATGTGCGCCGCACGACGTTGTTCCGACAGGTTGGCGATCTCTTTCTGATACGCCGCCTGCAGGTCTTCGTCCTTGACGGTGACCTGATCGAAGAACGAAGCCTTCTTCAGCTCCAGGTAATCGATGACCACTTGATCCGGGGTCATGAATTCCTTGGCGTGCTCGTCGTAGTAAGCCTTGACCTCGTCATCGGTGAGCTTCACCGCCGAAGGGTCAGCCTTGATGTTCAGGGTGGCGAAGTCGCGGGTCTGTTTTTCCAGACGGGCGAAAGCCAGCACTTGAGCGTCGGTCACAAAACCGCTGCCCGCCACACCGGCGCGCAGTTGGCCGATCAGCATTTCCTGAGCCAGCATCTGGCGGAACTGCATGCGGCTGTAACCCAGTTGACGAATCACCTGATCGAAACGGTCGGAGCTGAACTTGCCGTCGACCTGGAATTCAGGCGTCTGCAGGATCACTTGGTCCAGGGCCGCTTCGGAGAAAGCGAATTTCGATTGTTCTGCGCCTTGCAGCAGCAGCTTGCGATCGATCAGCCCTTTGAGGGCCGATTCGCGCAGCATTTTTTCGTCCAGCAAGGACGCGTCGAAGTCCTTGCCCAGTTGTTGCATCAGCTGACGGCGTTGCATATCCACCGCCTGGCTCAGCTCGTTCTGGCTGATTTCTTCACCGTTGACCTTGGCCGCCTCATTCTTGTGAGTCGTGGCCTGAAAAATGGCGTCGAAACCGGTCAGAGCCATCAGTGCAACGATGACCCCGATAATGGTCTTGGCAATCCAGCCTTGTGAATTGTCCCTGATATTCTGCAGCATGCGTCCCCCAGAAACGGTTGAACTTCAAAATTAGGCAACCGTGGAGCGTGGGTAGAATCCGGATAGAAGAAAGGCGCATCCGAGGATGCGCCTTCTCGTAACTGGCGGAGCGGACAGGGCTCGAACCCTCGATCCCGGTGTGACAGGCAGCTATTCCAAACGCCTGCTCTACCGCTCCGCTGCCAAGTCAGGCATGACCCCGACCCGGATGGGTAAAAACCTGAATCAAACTTAGTTGACGGCTTCTTTCAGGGCTTTACCGGCTTTGAAACCTGGCTTTTTGGCTGCCGCGATTTCCAGAGTCTTGCCGGTCTGTGGGTTACGACCAATGCGAGCTGGACGATCAGTCACGGAGAACGTGCCGAAACCAACCAGAACAACGGAGTCGCCAGCCTTGAGAGCGCCAGTGACGGATTCGATTACAGCGTCCAGCGCACGGCCAGCAGCAGCTTTCGGGATATCAGCGGATGCAGCGATAGCATCAATCAGTTCCGACTTGTTCACTCTAAGTCCCCTTATATCTATTTTGAGTATGATTCTAAGTTTTTTGGTGAAAGCAAAAACGAGTGCTGAATGGCCTACAGACACTTAAGAGCCGCTTTATAACAAGGGCTCTAAAAAGCTGTCAAGGAAGCCCCCCAGGCAAAAGCGTATTAATGCGTGCTAATTCTTTCCTTAGAGTCAGACTCACGTTTTTCATCCTTGGCAACTATCTCCGGAGCCACATCCGGCAAGGGCTCCGGCGCGTATTGCAGCGCAATTTGCAGGACCTCGTCAATCCATTTAACCGGTTTGATCTGCAGATCCTGCTTGATATTGTCAGGAATCTCCTTCAGATCGCGCACGTTCTCTTCCGGAATAATCACTGTCTTGATTCCGCCACGGTGAGCGGCCAGCAGTTTTTCCTTCAGACCGCCAATGGCGAGAACTTGACCACGCAGGGTGATCTCGCCGGTCATGGCGACATCGGCACGCACAGGAATTCCCGTCAAAGCCGACACCAGCGCAGTACACATGCCTACACCAGCGCTCGGGCCGTCTTTCGGCGTAGCGCCTTCGGGCATGTGGATGTGGGTGTCGCGCTTCTCGTGGAAGTCCAGGGGAATGCCCAGGCTCTTGGCGCGACTGCGCACCACCGTCAGGGCCGCAGTGATCGATTCGACCATTACGTCACCCAGCGAACCGGTCTTGATCAACTGACCTTTACCCGGTACCACCGCGGCTTCGATCGTCAGCAATTCACCGCCCACCTGAGTCCAGGCCAGGCCGGTCACTTGGCCGATCTGATCCTGCTGCTCCGCCAGACCATAGCGGAATTTGCGAACACCAAGGAAATGCTCAAGCACGTCAGCTGTCACTTTTACCGAGAAGCGCTTTTCCAGTGCGTGCTCTTTGACCGCCTTGCGGCAGACCTTGGCAATCTGCCGTTCGAGGCCACGCACACCGGCTTCGCGGGTGTAGTAACGGATAATGTCGCGGATCGCTTCTTCGTCGAATTCCAGCTCGCCCTTCTTCAGGCCGTTGGCTGCAATCTGCTTCGGCGACAGGTACTTGACCGCGATGTTGATCTTCTCGTCTTCGGTGTAGCCCGGCAGACGGATCACTTCCATCCGGTCCAGCAGCGCCGGCGGAATGTTCATCGAGTTGGAGGTGCACAGAAACATCACATCCGAGAGGTCGTAATCGACTTCCAGATAGTGGTCGTTGAAGTTGTGGTTCTGCTCCGGATCAAGCACTTCCAGCAACGCCGACGCCGGGTCGCCACGCATGTCGCTGCCCATTTTGTCGATTTCATCGAGCAGGAACAGCGGGTTGCGCACCCCCACTTTTGTCATCTTTTGAATCAATCTTCCTGGCATCGAACCGATGTAGGTTCGACGGTGACCACGGATTTCCGCTTCGTCACGCACGCCACCGAGGGCCATGCGCACGAATTTGCGGTTGGTGGCATGGGCGATCGATTCGGCCAGCGAGGTTTTACCCACGCCCGGAGGACCGACCAGGCACAACACCGGGCCACGGATTTTCTTCACGCGCTTCTGAACGGCGAGGTATTCAAGGATGCGTTCCTTGACCTCCTCGAGGCCGTAGTGATCGGCGTCGAGAATGTCTTCGGCACGGGCCAGGTCCAGACGCACCTTGCTCTGAGCCTTCCACGGCACCTGAACCAGCCAGTCGATGTACGAGCGCACCACGGTGGCTTCGGCGGACATCGGCGACATTTGCTTGAGCTTGTTCAGCTCGGCAGTGGCCTTGGCCAGGGCATCCTTCGGCAGACCGGCAGCGTCGATGCGCTTTTTCAGGTCTTCGATTTCGTTGTGACCCTCGTCGCTGTCGCCGAGCTCCTTCTGAATGGCCTTCATCTGCTCATTCAGGTAGTACTCGCGCTGGCTGCGCTCCATTTGCTTTTTGACGCGGCCACGAATGCGTTTTTCGACTTGCAGCAGGTCGATCTCGGCGTCCAGCAAGGCCAGAACGTGCTCGACCCGTGCCGACAAATCGATGATTTCGAGGATTTCCTGCTTCTGCTCGATCTTCAGCGCCATGTGCGCGGCCATGGTGTCCACCAGGCGGCCAGGCTCGTCGATGCTGTTGAGCGACGACAGGACTTCAGCCGGGACTTTCTTGCCCAGCTGCACATATTGTTCGAACTGCGACAGCAGGCTACGCACGAACACTTCGGATTCGCGCTCGGCGGCATCGACTTCGTCGATCAGCGACACTTCGGCACGGCAGTGGCCATCGACTTCACTGAAGCGTTCCACAGCGCCACGCTGCTCGCCTTCGACCAGAACCTTGACGGTGCCGTCCGGCAGCTTCAGCAGTTGCAGAACAGTGGCGATGGTACCTACGCGATAGAGAGCTTCCTCACCGGGATCGTCGTCAGCCGGGTTTCTCTGGGCCAGCAGCAGGATCTGCTTGTCGCCCGTCATCGCGGCCTCGAGGGCTTCAATGGATTTCTCGCGCCCCACGAACAGCGGGATAACCATGTGCGGATACACAACGACATCACGCAATGGCAGGAGAGGCAATTCGATGGTGGTCTTCATGATTTCGCCTCTACGGCGGCCATATGGCCGTAATCAGATGGAATTAAGCTTGAAACCAAGATGGGGGCTGCCTTGAAAAAAAACAAGCGCAAAGCGGATGTAAAAAACGACATAAAAAAAAGAGGCCCGAAGGCCTCTTCTTTGTTCCGGCAGTCAGGGCGCTTACGCGTCCGGCGCTGCCTTGGCAGCCGGCTCACTGTTTTCATAGATATACAGTGGCTTGGACTTGCCTTCGATCACGCTTTCATCGATCACGACTTTGCTCACCTCGGACTGCGAGGGGATTTCATACATCGTGTCGAGCAGCACACCCTCGAGAATCGAACGCAGGCCACGGGCACCGGTTTTACGTTCCAGGGCACGCTTGGCGACCGATTTGAGCGCGTCGGAACGGAATTCCAGATCCACGCCTTCCATCTCGAACAGCTTGGCATACTGTTTGGTCAGAGCATTTTTCGGCTCGGTGAGAATCTGCATCAAAGCAGCCTCATCCAGCTCGTCCAGCGTTGCAAGAACCGGCAGACGACCGACGAATTCCGGGATCAGACCGAACTTGACCAGATCGTCAGGCTCGACTTCACGCAGGGATTCACCGACTTTCTTGCCTTCTTCCTTGCTGCGCACTTCTGCATTGAAACCGATACCACCCTTGGTGGAACGGTTCTGGATAACCTTCTCCAGACCGGAGAATGCGCCACCGCAGATGAACAGGATGTTACGGGTATCAACCTGAAGGAATTCCTGCTGCGGATGCTTGCGGCCACCTTGCGGCGGAACCGAAGCGACCGTGCCTTCGATCAGTTTGAGCAAGGCCTGCTGCACGCCTTCACCGGAAACATCCCGGGTGATCGACGGGTTGTCGGACTTGCGCGAAATCTTGTCGATTTCGTCGATGTAGACAATACCCATCTGGGCTTTCTCTACGTCGTAATCGCACTTCTGCAGCAGCTTCTGAATGATGTTCTCGACGTCTTCACCCACATAACCCGCCTCGGTGAGGGTGGTTGCGTCAGCGATGGTGAACGGAACGTTCAGCAAGCGGGCCAGGGTTTCGGCCAGCAGGGTTTTACCGGAGCCTGTCGGGCCGATCAGCAGGATGTTGCTCTTGCCGAGTTCGACGTCGTCAGCCTTTTTGTCACGCTGGTTCAGACGCTTGTAGTGGTTGTACACCGCTACTGCCAGAACCTTCTTGGCACGCTCCTGACCAATGACATATTGATCAAGGATGCCGCTGATTTCTTTAGGCGAAGGCAATTTATGCGCGCTGCTTTCGGCCTGTGCTTCCTGCACCTCCTCGCGGATGATGTCATTGCACAGGTCGACGCACTCGTCGCAGATAAAGACCGAGGGGCCGGCAATCAATTTGCGTACTTCATGCTGGCTTTTGCCACAGAAGGAGCAATAGAGCAGCTTGCCGTTGTCCTCGCCGTTGCGGGTGTCAGTCATTCGTTCGATCCAAATCCGATAGGCTTGCAACACAAGATGAAGGCTATTGCGGGCTTTTTCAAGCCCGCCGCTGATCAGACGCGCCGACCAAGCCTATTTTGAGCTGCTTATTTTTAAGCTGGGCGCTGGTTGATGACTTCGTCGATCAGACCGTATTCCTTCGCAGCTTCTGCACTCATGAAGTTGTCGCGGTTGGTGTCGCGATCGATTTCTTCAAGCGTACGGCCGCTGTGCTTGGCCATCAGCGTGTTCAGACGTTCGCGGATGAAGAGGATCTCCTTGGCATGGATTTCGATGTCCGATGCCTGGCCCTGGAAACCGCCCAGTGGCTGGTGAATCATCACGCGCGAGTTCGGCAGGCAGAAACGCTTGCCAGGGGCACCGGCCGTCAGCAGGAACGCGCCCATGCTGCACGCCTGACCGATACAGGTCGTCGATACGTTTGGCTTGATGAACTGCATGGTGTCATAGATCGACATGCCCGCCGTTACCGAACCGCCCGGGGAGTTGATATAAAGATGGATGTCCTTGTCCGGGTTTTCCGCTTCAAGGAACAGCAATTGCGCGCAAATCAGGTTGGCCATGTAGTCCTCTACCGGACCCACCAGAAAGATCACTCGTTCCTTGAGAAGACGCGAGTAGATGTCATAGGCGCGCTCGCCACGAGCAGATTGCTCGACAACCATCGGGACCAGGCCGCCGGCGGCCTGGATATCAGAGTTCTGCTGAATATAGGAATTACGGAACATGCTCTGCAGTCACTCCCAAATAGTCATGTCTTGAATACGCATAAGCCAGCTCGAAGGCTGGCTTATGGTGTGTGCTTCTAACGCAAAAACAATCAGTCGGCTTTTGGAGCTTCTACCGGCTTGACCGCTTCTTCGTAAGAGACCGATTTGTCGGTCACGCTAGCTTTCTGCAGAACAGTATCCACAACTTGTTCTTCCAGCACAACCGAACGAACTTCGTTCAGTTGCTGCTCGTTCTTGTAGTACCAGGACACCACCTGCTCAGGCTCTTGGTAAGCCGAAGCCATTTCCTGAATCATTTCGCGAACGCGGGCTTCGTCTGGCTTCAGGTCGAACTGCTTGACCACTTCAGCCACGATCAGACCCAGAACAACGCGGCGCTTGGCTTGTTCTTCGAACAGCTCGGCCGGCAGTTGGTCTGGCTTGATGTTGCCACCGAACTGCTGAACAGCCTGCACGCGCAGACGGTCAACTTCGTTGGACAGCAGAGCCTTAGGCACTTCGATCGGGTTGGTGGCCAGCAGACCGTCCATGACCTGATTCTTGACCTTGGATTTGATCGCCTGACGCAGTTCACGCTCCATGTTCTTGCGAACTTCGGTGCGGAAACCGTCGATGCCGCTTTCCTTGATGCCGAATTGAGCGAAGAACTCTTCGTTCAGCTCAGGCAGCTTTGGCTCGGAAACGGTGTTTACAGTCACGGTGAACTCGGCGGTTTTGCCAGCCAGGTCCAGGTTCTGATAGTCCTCTGGGAAGGTCAGGTTCAGAACGCGCTCTTCGCCGGCTTTAGCGCCGACCAGGCCTTCTTCGAAGCCAGGGATCATGCGGCCGGAACCCAGGACCAGCTGAGTACCCTTGGCGGAACCGCCAGCGAATACTTCGCCGTCAACCTTGCCAACGAAATCGATGTTCAGTTGGTCTTCGTTCTGGGCAGCGCGATCGGCCACCTCGAAACGGGTGTTCTGCTTGCGCAGGATGTCCAGCATCTTGTCCAGATCGGCGTCAGCCACGTCAGCGCTCAGACGCTCGACGGTGATGCCTTCGAAACCAGCAACGGTGAACTCAGGGAACACTTCGAATACGGCTACGTATTCCAGATCCTTGCCAGCTTCGAGCGACTTGGGCTCGATCGATGGCGAACCGGCCGGGTTCAGCTTCTGCTCAACCACAGCTTCGTAGAAGGAGGACTGGATCACGTCGCCGATCGCTTCCTGGCGCGCATCAGCACCGAAACGGCGCTTGATTTCACTCATTGGCACTTTGCCAACACGGAAGCCAGCAATCTTGGCCTTTTTGGCAGTCTGCTGCAGACGCTTGTTGACCTGAGTCTCGATGCGCTCAGCCGGCACGGTGATGCTCATGCGGCGCTCAAGAGCAGTAGTATTTTCAACAGAAACTTGCATGGATATTCCTCGTTGCACAGACATTAGCCGGCCGTTTCCGACCCAAGAATCAAGGGCAAGCATTCTAGTAGGTCAAACTCAAGAAGTCACCCTACTGAAAACGGGTAAAAAAACAGCAGGCCATTTGAAGGCGGGGACAAACGGTTGCGCCTCGCCCTGTTAGCAAATACAGCCAATTCAAGCCAGGGCTCTGCGCCAACCTCTTCTATATATAGAGGCGATTGAATCATCTCCCTGACAGCCGACCTCGCAAGCAAGGCCGACGGACAGCGCAGCATCATCGAGCAACATTAATACGACGAAGCACACCACCCTGCGACCCAAAACCTGCAATCGCCGAAATCCGAAACCGTAAAACAAAAAAGGCGCCAGACTGTTAAATCTGGCGCCTTTCGAAATATGGGGTGGACGATGGGGATCGAACCCACGACAACGGGAGTCACAATCCCGTGCTCTACCAACTGAGCTACGCCCACCATATCGCGCTACTTGTGCCAATGCTGCCTAATGGCGCACCCGGCAGGACTCGAACCTGCGACCATCCGCTTAGAAGGCGGATGCTCTATCCAGCTGAGCTACGGGCGCCTTGTTAGCTGTACCCTTGGAGGACTACAAACTAAGTGCTTTCCAGCCGTTAGAAACCGTAATTTCGTTCGACCTTCTTAACCAGTGCTAGGCTGTGCCCGACAAGTGCGACGAATAGTATAGAGCGACCCGAAGGTCGTCAAATCCTTTTTAAAAAAAATTCATTTAATTAAAGGGCTTAGGGGAATTTGCTGACCAAGCGCCTTTGCCCTCACCGTTTGACATGCGAGAATGCGTTCTCTTTTTTTCCCCTCTCGATGGTTAATCACGCGCAATGACTGCACAACTAATCGACGGCAAATCGATCGCCGCCAGCCTGCGCCAGCAGATCGCCCAACGGGTTGCCGAACGTCGCCAGCAAGGTCTGCGCACGCCAGGCCTCGCGGTGATCCTGGTCGGCAGCGATCCTGCCTCTCAGGTTTATGTCTCGCACAAGCGTAAAGACTGTGAAGAGGTCGGCTTCCTCTCTCAAGCGTACGACCTGCCTTCCGAAACCACTCAAGAAGCACTGACCGATCTGATCGATCGACTGAACGACGACCCGGCAATCGACGGCGTTCTGCTTCAACTTCCTCTGCCAGAGCATCTGGACGCCTCCAAACTGCTGGAGCGCATCCGCCCGGACAAGGACGTCGATGGTTTCCATCCTTATAACGTCGGCCGCCTGGCCCAGCGCATTCCGCTGCTGCGCCCATGCACGCCGAAGGGCATCATGACCCTGCTGGAAAGCACTGGTGCCGACCTGTACGGAATGGACGCAGTCGTTGTCGGCGCTTCCAACATCGTCGGTCGCCCGATGGCAATGGAACTGCTGCTGGCCGGCTGCACCGTAACCGTCACCCACCGCTTCACCAAGGATCTGGCCGGCCACGTCGGGCGCGCCGACCTGGTGGTTGTAGCCGCCGGCAAGCCGGGCCTGGTCAAGGGCGAGTGGATCAAGGAAGGCGCGATCGTGATCGACGTCGGCATCAACCGTCAGGAAGACGGCAAACTGGTCGGCGACGTGGTCTACGAGACCGCCCTGCCCCGCGCCGGCTGGATCACTCCGGTACCCGGCGGCGTCGGCCCGATGACCCGCGCATGCCTGCTGGAAAACACTCTCTACGCGGCAGAAACACTGCACGCCTAAGTCGCGTTTTTTCGCACACCTGAAACCCCGCCCCGTGCGGGGTTTTTCATGCCCTCGAAAAACCTTTACCGTTCGCCGGAAACCCCTATTTCTACAGGGCTTTTCACGACTTTTTCATGCCCTCCAAACAACCATCGACAGTTCTTCAGCCATACTCCTAAAATGCGTCGTTTTTACGACACAGGCCGTTACAAAACACGGCATTTCCAACCTTCATGAGTTCGCCCGCGTGAATATTCGTCTGTCCATCCTGAGCCTGGTTTTTGCATTTTCAGGCACGCTCCTCACGCCAACGGTCAACGCCGCCGAAACTACCGCTGCCCCTCGAGACGCTTCGCAATTGAAGATTGCCTCCGGCAGCGCCCTGCTGATGGATCTGCAGACCAACAAAGTCATTTATTCCAGCAATCCGGACGTGGTGGTGCCCATCGCTTCCGTGAGCAAGTTGATGACTGGTTTGGTAGTGGTCGAAGCTCACCAGAACATGGACGAATGGATTGACGTCGACATCAGCCACACACCGGAAATGAAGGGGGTGTTTTCCCGCGTCAAGCTGCGCAGCGAACTGCCCCGCCGAGAGATGCTGCTGATTGCCCTGATGTCCTCGGAAAACCGCGCCGCCGCCAGCCTGGCTCACCACTATCCGGGCGGTTACGCTGCATTCATCGCAGCGATGAACGCCAAAGCCAAGGCACTGGGCATGACCAGCACGCACTTTGTGGAGCCCACAGGCCTTTCGGAGCGCAACGTTTCCACCGCCCGCGACCTGAGCAAGTTGCTGGTGGCTGCGCACAAACAGCCGCTGCTCATCGAGCTGACCACCACCAAGGAAAAGACCGTCTCGTTCCGTAAACCCAATTACACCCTGGGTTTCCGTAACACCGACCACCTGGTCAACAAGGCCGACTGGGATATCCGCATCACCAAGACCGGTTTCACCAACCCCGCCGGTCACTGCCTGGTGCTGGTGACTCGCATGGCCAACCGTCCCGTCGCCCTGGTGATTCTCGACGCGTTCGGCAAGTACACCCACTTTGCCGACGCCAGCCGTATCCGCAGCTGGGTGGAAACCGGCAAGAGCGCCAACGTCCCGGCCGTGGCCCAGCAATACAAGGCCGACAAAAACCTCAAGAGTCGCCAGAGCGGCGTGATCGAAGCGTCCAAGTAAATCGCCCGCCCATGAAAAAGCCCCGAATCGTCGGGGCTTTTTCGTTTCAGCACTCAGTCGTTGGGCAAGGGCATCTTGTCGTCATCGGGAATGCCGTCGCCGGCACTCGAGTCACGCGAATGCTCTGGCGTGACCACCGCCGGGCGCGCCAGAGGATCTCGCAGAGGGCTTTCCGGATCCAGCACCGGATCGACCTCCGGCTCAGGGGTGGTGGGCACACTGTCAGGCTTATGGTCGTCGAAACTCGAATCGGTACTCATACGCACCTCGCTTCAAGGCTTGAGATCAGCCAAGGGATCGTAAGGCTTGGCCGGACGCTTGGGATCATCGTCCGACTGCACATCCTTAGGCGCCTTCGCCGGGCCGATGGGATCGACCTGCGGATCGTCCAGATCAGGCGAGTCCGGATCAAAGCCCAGGTCGTCGCCGCTGCCATGCTCGGAAGAATGCGGCCCACTGGGTGAAGTTGGAATTGCCATGTTCGCCTCCTGATACTGGCCCGAAAAATACGGGACGCTACAGTTCAGAAGCGCATCCTTCGCCAGGGTGCCCGACAGGCGACGAACGGAACCTCAATGCGCCGCCAGCGCCTTCCTCGCTTGCGCCGCTTCCCGCTCCTGCCCGGCCTGGGCCAGTGCATCGGCGGCCTTGAGCCAGCGCTGTTGATCGACCGCCGCCGGAATCTGCGTCGGTTTCTGGATCAATACCGCCCACCCGCCGGACTTTTCGAGGGCCGACTCGAACGCGCTGAAGCTCATCAATTCACGGCGATTCATCCCGGCGCGAAGCAACACTTTCTGCTTCAGACGATCGTAGCCGGAGAGGATCGCGTAGCGCGGCTCTGCCCAAAACGCCGAACCCTCGCTGAAACGCACCATCACCGGATACCCGGCCGCCACCTGGGTCAGCAGCGCCGGCAGATTGCTGTCCAGCGGATACACGACCATGCCGTATTCACGGGCAAGGTTCTGCAGGTTCTGTTGCAACTTGTCCTCGGCGCCCGGCAAGTGCAGCGGTTTTTCCAACAGACCCGGTGTGATCACAATGCCCTGCTGCGACAGCAGGCTGGCCAACACTTGCGGCCCGCTTTGATTGGCCTCACCGCGATAGAAGGTGCCACTGAGCTCGACCCGCTCCGGCAGGCGCTTGACCTCGGGTGCCACACTGCCCGCACACCCCACCAATGCTGTCACGCAACCGGCTGCCAGCAGCGCCGCGCGAATCCGGGAAAATAGCTGAACCATCGTCACTCTCTTGATCAGTTACCGGTCATCGTGTTCCGGCTTGGTCGAGAATCATAGGGCGGCGCCACGCTGCGGTATAGCCCGAAGCGGCAGATGCACCGGTTGCATAGAGCGAACTGATTGGTCACCACCGACCTTCGGTCAATAGCTTGAAACACACCAGCGACTAGACTGTCATTCAGACAAGAGCCAAAGAGCGTTAGCCCGGCGCAGGGCAAAGAGGAGGCACAGATGAGCCTGACCATGACCATCGTAATGCTGATTGCCGGCTGGCTGGCTGTTGCCGCCGCCATGCTGTGGGGCGTACTGCGGATTTCCCGTCGCCATCACCACCCGGTGCAACCTGCACCGACCAGAAAGATCGAGAAACACGACGCCCGTCACGCCACCGCGCACTGACTTTCGGTAACCGCTTCAAACAAAAAAGGCCGCCTGGACTCTCGCGAGTTCAGGCGGCCTTTGGTTTTCCAGCGTTTACGCTTCAGCAGTCAATTTCTTCTGCCTGGCACGGCGCGACATCATGTTCAGCACTTCAATCGCAGCCGAGAACGCCATGGCGGCATACACATAACCTTTCGGTACGTGAGCGCCGAAGCCTTCGGCGATCAGCGTCATGCCGATCATGATCAGGAAGCCCAGAGCCAGCATCACCACCGTCGGGTTGTCGTTGATGAACTTGGCCAGCGGATCAGCTGCAAACAGCATCACCAGCACCGAAACCACCACCGCGATCACCATGATCGGCAAGTGCTCGGTCATGCCGACCGCCGTAATGATGCTGTCGATCGAGAACACCATGTCCAGCATCAGGATCTGCCCGATGGCGGCGGCAAAACCCAGGGTTACCGTCGAGGTCGCAGACTTCGGATCTTCCGGCGCCGGGTCCATGCTGTGATGGATCTCGGTCGTCGCTTTCCACACCAGGAACAGGCCACCGGCGATCAGGATCATGTCCTTCCAGGAGAACGCCTGGCCGAGGATCTCGATGACCGGCGCAGTCAACTGAACGATGAACGCAATGGTGCTCAACAGGGCCAGACGCATGATCAGCGCCATGCCGATCCCCAGACGACGGGCCTTCTGCCGGTACTGCTCGGGCAGCTTGTTGGTCAGGATCGAGATAAAGATCAGGTTATCGATGCCGAGCACGATTTCCATCACCACCAGTGTGGCCAAGGCAATCCAGGCGGTCGGGCTGGAAGCGAGTTCTAACAGGTATTCCATGGGTCAGTCCTGACTCTGTGTAAGACGGTTTAGATTTCCTGGGAGGACGATTCGGATTGTTCTTCGTCGTCTTTCGGTTCTTTCTTGCTGATCAAATTGCCGGTGGCATCGCTGAGCGCCTGCTCGGCGGCTTTGTGCGTGTCGTCGATGGCTTGCTTGGCCGCCTCAGCTGCCTGCCCCATCAGTTGCTGGGCGCTCTTTTCGGCCTGGTCGCAACCGGCCAGTACCAGTAAAGACGCGATCAATAACGCCGTACGCTTTAATTTCATGATGCTTCCCTCGATAGAACAGACAGCGCCGTACAGACCGGCCGTCGATGGCTGGGCATTCTAGGGAGACAAACACTTCAGGAAAATTCGTATTTTTAGCGGCTATACTTCGATTTATACGAACTGTATTTGGCAGACGGAACCCCATGCTCAACTACCGACAACTGCATTACTTCTGGGTGGTGGCCAAGACCGGCAGCATCGTGCGCGCGTGCGAGCAGTTGAACCTGACACCACAAACCATCAGTGGGCAGATTTCCCTGTTCGAACAGACCTACGGCATTGAATTGTTCCAACGGGTGGGCCGGCAACTGGAACTGACCGAGGCCGGACGTCAGGCCCTGCCCTACGCCGAACAGATGTTCCAGCTCGGCGGCGAACTGGAGCTGATGCTCCGCGCCCAACCCAACGAACAGCAGATCCTGTTCCGGGTCGGCGTAGCGGACGTGGTCCCCAAATCCATTGTCTATCGCCTGATCGCGCCGACCATGGAATTGAGCGAGCCACTGCGCATCACCTGCCGCGAAGACAAACTCGAACGCTTGCTGGCGGACCTGGCGATCCAGCGCCTTGACCTGGTGATCTCCGACAGCCCCATGCCCTCGCACCTGGACATCAAGGGCTACAGCCAGAAACTCGGGGAATGCGGGATCAGTTTTTTTGCCACCGCCGAGCTGGCCGCGCAATACGGTCAGGATTTCCCGCGCAGTCTGCACGGTGCGCCGCTGTTGATCCCCGGCGCGGAAACCGTGGTGCGCAGCCGTTTGCAGCGCTGGTTCGCCGAGCAGCAGATTCAGCCGAGGATTGTCGGGGAGTTCGATGACAGCGCCCTGATGCAGGCGTTCGGCCAGTCCGGCAGCGGGATTTTCATCGGCCCGAGCGTGATTGCCGATGAGGTGAAGCGCCAGTACGGCGTCGAGTTGATCGGCCAGACCGATGCGGTGAGCGAGTCGTTCTACGCGATCTCGGTGGAGCGCAAGGTCAAGCACCCCGGCATCAAAGCGATTACCGAAGGTGCCCGACGCGAGCTGTTTACAACGTTTTAAGCCGGCGCGCAGACGTCCCGCGGCTTGAGCACCATCAGCACCATGGCGAGGAAAATCGACAGCAGAATGAACCCGGCGGCGGCAAAGCCCACAAAGCCCAGACCGGCGCTGTCGATCACTCGACCACCAATGATCGCGCCCAGGCCGATCCCGAGGTTGGCCCCGGCAATGTTCAGCGACGCGGCGAAGGCCGGCGCCTCGGGTGCGGCTTTCATCAAGCGCACATGGCTGACCAGAAACAGCGCCGCTTGCGTCACGCCCCAGATGCCCATCGCCGCCGCCAGACCCAGCGACGAATTGATGTTCGGCACCAGCGCCACCATCCCGGGAATCATGAACGCACAGAACATCACCGACGCCATCAGCGGGTGGCGATCCACCGCGCGACCGCCCAGCGAGTTGCCGATCAGACCGACCGCGCCAAAGCCCATCAGGCACCAGCCGACCACGGTGCCATTGAAGCCGGCCAGACGTTCGAGGATATCCGCCAGATAGGTGTAGGCGGTAAACATGCCACTGAACACCAGGATCGACAGCAGCACATGACCCAGCATCAGCGGGCTGCGCAGGATCTTGAACTGCGAAGCGAAACTGACCTGATGCTGGTGCAGGCTGGTTTTCGGCAGATAGACAAACAGCAGCAGCGCCTTGGCAAATGCGATCACCGCCAGAATGGCGAATGCACTGCGCCAGCCGAACGCATCGGAAATCAATGTGCCGACCGGGATGCCGAACACCGTGGCGCAGACAATGCCGAAGCCGATCTTGGCGATCGCACGACCGGCGAAGTCCGGGCCGACGATATCCACCGCCGTTTCACTGGCCAGCGCCCAGAACACCGGCAGCCCCAGCGCCGGGATCAATCGGGCAATGGCCATCACCCAGATATTCGGCGCCAGGGCCGCCACAGTATTGGCCAGGCCGAACATGATCAGAATAGTGATGAACAGTTTGCGGCGTTCGAAGCGGGCGAAATACGCGGTCAGGAATGGGCCGAACATGGCCACGGTGAAAGCGAACAGAGTCACCAGCAGCCCGGCTTGCGGGATGGTGACCGCCAGGTCGCGGGCAATGGCCGGCAACAGGCCGACAATGACGAACTCCGTGGTCAGCACCGTAAACCCGGCAGCGGACAACAGAAGGATGGGCAACAGCATGAGGAACTCCAGCAAAACGACGACACCAGCGTTGACCCGAGGGCCCGCTGGCAGAACTTGAAAATAAGGATGCGCAATCTTAACAGAGTGTTTCCCGAGTGACTTGCACAAACCTGTCTAAGTTGTAGATGGATCCGGTGGCAGATCGTCACAGGCCTGAAGGAATTGGACGACCCTGTGATAAAGTCCGCGCCCTGCAAAACGTACACCCTGTTCAGCCACTCGTTTACCGGAGTGGCTGGCGCGAAAGACCTTTCGGTTCGTGTCTGTGGCCTGCCCCGATCAATCGCCCGGATCACGCAACCTTGCACCCTATAAAAACAGAGATGCCGTTCATGACCGCTTCATCCACTTCTCTTTTGCAACGTCTTAAAAGTCTCAGCCTGGTCACGCAGATCCTGATCGGCCTGATTGCCGGCATCGCCCTCGCGCTGCTCGCGCCGGAAGCGGCCAAAGGCACGGCTTTCATCGGCAAGCTGTTCGTCTCGGCACTGAAAGCCGTGGCACCGATCCTGGTATTCGTGCTGGTCATGGCCTCCATCGCCAACCACAAACACGGCCAGGAAACCCACATCCGGCCGATTCTGTTCCTGTATCTGCTGGGCACCTTCGCCGCTGCCGTGGTCGCGGTGATTGCCAGCATGATGTTCCCGTCGCATCTGGTGTTGTCCACCGATAACGTTGCGGTGAGCGCGCCGGGCGGCATCAGTGAAGTGCTGCAAAGCCTGTTGCTGAGCGTGGTCGACAACCCGGTAAGGGCGCTGATGAACGCCAACTTCATCGGCATTCTGGCCTGGGCCATCGGCATGGGCGTGGCGATCCGGCACGCCGGCGACACCACCCGCGAAGTGCTGGGCGATCTGTCCAACGGCGTGACGGTAATTGTTCGGGTGGTGATCCGTTTTGCCCCGCTGGGCATTTTCGGTCTGGTGGCCTCGACCCTGGCCACCTCCGGGTTTGGCGCACTGATCGGTTATGCGCACCTGCTGGCGGTGTTGCTGGGCTGCATGCTGTTCGTGGCGCTGGTGATGAACCCGCTGATCGTGTTCTGGAAGCTGCGCCGCAACCCGTACCCACTGACGCTCCAGTGCCTGCGTGAAAGCGGCATCACTGCGTTTTTCACCCGCAGCTCGGCGGCGAACATTCCGGTCAACCTGGAACTGAGCAAGCGCCTGGGCCTGCATGAAGACACCTATTCGGTGTCGATCCCGCTCGGCGCCACCATCAACATGGCCGGCGCGGCGATCACCATCACCGTGCTGTCCCTCGCTGCCGTGCACACACTGGGGATTGTCGTGGACATCCCGACCGCCATTCTGCTCAGCGTTGTCGCCGCGACCTGCGCCTGCGGTGCGTCGGGTGTGGCCGGTGGTTCGCTGCTGCTGATCCCGCTGGCGTGCAGCCTGTTCGGCATCCCGAGCGAAATTGCCATGCAGGTGGTGGCGGTCGGTTTCATCATCGGAGTGTTGCAGGATTCGGCCGAGACGGCGCTTAACTCCTCCACCGACGTGCTGTTCACCGCCGCCGCGTGCCTGGGCGAGGAACAGAAAACCCAGCGTCCGGCTTAAAAAACCAGCGCAACAAAAAGCCCGCCAAGGCGCAAACCTTGGCGGGCTTTTTCATTGCAGAGCGGTTTAGAACGCGCCCATGTAATCGCGCTTGCCCACTTCCACACCGTTGTGACGCAGCAGTGCATAGGTGGTGGTGACGTGGAAGAAGAACTGCGGCAGGCCGTAGCTCAGCAGGTAAGCCTGGCCACTGAAGCGCTTCTCTTTCGGGGTGCCCGGACGGGTCACGATCTCGATGCCTTCCTTGCCATTGATTTGCTCGGGCTTGATCTCGCCGATGAAGGCCAGAACCTTGGCGATCAGCGCCTGCAGCTCGGCGAAGGTGGTTTCGGTGTCGTCATATTTCGGGATTTCGATTTCGGCCAGGCGCGACGACACGCCTTTGGCGAAGTCCACGGCGATCTGCACCTGACGCACCAGCGGGAACATGTCCGGGTACAGACGCGCTTGCAGGAAGGCGTTCGGGTCGATGTTTTTCTCGGTGGCGTGGGCTTCAGCCTTTTTCAGCACATCGCTCACAGCGTTGAGCATTTGTTGGAAAACCGGGACGGATGCGGCGTACAGGGAAAGGGTCATGGCAGTCTCACGTGGTGGCTGGGTGAATCGTGGGGGCGATTATAGCCATGCTCGCAGGCGCCGCGGCTTGTCTTTTATCCAGCAAGGATTAGGCTAGGCGCCTTCGACTGCAGAGGGAACGCGCGATGACCACAGAATTTGAAACCCGCTCCGATGAACCACGGCTCAACGCCACGGAAATCCGCATTCTGGGCTCGTTGATCGAGAAACAGGCCACCAGCCCGGAAACCTATCCGTTGACCCTCAACGCGCTGGTGCTGGCCTGCAACCAGAAAACCAGCCGGGAACCGGTGATGAACCTGACCCCGGGCCAGGTCGGCCAGAGCCTGCGCGCCCTCGAGAGCCGGGGCTTCGCCAGACTGGTGATGGGCAGTCGCGCCGACCGCTGGGAGCACAAGGTCGACAAGGCCCTGGAGCTGGTGCCGGCGCAATTGATCCTGACCGGGTTGATGTTCCTGCGCGGCCCGCAGACCGTCAACGAACTGCTGACCCGCAGCGGTCGCATGCATGAGTTTGAAGACGCCGAACAGGTGGTGCATCAGCTCGAACGCCTGATTGCCCGGGAGCTGGCGGTGTTGATTCCGCGTCAGGCCGGCCAGCGCGAAGATCGCTACACCCACGCACTGGGCGATCCGGCGGACATCGAGGCGATTATCGCGGCGCGGCAGAACCCGAGTGAGCGCGGGGCGGCCAGCGGCGTGTCAGTGGAACGTATCGAAGAGCTGGAAGCGCGGATTGCAGCGCTGGAAGAGCGTCTGGCCCGCCTCGAAGAGTAATTGCACCGGGGCGGCGTTATTCGCCGTCCCAGTAATCCACCCCGTCCGCCTGTCGCGCCACCGCCACGAATCCTGAGGCGTTGCCCGCGGCATCGATGTTGAAGTTGTCCATCACCACGTATTTGTTCGAATCCGGGTACTCGCAGATTTCCGGTTGCTGCTGGGTGCTGACCGCCAGATAGCGCAGCTCCGCCGCACTGGTGTTGATGATCTGGTGCGCGGTTTCCGGGCCGCCCGGCGGACAGGCAATCACATCACCGGCGCGGATCGGAAAACGTTCGGCGCCCAGGCGTACTTCCCCTTCCCCAGCCACCACGTAGAACATTTCCTCATTGACCCGATGACTGTGAAACGGGCTGCCACGCATGCCCGGCGGCAGCGCATACAGTCGATACCCCAGCTTCTGCGCGCCCAGTTGCTGCCCGACCCGGGCCAGGCGCTGCTGATAACGCCCGGCAGTTTCTCCCTCGGGAGACAGGGCTTCGGGGAGCGGTTCGAGTTCGACATCATTCAGGTTGAGAATCGGCGGATGCATGCAAACCTCGGCTTTGTGATGGGCAAGTCTGTGCTTGCTGACCCGGCCAGTATAGGCAACGGCAAATCCGGGCGGACTTGCCGTCGTTCAGGTGCCATCAACTGCGCGCGAACGCCACCGCTGCCTCGAACTGCTCGACCGTCGGCCGCACGCCGGTGTACAGCACGAATTGCTCCAGCGCCTGGATCGCGATCACTTCCAGCCCGGTGATCACTTTTTTGCCCTCGGCACGGCCGCGCACGATCAGCGGCGTTTCCGAGGGGATCGCCACCACATCAAACACCGTGTCGGCAGACTTGATCACATCCACTTCAAACGCCAACTGCCCCGCCTCCGGGCCACCGTCCATGCCGACCGGCGTCACGTTGACCAGCATCTGCGGGCGCTCGTCGCCCAGCTCCGCCTGCCAGCGATAGCCCAGTGAATCCGCCAGCGCACGGCCGGCGCGCTCGTTGCGGGCGACGATCAAACCGTTTTTGTAACCGCCATCGCGCAAGGCACTGGCCACGGCTTTTGCCATACCGCCACTGCCACGCAGGGCGAAGGTCGTGTCCTGCGGCACCGCGTGGGTCTGCAGTAACTGGGCAATTGCGATGTAATCGGTGTTGTAGGCCTTGAGATGACCGTTGGTGTTGACGATGGTGTTGATCGACTGGATCGCCGCCGCCGAGGCATCCAGTTCATCGACCAGTGCGATACAGGCTTCCTTGAACGGCATCGACACCCCGCAACCGCGAATCCCCAGCGCGCGGATGCCGCCGACCGCACCAGGCAGGTCCTGGCTGCTGAACGCCTTGTAGTAGAAATTCAGCCCCAGCTGTTCATACAAATGGTTATGAAAACGCAGACCGAAATTCCCGGGACGCCCAGACAGGGACATGCACAATTGGGTGTCTTTGTTGGGGTTCATCTGCATGGGAGGCTCCTTCGAATGCACTATCGGATGGACGGGATTAGCCAGGCCATCGGGTTCTGAACGATCATAAGGCGGTCTGTTCCGGGCATCAGAGTCGATGCCGCAAGCTCGGTAAACAAACCGGTACAGACCTTACACAAAATTTACCTGGCGGCCGTGCTGTTTTTCAAAATGTTGCTGTCTTAGCAGTATCCCCGTGCCATCCCGTGCCTGTTGCAGGCCCGGACGCCGGGTCGAAGAACCGAGGAATTATCATGATTCGTAAACTCCCCATCGTGGCCTTGTTGATTGGTGCATTCGCGATCACAGGTCAGGCAGAAGCCCACGGCGGTGGCTGGCAGGGTCCGGCGGTATTTGGCGCGATCGTCGGCTCGGCCATCATCGGCTCGGCACTCATCAATCAGGATCGGCCGGTGTACGTCCAGCAGCCTGTTTACGTTCAACCGGCACCGGTCTACGTGCAGCAACCGCCGCCACCGGTCTACTACCAGCCGGCCCCGGTTTATGTGCAGCAACCGGTTTACGTCCGGCCGGCCCCGGTGTACTACGGCCCGCCCCGTGGTTATTACGGTCGGCCGCACTACTACGGTGGCCCGCGCTGGTAAGCGGTACACAAAGCCCCGCCTGATAGCGCGGGGCTTTTTATTGCTTTCAAGAAAGCCAACCGTCCGTCGGCCAAGGTCTGAAAAAATCTCGCCAAGGTCGCTGTGGGGACAGTTTGAACCGCTAAAGTCGGCATGATGGACTCGGCCGTTGGGGGCCAGACACAAACGGTCATCTATTTGTCATGACGGAACCGCACTCTGAATCCGTCCGCATACAACAGGTTGATAACAACAAGGACGACTTGAATGCCTACACAGAATCCGCACCGCATCGTCGGTTTATGCACCTCGAGCAAGGTCTATAACGCCCTGACCGAACTCAAGCACCTGGAGGGCCACCGCACGGCGAAGTTTCTCTCGCTGCTGGCAGAAAACCTGGTGCGCAAGGGTTTTCTCAACGAAAACGAGGTCGTGCACATGCTCGATCAAGTGGTCGATTGATCCAGCCCTCAGCGGCATCAATGACCACTATCGAAAGCGTTGATTGTCCCTGAAACAGCCAATTCCCTAAGGTACCTCCATCGTTTGATGGAGGTACTTCTCATGGCTCAGGTTCAAATCATGTCCGTTATCGGCAGCGCCGTTCCCGCATCGCTCAGAGAGCTGGGACTGCTCGCCTGCTGGTATCTGGTGCGCGACGGCGAGCCGGTCAGCGGCCCGCTGACATCCTTGCCGGCGGCTCAGGCGCTGTCGCAACAGCTGATCAACGGCCCGTTCAAGGCTTAAGGCAGCTGCACTTTCGGTTTGCTTTCGATGAGCAGCGCCCAACTCGACATGAACAGGGCCGCGATCAGCGGCCCGATCACAAAGCCGTTGAGGCCGAACACCGCCAGCCCACCCAGGGTCGAGATCAGGATCATGTAATCCGGCATCCGGGTGTCCTTGCCCACCAGGATCGGGCGCAGCAGGTTATCCACCAGACCGATCACGAACACCCCGAACAACCCCAGCACCACGCCCTGCCAGATCATCCCGCTGAGCAGAAAGTAAATGGCGACAGGTACCCAGACAATCCCCGCGCCCACCGCCGGCAGCAACGACAGAAACGCCATCAGTACCGCCCAAAGCAACGCGCTGGGAATGTCGAGGAACCAGAAAATCGCTCCGCCCAGCGCACCCTGCGTAATCGCCACCAACAGATTGCCCTTCACCGTGGCGCGCACCACGCGATTGAATTTCAACTGCAAGCGACGCTTGTGATGCTCTTCCAGCGGTATCGCAATGCGCACCTTGCGCACCAGCTCGGCGCCGTCGCGCAGGAAGAAAAACAGCAAGTACAGCATGATGAAAAAACTCACCACGAATTCGAACGTGCCCTGGCCGAAACTGAATGCCTGGCTCGCCAACACCTGACTGCCCTGCATGGCGGCCTTGACGATCTTCTCGCGCAAGGCATTGAGCTCGCCCATGCCGAAGCGGTCGAGCAGGTGCTGAAAGTAAGGCGGCAGACTGTGCTTGAACTGCGCCAGATAAGCGCCGATATCGAGCTTGCCGCTTTCGATATTGTCGTAGAGCGTCGCCCCTTCCTGCACCAGCAGCACACTGAGAACGATCACCGGCAAGATCGCGATCACCAGGCAGATGCTCAACGTACACAGTGATGTGAGGTTGCGTTGCCAGCCGAATTTCAGTTGCAACTGGCGCTGCATCGGTGCGAACAGGATGCCAAGGATTACCGCCCAGAACACCGCACCATAGAACGGCAGCAGGATCCAGATGAAGGCGACCGTCACCAGAAACAGCAGCACGGTGAGGGATTTGAATTGCAGACTCTTTTGGTTCATGTCCGGTCCAGGTCAGTCAGGCGCCAGCCGCGCCCATCCCGTTTAGTCAGCCAGCGTCAGCGCGAGTGCCCTGTTTCTTCATGGAGCATAGATCCAGATCAATAAACCCTCGGCGCAACTGCTCTACCCTGCCGCGCTTTTGCGACCGACGCCGCCATGACGACCTCCTTCACCCCCGAACTGCTCGCCCCCGCCGGCACCCTGAAAAACATGCGATACGCCTTCGCCTACGGGGCCGATGCGGTGTATGCCGGCCAGCCACGCTACAGCCTGCGGGTGCGCAACAACGAGTTCGATCATGCCAACCTGGCGCTCGGCATTCGTGAAGCCCAGGCCCAGGGCAAGCGCTTCTACGTGGTGGTCAACATCGCGCCGCACAACGCCAAGCTGAAGACCTTCCTCAAGGATCTGGCGCCAGTGATCGAAATGGCACCGGACGCGCTGATCATGTCCGACCCTGGCCTGATCATGCTGGTGCGCCGGCACTTCCCGCAGATGCCGATCCACCTCTCGGTGCAGGCCAACACGGTGAACTGGGCGAGCGTCGAATTCTGGCAACAACTGGGCTTGAGCCGGATCATCCTGTCCCGTGAATTGTCGCTGGAAGAAATCGGCGAAATCCGCGAGCAAGTGCCCGGCATGGAGCTGGAAGTGTTCGTCCACGGCGCACTGTGCATGGCCTACTCCGGCCGCTGCCTGCTCTCGGGTTACATGAACAAACGCGACGCCAATCAGGGCACCTGCACCAACGCCTGCCGCTGGAAATATTCGGCGCAGGAGGCCACCGAAAATCAGCTCGGCGAAATCGTGCAGACCTTCGAACCGCAACCGACCCTCGGCCTCGGCGCCCCCACCGATCAGGTGTTCCTGTTGCAAGAAGCCAATCGCCCCGGCGAACTGATGCCGGCCTTCGAAGACGAGCACGGCACCTACATCATGAACGCCAAGGACCTGCGCGCAGTGCAGCACGTCGAGCGCCTGACCCGCATGGGCGTGCACTCACTGAAGATCGAAGGTCGGACCAAATCGCACTTCTATTGCGCGCGCACCACTCAGGTCTATCGCCGGGCCATCGACGATGCGGTGGCCGGTCGCGAATTCGACCGCAGCCTGATGACCGATCTGGAATCCCTCGCCCAGCGCGGCTACACCGAAGGCTTCCTGCGCCGGCACGTGCATGACGAATACCAGAACTATCAGAACGGCAGCTCGGTGTCGGAACGTCAGCAGTTCGTGGGTGAACTGACCGGTGAGCGCCGGGATCGGCTGGCTGAGGTCAAGGTGAAGAACCGCTTTGCCGTGGGCGATCATCTGGAACTGATGACGCCCAAGGGCAACTTCCATTTTGATCTGCATGAACTGCAGAACCTTAAAGGCGAAGCCATCGACGTGGCGCCCGGGGATGGGCACACGGTTTATCTGCCGATTCCGGATGCGGTGGATTTGCGGTTCGGCTTGTTGATGCGCGACGTGAGCGAGGATTGAGCCCCCCCGTATTTCTGCCGGATTATCCCTGAGCCGAAAACCGGTCACGACTGTTGCTCAGGTGCAGCCACATCGCCGCACGCGCCGCTTCCGAATCCTGGCGTTTGATCGCGTTGAAAATCGCCTCATGTTCCAGATTCGCCAATTGCCCGAGCTTGCTCAAATCCACGGCCCCGCGCTCGGCTGCGTTGACCCGGGTGCGCGGGATCATCGCACTGCCCAGGTGTTGCATGATCTCGGTGAAGCAGACATTGCCGGTGGCCTCGGCAATCAGGAGATGGAAGCGCCGGTCGGCGTCGACGCAACTGTCGTTGTTGGCCAGTAGACGCTGATAGTCGTCCAGTGCCTGACGCATCTGCACCAGTTGCTGTTCGCTGCGGCGCTGCGCGGCCAGTGCCGCGGCTTGCGTCTCCAGGCCCATGCGCAATTCGAGAATGCTGCGCACCCCCAGCGCGGTGTCGACATTCAGTCGCAAGCCCTGCTCCGGTGCGCGTTCGATCACGAAGGTGCCGATGCCGTGCCGCGTCTCCACCAGCCCCGACGCCTGCAACTTGGAAATCGCCTCGCGTACCACGGTGCGACTGACGCCGTGTTCCTGAACGATCGAGTTTTCCGACGGCAGCTTGTCACCGGGCAGCATCTGACCAAGCAGGATGCTCTGGGTCAGTTTTTCCACCAGGTCATGGGCCAGGTTGTGCGCGCGTTTACGGGCGGGAGCGTCGAGGTCTTCTTGCATGGTCGATTCCGGTGATCGGGGGTGAATCGATCGTAGCACTGGCGGCGATGACTTGTATGAGTTCCTATGAATTCAAGGGCTCAACTTGTATGACAACACTCGATTTTAGCGAGAAAACCTCTCACCGCGCCGAGCAATTGACCCGCGACCCCTGGCATAGAATGCTCTGCCATATCTGAAGCAACCCTTACTAAAGCCAACAAAAACGGCACCTAAAATCTGAAAAAGCATAAAAACCGCTCCCCGTAGAAAAATTTGATTGAGCACTCCCACTTGTAGGACAAAAAAATCTAGTTGTATGATGTCTATCAACAACGCAACACCCATCACACCCCGCATAAAAATAACGAGTGGGAGAAAAACCAAGTGAAATCATCCATTGCCGGGATGAACGAGGGCGCCGACTCCGTGCTGTCCTCTGCCATTGCCAAAGTCAAACGCCACGTCCTGCCGCTGTTCGTCATCATGTTCATCGTCAATTACATTGACCGGGTGAACATCGGCTTCGTCCGCACCCACATGGAACACGACCTCGGCATCGGTGCCGCGGCCTACGGTTTTGGTGCCGGGCTGTTCTTCATCGGTTACGCGCTGTTCGAAGTCCCCTCCAACATGCTGTTGCAAAAGGTCGGCGCGCGAATCTGGCTGACCCGCATCATGCTCACCTGGGGCCTGGTGGCCGCCGGCATGGCGTTCATCCAGAACGAAACCCACTTCTACATCCTGCGTTTTCTGCTCGGCGTGGCCGAGGCCGGATTCTTTCCCGGGGTGATCTACTACTTCACCCGCTGGTTGCCGGGGGCCGAGCGCGGCAAGGCGATTGCGATCTTCCTCAGCGGCTCGGCCGTGGCCTCGTTGATTTCCGGCCCGTTGTCCGGCCTGTTGCTGCAGATCGAAGGCCTGGGCCTGCACGGCTGGCAGTGGATGTACTACATTGAAGGCATGTTCTCGGTTTGCCTGTGCGTATTCGTCTGGTTCTGGCTCGACGCCAAACCCCACGACGCCAAGTGGCTGACCCGCGCCGAGCAGGACGCACTGGTCAAGGCCATCGACGATGAACAGAAGGCCCGCGAAGCGGCGACCCCGATCCGGCCGTCGCTGGGCACACTGCTCAAGGATCGTCAGATCATCCTGTTCTGCCTGATTTACTTCTTCATTCAATTGACCATCTACGCCGCAACGTTCTGGCTGCCGAGCATCATCAAGAAGATGGGCGAGATGAGCGACTTCCAGGTCGGCCTGTTCAATTCGATTCCGTGGTTGCTGTCGATCATCGGCATGTATGCGTTCGCCTCGTTCTCGGCGAAGTGGAAACACCAGCAGGCTTGGGTGGCTACCGCATTGCTGATCGCCGCTGCGGGGATGTTTATGTCCACCACCGGCGGGCCGATTTTTGCCTTCGTCGCGATCTGCTTTGCCGCACTGGGTTTCAAATCCGCCTCGTCGCTGTTCTGGCCGATCCCGCAGGCCTATCTCGACGCACGGATCGCCGCTGCCGTGATCGCGCTGATCAACTCGGTGGGCAACCTCGGCGGCTTCGTCGCCCCCACCACCTTCGGCCTGCTGGAGCAACACACCGGTTCGATCCAGGGCGGCCTCTATGGCCTGGCCGCGACCTCGATCATCGCCGCGATCATCGTGTTCGCCGCCCGCATGACACCCAAATCCGCCCCTGACGTCGCCGTGGCCGATGCCGCGCCGAAACACGCTTGAAAGGACAACCATAAATGACCGCACACGACATCGCCAAAGCCCCGATCATCACCGAAATGCAAGTCATCCCGGTGGCCGGCCACGACGGCATGCTGCTCAACCTGAGCGGGGCCCACGGGCCGTTTTTCACCCGCAACATCGTCATTCTCAAGGACAACGCCGGCCATACCGGTGTCGGTGAAGTACCCGGTGGCGAACGCATCCGCCAGACCCTCGAAGACGCTCGCAGCCTGGTGGTCGGCAGTCCGATCGGCACCTACCAGAAGATCCTCAATCAGGTTCGCCAGACCTTCGCCGACCGCGATGCCGGCGGCCGTGGCCTGCAGACCTTCGACCTGCGCATCACCATTCACGCGGTCACCGGGCTGGAAGCCGCCCTGCTCGACCTGCTCGGCCAGCACCTCGACGTGCCGGTGGCGGCATTGCTCGGCGAAGGCCAGCAGCGCGACGAAGTGAAGATGCTCGGTTACCTGTTCTACGTGGGTGATCGCCGGGAGACCGACCTCGCCTACCGCAGCGAACCGGAGGCCGACAACGACTGGTTCCGCGTGCGTCACGAAAAGGCCATGACCGCCGAGGCCGTGGTGCGTCTGGCCGAAGCCGCCCATGCGCGCTATGGCTTCAAGGACTTCAAGCTCAAGGGCGGCGTACTCAGCGGCGATGCCGAAATCGAAGCGGTGACCGCACTGGCCGAACGCTTCCCCGACGCCCGCATCACGCTTGATCCGAACGGCGCATGGTCATTGAAAGAAGCAATCCGTCTGTGCCGCGACCAGCACCATGTGCTGGCCTACGCCGAGGACCCGTGCGGTGCGGAAAACGGCTATTCGGGCCGTGAAGTGATGGCTGAGTTCCGCCGTGCCACCGGCCTGAAAACCGCCACCAACATGATTGCCACCGATTGGCGTGAGATGGGCCATGCGATCCAGTTGCAGTCGGTGGACATTCCGCTGGCCGACCCGCATTTCTGGACCATGCAGGGTTCGGTGCGCGTAGCGCAGATGTGCCACGAATGGGGTCTGACCTGGGGCTCGCACTCCAACAACCACTTCGACATTTCCCTGGCGATGTTCACCCACGTCGCCGCCGCCGCGCCGGGCGACATCACCGCCATCGACACCCACTGGATCTGGCAGGACGGCCAGCGCCTGACCAGGGCGCCGCTGCAAATCGTCGACGGCTGCGTGCAGGTGCCGAAGAAACCGGGGCTGGGCGTGGAACTGGACATGGATCAGGTGGCCAAGGCCCACGAACTCTACAAAGGCATGGGACTCGGTGCGCGGGATGACAGCGTGGCGATGCAGTTTCTGATTCCGGGATGGACGTTCGATAACAAGAAGCCGTGCCTGGTGCGCTAAGCCTGCGCAGCCTCCAGCAACCAATGCTTGAATGCAGTCATCGCCGACGTCTCGGGCCGTGACTGCAAGCGCGTCAGCCAATAGCTGCCGGTGGTGATTTCGATGGCAAAGGGTTGACGAATCAGGTCCGCCGCCAGTTGCCTGGCAAACATCAACGGCGGCGCCAGTGCCACACCGCCGCCCTGCAACGCCGCTTCCATCATCGCCAGCGACGAGTCGAACACGATGCTCTGGGGCGGCGCGGCATGAGTCGCCAGACCGGCCGCATGAAACCACTCCGGCCACTCATCGGTGCGATAGGAACGCAGCAAACGCTGCTGCAGAAGATCTCCGGGCGTGTGCAGTTGCCGGGCGATTTCCGGCACGCAGAGCACCGATAGCGGCGCCTCCAGCAAACGGGTCGCTTCAATGCCGTGCCACGCCCCGGCGCCAAACCGGATCGCGTAATCCAGCCCTTCGGCAGCGACGTCCACCCGATTGTTGTTGGTCGACAGCCGCAAATCTATGAGCGGATGTTTCGCCTGAAAGTCCGCCAGCCTCGGCAACAACCAGCCCACGGCGAAGGTGCCCACCGCGCCGACCGTGAGCATTTCCCGATACTGCCCGCCCGCCAGACGCTCGAGCATCTGCGCGATATGATCGAACGACGTGGTCAGCACCGGCAGGAGGGTTTCGCCCTCGCCGGTCAGCATCAGCCCACGGGGCAAGCGCTTGAACAGAATCACACCGAGTTGCGCCTCCAGGCTTTTGACCTGATGGCTGACGGCCGCCTGGGTCACGCACAACTCCACGGCCGCACGGGTGAAGCTCAGGTGGCGCGCAGAAGCTTCAAAGGCGCGCAATGCATTCAAAGGCAATTGAGGTCGAATCATGCCATGTCCCAAAATTTTCTAATGGCTCGTCCGAGTTTTCATCGTTTGTCGAAAGCCTACGGAGTGCCTAGATTTGGCGGCGCCGATCAGCCAGCCCGACGGAAAACGCTCGCAGTGTAGCGGGATATCACCATCAACACTCATGGAGAGTGGTTCAAGCATGCCTTCGATCAACCTGAACAAACTCAAGTCCTACAGCGCTTTCGGACTTTTCTTCAGCGCCGCCACCTGCCTCGCTGCCCCGCCAACCGGCGATCAGTTGCAGGCCCTGGTCAAGTCCACCGTGACCCCGGTCATGCAGCAACAGGACATCGCGGGCCTGGCCGTGGCCGTGACCGTCGATGGCAAGGCACATTACTTTAACTACGGTGTCGCTGACAAAAGCACCGGCCAAACGGTGGATGAGAACACCTTGTTCGAGGTCGGCTCGGTGAGTAAAACCTTCACCGCCACCCTCGCCGCCTACGCCCAGGCCAGCGGCAAACTGGAATTCTCCGACAAGGCCAGTCAGCACTGGCCCGAACTGAAAGGCAGCGCTTTCGACCACATCAGCCTGCTGCAACTGGGCACCTACAGCGCGGGCGGCCTGCCGCTGCAATTCCCGGATGCCGCAGATTCTGCCGACAAAATGCTCGGCTATTACCAACAGTGGAAACCGACCTTTGCGGCCGGCAGCCAGCGCCTGTACTCCAACCCGAGCATCGGCTTGTTCGGTTATCTGGCAGCAAAAAGCCTCGGCCAGCCGTTCAATCAGGTCATGACTGAAACCCTGCTGCCGAAACTCGGACTCAAGCACACCTTCCTGTCAGTGCCGGCGTCTGAACAAAAGCTCTACGCCCAAGGCTATGACAAGAACAACAAACCGGTTCGAGTCAGCCCCGGCGCGCTGGATTCCGAAGCCTACGGCGTGAAGACCAGCGCCGCCGACCTGCTGCAATACGTCCAGGCCAACCTCGACAGCGCGAAACTCGAAACACCGCTGCAAAAAGCCATCGCCCTCACCCACACCGGTTACTACACCGTCGGCGACATGACCCAGGGCCTTGGCTGGGAACGCTACACCTACCCGATCAGCCTCGATCGCCTGCTGGACGGCAACTCGACGCCAATGGCCATGGAACCGCACAAGGTCAAATGGCTGAATCCGCCACAACCTGAACCGGCGAACGTGCTGTTGAACAAGACCGGCTCCACCGCTGGCTACGGCGCCTACGTCGCGTTCGTGCCATCGAAGAAAGTCGGGATCGTGATTCTGGCGAACCGCAATTATCCGAATGGAGAGCGGGTGAAAATCGCGCACAAGATTCTGGATGAATTGACCCGGTAACCACGCCATAAAAAAACGGGCGACCTGAGAAGGTCGCCCGTTTTTTTCTTTTCTGATCAGCCCTGAATCAAAACATCAATCATCCGGCATTTCCGGCGGCTTGGCCGGTTTGGTCGGCTTAGTCCCTTTCGCACCCTTGGCCGGCGCAGGTTCTGCAGCGGCCGGGGCAGTAACGACGGTGGAGGTGGCTTCTTTCTCGGCGGCAGGCATTGCATCGATGGTGTCGAAGATCTTCTTCAAGTCGACCGTCGCCGCTTCATCCCCCGAAGCCGTCAGTTTGGTCTCTCCATCCTTGCCCACCAGAAAGACCTTCGGATACGCCCCGGCGCCCAGCTTCAGCGAGCGCAGCAGCGCCATGGTTTGCTGCTGCTCGAGGCTTTTGCCATCGACCTGACCGCTCATGCTGAGGATGGTGTAGACCTTGATCTTGCGGTCGGCGATGCCTTGCTTGTTGGCCGGGTCGTCCAGCGCTTTTTTCAGGCTGACCCAATAAGAATCGACCGTACTGGAAGCGATCACGATCAATGGGCGGTTAATGCCCTTGTCGACGTCCAGAGGGGAATCGCCGTCGGCGGCGAACAGGGGGCCGGCGATCGCCAGCAAGAGTGTCAGGGTCAGTGACCTGATGAGCATGCGCATCTCCTTTTGATATCCACGCTCTAATGATTGCGCATCGCGGCGATTGTTCCGGAGGCTGCCCGGCAAAAGTGTTTCGCCTTGCCCAAAGCTTAGGTCAGCACCGGTTTTGCGCAACCGGCTGGGCGCGATCGTGTCGCGCATTTGATGACCTTTCATGACCGCATCAGCCTGACGCTTGAGCCTTCGGGCTCATGGATGCTCGCCGATCAGAACGCCAGCTTGTAACCGATCAACACCAGCATCGTTGCCAGGCACGGGCGCAGCAGTTCATCGGAGACGCGGCCGGTCAGGTGGCTGCCGAGCCAGATGCCGGGTAGCGAGCCGACCAGCAGAAAGCCCAGCACGCCCCAGTCCATGTTGCCCATGCTCGCGTGGCCGAGGCCGGCGACCAGGGTCAGCGGTACGGCGTGGGCGATTTCGGTGCCGACCAGACGACGGGTCGGCAGCAGTGGATAGAGGATGAACAACGCGACGGTGCCGAGGGCGCCGGCGCCGATGGACGTCAGGGCGACCATGGTGCCGAGGACCAGACCGGTGATCACGGTCATGACATTCAGGCGCATACCGCTGGGGTTGTAGTTGCCACCGGCGCGTTTGTGGGCGAACTCCAGCAGGCGTTTCTTGAACAGAATCGCCAGTGCCGTGGCGAACAGCACGAAGCCCAGCGCTTGCTTGATGATTGCGTTCATCGCGTCCGGCGCGGTGTGCAGGGTGCTGAGGAACCACAAGGTCATCGCCACCGCCGGGACACTGCCCAGGGTCAACCAGCCGGTGATGGCCCAGTCGATGTTCTTGTTTTTCCTGTGCACCAGCACGCCGCTGGATTTGGTGATGGCCGCGTACAGCAGATCCGTGCCCACTGCCGTGGCCGGATTGATGCCGAACCACAGCAGGATCGGTGTCATCAGCGAACCGCCGCCGACACCGGTCATGCCGACGATGAACCCCACCACCAACCCGGCAATCACCAGGCCGAAATTTGCCAATTCCATGAAGACATCCAGAAGACGACAGGAAGAATCTGGCCCGCAGCATAGCGATTTTTCTTATAACCACCTATATCGATCCGATCTATCGTTATGCCATTTCACTGCACCGGCAAAAAATTCAAGAACAGCAGGCTCTGCGCGTAATTCAGCCCGATGCGCCGGTAGCGCTCATCGAGCATCTGGGTCAGCAGATCCAGGCGCGCCACGACTTTGCCGAACTCCGTGGCGAAGCTCAGGTTGCTGCCCTCTTCGGAAATCTCGTTGGAAAACAGCAGCGGCTGGCCTTCCTTGTTCTGCCGCTGGGCGAGGATCCACGTGGCTTTCTCGATGTTGCGCGCAGCGTTGTTGACGAAGGTCGGGTTGATCGCATCGGTCATGTAGAACTCGGTGCGGTTGCCGTGGGCGGTGACCAGCATGCTGCCGATCGCGTAGATGAACGCACCAACCCGGTCACCGAGAAATTCAGGGCTCATGGCATAGCTCAGCGCTGCCAGATCCTTTTTGCCGCCGAGGGTCGGCAAAGGTTGCTGCTGCTCGATGGCCAGCCGCACCTGTTTGACCGCCGTGCGAATGTCGAGAAAGCCGGATTTGCGCAACTCGTCCGGGTTGCGCAGGTACAACTTGCCCATCAAGCGATAGAGGCTGTCGAGGTTGTCGCGCATCGCCAGCGTGGCCATACGGTCGACGCTGGTCTGGAGAAACTCCTGAGGCCTGCCCTCGCGCATCTGGGTGATGAAGTTGTTGCCCTCCTGATGGCTGCAACCGCCGAGCAACAGCGTCGACAGACAGGCCAGCAGCAGGCACGGGCGGTGAATGTATGCAGCGATGGGGTGCAAAACTCTCGGCATGAATGCTTTGACGGACACGTTCCTGTGCAGCGGAAGTCACCGCACCCTGACCATGGATAGAGCCGGGGATTTCGAAAAAGTGCAGTGCCGGCGTGGATTCCCGACCTTCGGCGCTGTTGGCTCATTCGATTTAGTCCGACTTTATTTTTGCATTAATCGCTACTTCCGCTATAAATTCCCATTCATCCACTAATTAGCATGACTATTTAACGATTTTCAAAACAACAACAAAAAGGAAGGTCAACCCATGCTTCAATCCCGACACTCACTCTGCGGCCTCGGACTGTCCCTGATGATCGCCACCCTCTCCGCCCAGGCCGCCGGCCTGTCCAGCGAACACAAAGCCTTCGGCAAAACCAATGACGGCACGCCCGTCGAGCAATACATCCTGCGCAACAGCCACGGCATGCAGGCCACGGTCATCACCTATGGCGCGACCTTGCAGGCGCTGCAAGTGCCGGACAAACACGGCCAGCTCGACGACATCGTCCTCGGCTTCGACGATGTGCAGGGCTACCAGAAAGGCACCGCGTACTTCGGCGCAACCATCGGTCGCTTCGGCAATCGCCTGGCCGATGGCGCCTTCGAACTCGACGGCAAACGCTATCAAGTGCCGCAGAACGACAAGACCAACGCCCTGCACGGCGGAACGCAGGGCTTCGACAAAAAGGTCTGGAAAGCGAAGGAAACCAAGGACAAGGATTCGGTCGGCGTGACCCTGACCTATCTGTCGGCAGATGGCGAAATGGGTTTCCCCGGCAATCTCACCACCGAAGTGACCTACCGCCTCACCGACAGCAACGAGCTGCGCATCGACTACAAGGCCAGCACCGACAAACCCACTGTGCTCAACCTGACCAACCACAGCTACTTCAACCTCGCCGGCGCCGGCAATGGCGACATCCTCAAGCAAGTCGCCACCCTGCACGCCAGCCATTACACCCCGGTCACCGCCAAGCTGATCCCGACCGGCGAACTGGCCCCTGTGGCCGGCACACCGATGGACTTCACCAAACCCACCGCCATCGGCCAGCACATCAAGGCCGATCACCCGCAATTGAAATTCGCCGAACCGAAACACGGTGGCTTCGATTTCAACTGGGCGCTGGACACCCAGGGTGACGTCAGCAAACTCGCCGCCGAAGTCAGCGACCCGCAATCCGGTCGCCACTTGCAGCTGTTCACCAACGAACCGGGCGTGCAGTTCTACACCAGCAACTTCCTCGACGGCACGGTCAAGGGCAAGGGTGGCAAGGTCTATCCGCACTGGGGCGCGTTCACCCTGGAGACCCAGCACTACCCGGATTCGCCGAACCAGCCCAACTTCCCGAGCACCCGGCTGGATCCGGGCCAGACCTACACCCAGAGCGTGGTGTTGAAGTTCTCCGCCAAGTAGCTGCCCTCACCCTCCTTTCTGGAAGCGGACGGAACCCGTGGGCTATCCTGCTGCCCACTTAAAGGTATCGACCGTTTCAGAAAGGAGGTTTGCATGCGTACCCTCGAACTGGCTGGCGTGCAGGTGCCGGTGATTGGCCAGGGCACCTGGCGCATGGGCGAAGACCGTTCGGCGCACAAGCGTGAAGTCGCGGCCCTGCGCAGCGGCATCGAATTGGGCATGACCCTGATTGACACCGCGGAAATGTACGGTGAAGGCGGTGCCGAAACCGTGGTCGGCGAAGCCATTGCCGGTCTGCGCGATCAAGTGTTCCTGGTGAGCAAGGTCTACCCGCACAACGCCAGTCGCAAAGGCATTCCCCAGGCTTGCGAGCGCAGCCTGCGCCGGCTCGATACGGACTACATCGATCTCTATCTGCTGCATTGGCGCGGCCAGTATCCGCTGGAAGAAACCGTCGAGGCCTTCGAGCGCCTGCGCGAGGACGGCAAGATCGGCCGCTGGGGCGTGTCAAACTTTGATGTCGACGATCTCGAAGAACTGCCGGCCCCGGCCTGCGCGACCAATCAGGTGCTGTACAACCTGGAAGAACGCGGCATCGAATTCGATCTTTTGCCGTGGTGCCAGCAACAGCGCATGCCGCTGATGGCGTACTGCCCGATCGGCCAGGGCGGCGCGATGCTGGCCGAGCCGGTGTTGAAACAGATTGCCGCTCGTCACGACGTGACCCCGGCACAGGTTTCGCTGGCGTGGATTCTGCGTCAGGATGGGCTGATTGCGATTCCCAAGGCCGTGCGTCCGGAACATGTGCAGCTCAATGCACAAGCGGCGCAGCTGCAACTCGAGGCCGGGGATCTGGCGGCGCTGGACCAGGTGTTTCACGCGCCACAACGCAAGCAGCGGCTGGCCATGGTCTGAGCCACCGCCGACTGACAGGGGGCTTCGCCATGAGAAGCACTGATCAGGACGATCCATTCAACCTGCAACGCTTCGTGCTTGCCCAGGACCCGGTGTTTGATCGGGTCCAGCACGAACTCGGCGAAGGCCGCAAGCGCAGCCACTGGATGTGGTTCGTGTTCCCGCAGTTCGCCGGGCTCGGCGGCAGCGAGATGTCGCGGCGGTTCGCGATCAATTCGGCACCGGAAACCCGCGCCTACCTCGACCACCCGCTGCTCGGCGCCCGCCTGCGGACCTGCACACAACTGGTGCTGAATGTGCGGCAGCGTTCGATTGCCGAGATTTTCGGCCATCCGGACGACCTGAAATTTCACTCGTCGATGACCCTGTTCGCCCAGTTCGCTGACGACGACAGCCTCTGGCATCAAGCGCTGGAGCGTTACTTTCACGGCATTCAGGACGAATGGACCCTGCAGCTGCTGGACTCAAAACAGGCCCAGTTGCCCCCCGATCAGGGTTGAAAAATCGTCGTCGACAAACGGCAGGATCGCATCCGCCACCGGTTGCAGCTGGCGGGTGATGTAGTGGTCGTAGTCGATGGCCGCGCGGCGCACTTCCAGTGGCTCGGGCCCGGCCAGGGTAATGACGTAGCTGATCCAGCCGCCGTTCTGGTATTGCCGCGGGCGACCGTGCTGCGCGTTGTAATCGTCCGCCAGCCGTGCGGCGCGCACGTGGGGCGGCACGTTGCGTTCGTAATCGTCGAGGGTGCGGCGCAGACGCTTGCGGTAGACCAGTCGCTCGTCGAACTCGCCGGCCAGGGTCTTGCGCACGTACTCGCGCACGTAATCCTGATACGGCTTGCGCTGAAAGATCCGCTCGTACAGTTCCTGCTGGAATTGCCGGGCCAGCAGCGACCAGTCGGTGCGCACGGTTTCCAGGCCTTTGTAGACCATTTCTTCGCTGCCGTCGGCGCGGCTCACCAGACCGGCGTAGCGCTTTTTGCTGCCCTCTTCGGCGCCACGGATGGTCGGCATCAGGAAGCGTTTGTAGTGGGTTTCGAACTGCAGTTCGAGGGCGCTTTCCAGCCCGTACTGGTCACGCACATGCTCGCGCCACCAATCGTTGACGTGCTGCACCAGCGCTCGGCCGATGGTCGCCGCTTCTTCCTGACCGTGGGGGCGACGCAGCCAGACGAAGGTCGAATCGGTATCGCCATAGATCACCGCGTGACCCTGAGCCTCGATCAACTGCCGGGTGCGCAACATGATTTCGTGGCCGCGCAGGGTGATCGATGACGCCAGCCGCGTATCGAAAAACCGGCAACCGCTTGAACCGAGCACGCCGTAGAAGGCGTTCATGATGATCTTCAGTGCTTGGGACAACGGCGCGTTGTGTTCGCGCTTGGCGGTCTCGCGCCCCTCGGCGACCCGGGCGACGATGGACGGCAGGCAATGCCGGGTGCGGGAGAAACGAGCGCCGCGAAAGCCCGGCACCGAGTCGCTGTCATCCGGATGCTGCAAGCCTTCGATCAACCCCACCGGGTCAATCAGAAAGGTACGAATGATCGACGGGTAAAGGCTCTTGTAGTCGAGCACCAGCACCGATTCGTAGAGCCCCGGTTGCGAGTCCATGACAAACCCGCCGGGGCTGGCCTGCGGAGGACGGGTGCCAAGGTTCGGCGCCACAAAGCCCTGGCGGTGCATCAACGGCATGTACAAATGGGTGAACGCCGCCACCGAGCCGCCGCTGCGATCCGCCGGCAGGCCGGTGACGCTGGCGCGCTCGAGCAAGAATTTCAGCAACTCGGTCCTGGCGAAGATCCGTGTGACCAGCTCGCAGTCCTTGAGGTTGTACTTGGCCAGCGCCGGTTTGTCCTCGGCGAACATGCGGTTGATCTCGTCCATGCGCTGGTACGGGTTGTCGATCGATTTGCCTTCGCCGAGCAGGGTCTGGGCGACGTTTTCCAGACTGAACGACGGGAAGCTCCAGGTCGCCGAACGCAGGGATTCGATGCCGTCGATGATCAGCCTTCCTGCCGCTGCCGCGAAGTAGTGATTGCGGCTGCCGTGTTCGCGCCACTGCATTTGCTCGCCGCCGCGCCCGAGCTTGAGCGGCACGCCGAGGCGCCGGGCGTGTTCGTGAAGGATGCGCAAATCGAACTGCACAAGGTTCCAGCCGATGATCGCGTCGGGGTCGTGTTGGGCGAACCAGTCGTTGAGCTTCTTCAGGATCAGGGTGCGCGACTCGCAGTACTCGAGGTCGAAATCGACAATGCTGGCATCGCCATTCGGTGCGCCGAGCATGTACACCTGGCGTTCGCCGCAACCTTCCAGCGCGATGGAATACAACTCGCCCTGCTCAGTGGTTTCGATGTCCAGCGAGACCAGCCGCAGTTGCGGACGATAGTCGGGCGCCGGCTTGAGGTGGGCGTCGAGCAGCACGCCATCGGCAGCGTGCGTGCCGCTGAACCAGACGGGCGCGGTGATGAACCGCTCCATCAGGTAACGCTCGGGCGGTCGCACATCGGCTTCGAAGACGTCGACACTGTGACGGTTGAGCGCGGTTTCCAGACGCATCAACTGACCATGCTGCTGGCAATACAGCCCGAGCACCGGGCGATGCTCGAAATCCAGCAAGGCCAGGGGGCGCAGTTCGACGTTCTTTTCGTCCGCCAGCACCCGCTCGGCCTGCTCGCGCTGCGCCGCCGGGATGAACGCCACCGACGGCTGATGCGGCAATCGCACACGGCGCGGCCCGGCGTCGGTCGCCAGCCAGAACTCGACTTCGGTGCCGGCCGGGGTGTCGCGCCAATGCCGGGTCAGGACGAAGCCCTGCTGTAAATCCACCACTGCAACCTCGGGAATTGATTCAGACGGGCATTCTACGCGGCATTGCCGCAACCGGTGACACCGGCCACGCCATGAAAAATCCGGTCAAATGACGTTTTTTGCGTGTTATCTGCCGTTTTGCGGCCTTGCCCTGCGCGCCTGCGTCTACGATGCTTGGAGAACAACGACAACACCTGAGTAACCGCCATGAAAACCGTCGCCCAACTGCTCAAGCTCAAAGATCCAAAAAATCAGGAAGTGCACCAGATCAAGCCCGATCACATGGTGCTCGAAGCGCTGATGAAAATGGCCGAAAAAAACGTCGGCGCCTTGCTCGTGGTGGAAGACGACAACGTGGTGGGCATCATCAGCGAGCGCGATTACGCGCGCAAACTGGTGCTGCACGGGCGCTCATCGGTGGGTACGCCGGTGCGCGACATCATGGTGGCGAACGTGATCACGGTGGACACTCACCAGACCGTCGACACTTGCCTTGGCATCATGTCCGACAAACGCCTGCGTCACTTGCCGGTGGTGGAGAACGGCAAGCTGATCGGCCTGCTGTCGATCGGCGACCTGGTCAAGGAAGCGATTGCCGAACAGGCCGAGCTGATCAAACAGCTGGAGCAGTACATCCGCGGGGAATGATGCCCCACCCTGATCGTTGATCGTTCCCACGCTCTGCGTGGGAACGATCAGACGAGCAGCCATTCAGCCGAAGTCTCAGGCAGGCCAATGCCGCGCAAAGACCGGCGCCAGCACCGGGTGTCGGTCGATGCGCTGCAGCCATGCATGGAAACCGGGTCGGGCCTGGCGCAGGTGTTCGCGGGCACCGGCCCAGCGCGTGACCACCGCTGCCAGCACATCCAGCGCCCCCGGTGTTTCATCGTCCAGGTACAGCTCGGCCGAGAACTGGTCGGCAAACACCTCCCAGCTCCAGTGCAGGCGTTCCCGTGCACCCGCCATCAGATTCTGTCGCGAAGCCTCGTCCGGCATCACCAGCCAGCGTTCCGGGTAATCAATGATCCCGATGGCCGCATAACAATTGCTGACGATGTACACCAGGCCCCGAATCGCCTGATCGCGGTCAGCGCCGTTGGCCGGCAGCAGGCCGGATTGCGCAAAGGTTTGTCCCAGATGAATCAGAATCGCCGCACTTTCGGTGATGACACTGCCGTCCGGCAGTTGCAGGGTCGGGATCTGTTTGAGCGGATTGAGCCGCGCCAGCTCCTGCGCCGCTTCCGCACTGGCCTCGATATCGATGAAGCGGTAAGCCACCTGGCACAGCTCGAGCGCCGCCTCGATGGCGGCCGCCCCTGAATTGCGGTGTCCGTAGAGCTGATACATATCCCCTCCTCCACTGCGAAAGGCATCCCGCCTGGCCCTATTTATAGCTGTTGTATCGAATTTGGCACGGATTGCGCATTCATCGGCAGCTTGCGAATCCCTGATCTCGCAAAACAGCGCTGGCGGTGCCCATCCCGCACCAAGAGCAATCAGCGAACGCTATCCGCGTTCTTGTAAGGTGCGATACCGAACCAAAAGTTCGCGTATCCGAGCTGGCAACAAGGAGTTCACCGCGTGAATCTTCATCGGCTGCGCCACACTCTTCTCTCTGTGTCCCTGTACCTGCGCCCTGTTCGTCCTGCGAACAGTCCGTGCATTCCTTTTATTACCTGAACGCCTGCACTATTTATTTTTTAAATAGCACGCAAGCAGTCATTGCGTGCGCGCTGCATTAATGAATGCAACAACACATTGTTCGACAATAACTTTCAGACAGCACACCGATACAACTTTCGCTGTACGACGTTAATGCCCGAAGCGCACCAAAACTGCACTTGAAGTCAATAAACCGATCCAGCGCAATGACCGACTTTATTTAGACAAGAACAAGGAACATCGCCTGTGGCCCGCTAAAACACTGACTCGCACCAAATCAGTCCGCCACGCACCATCACGCGTCCTGGCCGACACGAGAACAGCCGCTCTATCTCGCTGAACAGCGCGATACCGCGCGAAGCCTGTCTCGCCCTGAAAAAAGCCCTGTAAACAGGGCCGTCGGGCGGTTATGCGCCCATGAAAACCGGCGTGCCTGATGAAACTTATATAAATGCGACATACGTATCATCCGTGAAATAACCAATACACATTTGGTCACTCTTTGGCACAGCGGTTGCTATTGCATCCACCATGAGGGCACGAATGATGTTCGCCACTCAATTGCACACTCACTAATAAAAGAACAGCCACGGACCGGATCAATGAACCATCGAAGTCGGCATTACTGAAGCAACACGCTGCACAAGCCCTGTTCAATAGATAGTTCAACTATCGGCTTCTGCACACCCGTATGAAAGTTGCGACCACTCACTCGAACAACGCTGTGTTGTTCGAACGGCACTTTATTGCCCTTCATCCACCCGAGGGAGCTTTAATGAACGATGCGGTAAAGCACAGAACGCCGCCGGGGCCAGTACCGAACGCAGCGCTTGCGTCGGTGGCGGGTCGGCCCGTCTATCAGGCTAACACGTCTCAGCCCGGCGGCCTGAACAAGCAGCAGATGCTGTTGCTGGTGGCGGTGTCGGCGCTGATACACGGCGGCGCCTGGTGGTTTTTCCAGCAGGCCAGGGCCGAGCCGCTGCCCACGCCGCCGGAAATTCCGGAAATGACCGTCGAGCTCACCAGCCCGACACCTCCGGCGCCGCCAACACCGGAGCCGCCGCCCCCACCGCCGCCCCCTCCCGAACCGGAACAACCGGTGGAAGACGAGGACGCGGTCAAGCCACCGCCCAAACCGGTGGAAAAACCCAAGCCGATCGAAAAACCGAAACCGGTCGAGAAACCCAAACCGGTGAAAAAGGTCGAGCCGCCGAAAGCGCCGCCCGCCCCTGTGCCACCGGCTGCACCTGCTGCCCCGGCCACCCCGAGCGCGCCACCGGCACCTGCTGCGGCACCGGGCCCGGTGAAAGAGTCGGCGGCGATTTCCGGCCTCGCCAGCCTGGGCAACCCGCCACCGGAATACCCGTCGCTGGCCCTGCGGCGTAACTGGGAAGGCAGCGTGGTGCTGCGGATTCAGGTGCTGGCCAACGGTCGCGCCGGTTCGGTGACGGTGACCAAGTCCAGCGGCAAGCCGCAACTGGATGACGCGGCGGTCGCAGCGGTGAAGGCCTGGAAGTTCATTCCGGCCAAACGCGGCGACACACCGATCGACGGCTTCGCCACCCAGACCATCGATTTCAAATTGCCGCAATGACGGCACGACAACCGAACTCACAACCGATTAACGCAAGCGAGGTGTAGCCATGAACGATTCTCTGTCTTCGATGATTGTCCCCGGCGTGCTCTGGGGGCTGGTGCTGTTTTCCGTGGTCAGCTGGGCGATCCTGCTGGTCAAGTCGGCGCAATACCTGCGCCAGAAAACCCAGAACAAGCAGTTCAGCAAAGCCTTCTGGGGCGCGCCGGACCTGCTCACCGCCGCCGAACACGCCAGCCAGTATCCGGGCTCGCTGGCGCGGATCGCCAGCAGCGGTTTCGAAGCGTTGCTGGTGGAAGAAACCCCTCGCACCACCCAGCAACTGGCGCACACCATCAACCGTTCCGACCGACTGGAACGCAACCTGCGCCAGCAGATCCAGAAGGAACGCCGCTCGCTGGAAAACGGCCAGGCGATCCTCGCCAGTATCGGCAGCACCGCGCCGTTCATTGGCCTGTTCGGCACCGTGTGGGGAATCATGGAGGCGCTGCAAAGCATCGGTGCCAGCGGTTCGGCCAGCCTGGAAACCGTGGCCGGGCCCATCGGCCACGCGCTGATCGCGACCGGCGTGGGGATTGCCGTCGCGGTGCCGGCGGTGCTGATTTACAACTTCTTCCTGCGCCGCCTGAAGCTGGCCTCGGCGGACATGGATGACTTCGCCCACGACTTCGACGCACTCGCCTCGCGCAGCGCGTTTTCCATCAGCCGCCAGGCCATCGCCAAGTCCACGGCCGCCGTGCGGGAGGCCAGCTGATGTCCTTTTCCACTCAAGACAGCGATGAAGTGCTCAGCGAAATGAACGTCACGCCGCTGGTGGACGTGATGCTCGTGCTGCTGGTGGTGTTCATCGTCACCGCGCCACTGATGACCAACGCGATCAAGGTCAACCTGCCGAAAACCGATGCCGTCGCCCCCGCCGAAAAGAAAGATCCGGTGGTGGTCAGCGTCGATCAGGACGGCAAGTTTTTCCTGGCCAAGACCGAGCTGGCGCCGGAATCACTGGAGGCCAGCCTCAAGGAGGTCAAGGCCAGGGACGCCGACGTCCGCGTGCAGCTGCAGGCCGACTCCGCCGTGAATTACGGCCAGGTGGCCAAAGCCATGGCGTCCATCGAGCGCTCGGGCATCACCAAGATATCGGTGATGACCACCCGCTGACGGCGGTGCCGGGCGCGCTGTGAGGGACGCGCCCGGCACCGTTCGTTGAATCCCGTCGCAATCGGCCGACCGAAAAAACGCAGCGCGTCTTCGGAGGGGATCGGCTTGCTTGAAGAAAGTGGTTTTCGCGGCGCGGCACCACCGTGCTCCGTGCAAAGAGGGCTCACAAGGCCATTTCGATAAACGTCTAACAAAGTCGGAAACAACCATGCTGATGAACACTCCACGCTTCACGCTCAAACCCTTGGTGGCGACGATTTCCCGCCACCGTTTCGTTCCGTTGTACCTGGTGGCCATGGGGATGGGCACCGGGGTTCAGGCCGCCGAGGACGACAACAGCGTCCCGGCCGCTGCAGCGGTGGTCGCGCCAACCACGCAACTGCAACGGGTCGAAGTGACCGGCTCGGCGATCCGTCGGGTCGACGCGGAAACCGCGGTGCCGATCACCGTGCTCAAGGCCGATGAACTGCGCAAACAGGGCGTGACCACCACCGCCGAACTGGTGCAGCGCATCACCGGCAGCCAGTCGATCAACAACAGCGCAGGCTCGGTCGGCGCGGCCACCGGCGGCGCCTCCTTCGCCGACATGCGCGGCATCGGCGCGAACAAGACGCTGGTGCTGCTCAACGGTCGCCGGCTGGCCAACAACGCCCTGTCGGGTACCAACTCGGCCGGCGGCGCGGCGGATCTGAACATGATCCCGTTTGCCGCGATCGAGCGCGTGGAAGTGCTGCGCGACGGCGCCTCGGCCCTGTACGGCACCGACGCCATCGGCGGTGTGATCAACTTCATCACCAAAAAATCCATGACCGACGGCCAGCTCACCCTCGGCGGCGAAACCCCGACCCACAGCGGCGGCGGTGCGACCAAGGACATGAGCGCCAGCTGGGGCTACGGCGATCTGGAGCAGGACCGCTTCAACGTGCTCGGCGTGTTCAACTACAACAAGCAGCAGAACCTCGACGCCAACGACCGCTCCTTTGCCCGCGACTACGTGCCCGGCCGGGGCCTGGACCAGACCTCCGGCACCGCGTTCCCCGGCAACTACAGCCAGAACGGCAACGCCACCAACCCGCTGGCCAACAGCAATTGCAACGGCCTCAACCTGGTGGCCCGCGACGGCCTCTGCCGCTTCAGTACCCGGGAATTCATCGACCTGGTGCCGCAGACCGAGAAGACTTCGTTCTTCGGCAAGACCACCGGCAAACTGGCCGACGACCACAACGTCAATCTCGAATACTTCTGGTCGCGCAACAACAACGCCACCGCCGTCGGCCCGGCGCCATTGACCGGCCTGAGCCTGGACTCGTCCTCGCCCTACTACCCCGGCAACGGCATCACCCCGGCGCCCACCGATTTCGCCCTCGACCCGACGCAACCGGTGGACGTGAACTGGCGCGAGACCGCCGCCGGCCCGCGTGAATCGAAAGACCAGAACACCAGCCAGCGCTTTCTGCTGAGCTTCGACGGTCTGGTCGGTGGCTGGGACTACAACGTCGGCGCCTCGTACAACCAGAACAAGATCGTCTCCAGCGTCACCAGCGGCTACGTCAGCGATCAGGCGATGATCGACGGCCTGGCCAGCGGCCTGCTCAACCCGTTCGGCCCACAGACCAGCGCCGGTCAGCAGTACATCGATCAGGCCATGTACCACGGCGCCTATTCCACGGCGGTCGGTCGGGTCGCCGGTTTCGACGGGCGAATCAGCCGCGAAATCGGTGACTGGTTCGGTGCCGGCCCGTCGGGCCTGGCCCTGGGCGGCGAGTACCGCAAAGAGAAATTCCACCAGGACTTCGAAGCCTTTGCCGGCGACATCCAGAGCCTGGGGATCGACCCGGCCGGCAGCGTCGAGGGCGATCGCAGCGTGAAAGCCGCCTATGCGGAAATCAACGTGCCGGTGCTCGACAGCCTGGAATTGTCCGCCGCCGTGCGTCACGACAAATACAGCGACTTCGGCAGCACCACCAACCCGAAATACTCGTTCCGCTATCAGCCGCTCAAGGAGCTGGTGGTCCGCGGCGCCTACAGCGAAGGCTTCCGCGCGCCGTCGTTGTATGAGTTGTATTCGCCGCGCAGCATCACCTACACCCAGGGCTACTACAACGACCCGGTGCTGTGTACCGGCGGCGTGGTGCAACCGGGCGGCAACGGCGGGCGCGATTGCGGTCAGCAGTTCCTCAACCAGATCGGCGGCAACGAAGACCTGGCCCCGGAGAAAGCGCGCAACGTGACGCTGGGCTTTGTCTATCAGCCGGTCAGCAACCTGTCCGTGGGCCTGGATTTCTGGTGGATTCACATCTCCAACCAGATCCAGCCGTTTCCGGAATCCACCGTGTTCGATCAGGCCGGCAGCTACCCCGACCGTTTCGTGCGCAACGCCGACGGCACGCTCAACTACATCGTCACCGGCAACGCCAACCTGGGCATCGTCGAAACCAACGGCGTCGATGTGTCGCTGGACTATCGCTTTCCGAATACGCCGTACGGTCAGTTCGGTCTGGGCCTGCAAGGCACCTATGTCGACGAGTACGACTTCCAGAGCACCATCAAGGGCCCGTTCACCGACAAGGTCGGTGACTTCAAGGGTGACGGGGTGATTGCCCGCTGGAAACACAACCTGACCGGTTCCTGGACCTTCGGTGCCGCCCGCGCGGCGCTGACCAACCGCTTCACCACCGGCTATAACGACTACGACCGCGAGACCAACGCGCGGGTCGCGTCGTATTCGGTGTGGGACCTGTCGGCCGGGTACACCTTCGACAAGGTGCTGGACGTGGATGCCGGGGTGAAGAACCTGTTCGACCGCGATCCGCCGTTCTCCAACCAGGCCTACAACTTCCAGAGCGGTTATGACCCGCGCTACACCGACCCGCTGGGCCGCACGCTGTTTGCGCGCATGACGTACCACTTCTGAGTCCGGGTCGGGGCCGCGCAAGACTCCGGCCGGCCCCTTCCCCTTGCGAATTCGCATCCCGCAGCGGCCTGCCGCCGCTCCGGGCTTTTCCGGCTCAGAGGAACGACTTCATGACATTCATGCGCAACATGGCCGGCCTGCTGCTCGGCGGTGCGCTGCTGTGCAACGCGGCATCGGCGCTGGCCGGCGGCAGCTACGCGATGACGGTGTACGGCGAGGCACCGAAATACCCCGCCGGTTTCCGGCACTTCGACTTCGTCAATCCCGACGCACCGAAGGGCGGCTCGCTCAGCCGCGCTTCGATGGAGATCGGGCAGTACAACTACATCACCCCGTATGCCGATCAGGGCATTTCCGTGGTGCAGGTCAACGACTGGGTGTATTCGCCGCTGGCGTTCCGCTCGCTGGACGAGCCCTACACCGTCTACGGTCTGGTGGCGCAATCCATGGAGCGCGATCCCGGCGGCCTGTGGGTGCGTTTCAACCTGAACCCCGAGGCGCGTTTCGCCGACGGCACACCGATCACCGCCGAAGACGTGCGCTACACCTTCGAGCTGTTGATGACCAAGGGCAGCCTGAGTTATCGCCAGCAATACGCCGACGTGCAGGACGTGCTGATCGAAGGCCCGCGGCAGATTCGCTTCACCTTCAAGAACAACCTCAACCGCACCCTGGCGCTGGATCTGGCGTCGCTGCGACCGGTGCCCGAGCACTGGTGGAAAACCCGCGACTTCGCCAACGGCGGCGGTTTCGAACCCCCGTTGGGCAGCGGCCCGTACCGGGTGAGCAAGGTCGATGCGGGACGCAGCATCAGTTTTCAGAGAGATCCGCACTGGTGGGGCAAAGACCTGCCGGTCAGTCGCGGGATGTACAACTTCGACAGCCTGACCGTGAATTTCTACGGCGACACCGACGTCGCCCGGCAACTGCTGCAGGCCGGCGCGTTCGACTACAACCGCGAGTTTTCCTCGTCCGGCTACGTGGTCGGCTACGACAGCCCGGCCCTGCGCGACGGCCGTCTGCAACAAGCGATTCTCGCCCCGGACAAACCGACCAGCGCTCAGGGTTTTGTGTTCAATCTGCAGAACCCGCTGTTCAAGGACCGCCGCGTGCGCCAGGCGCTGAGCCTGCTGTGGGATTTCGAGTGGACCAACAAACAGATGATGCGCGGCTTCTACGTGCGCCAGAACAGCTACTGGCCGAAAAGTGAAATGGCCGCCACTGCCCTGCCCGACGCCGCGGAGCGGGCAATCCTTGAACCGCTGCGCGGACAGATCCCGGACGAGGTCTTCACCCAGGTTTATCAGGCACCGAAAACCGATGGCAGCGGCTACATCCGCGACAAACAGCTGCAGGCCCTGAAACTGCTGGCCGAGGCCGGATGGACGCCGAAGCACAACCGCTTGGTAAACGCTGCCGGCGAGCCGCTCGAATTCACCTTCCTCGACGGCCAGGGCGGCTTCGACCGCATGCTGCTGCCGTACAAGCGCACCCTGGCGCAGATCGGCATCACCCTGAATCTGCGGCGCATCGATTCGGCGCAGTACATCAACCGGCTCAACGCCCGGGACTACGACATGATCGTCACCAGTTTCCCCCGCAGCGGCGATCCGATCGTCTCGCCGGGCCGCGAGTTGTACAGCCTGTATGCCTCGCAAAGCGCGACCCAGGTCGGCAGTTCCAACTCGATGGTGCTGGCCGATCCTGCGGTGGACCGGCTGATCGACGGCCTGGTCCAGGCCAATACCCGCGACGCCATGGTGCGTTACGCCCGCGCCCTCGACCGGGTGCTGCAATGGGGTGACTACATGATTCCCAACTACTACTCCAAAGGCACGCCGACGGTGTTTCAGAACCGCTTCGGCAGGCCGGCGGTGCAGCCGATCTACAGCGAAGGCCTCGACACCTGGTGGGAGGTCTCGGCCAAGCCGCTGACCAACCAGCAGATGAGCGCCCTGCGCCAGCTCGCGGGGGGCCAGTGACATGTGGCGTTATCTGAGTCGACGGCTGTTGCTGATCATCCCGACACTGCTGTGCATTCTGGTGGTCAACTTCGTCATCGTGCAGGCCGCGCCCGGCGGCCCGGTGGAACAGGCCATCGCCCGCCTGCAAGGCTTCGGCGGGCACAGCATGGGCGGCGCCAGCGAGGTGACCGCCATCGGCGGTGCCGGGCGCAGCAGCCGTGGCCTGGACCCGGCGCTGATCGAAGAGATCAAGCACCACTACGGCTTCGACAAACCGATGCACGAACGCCTGTGGCTGATGCTCAAGAACTACGCGCAACTGGACCTGGGCAGCAGCTTCTTTCGCGGTGCAAAAGTCACTGACCTGATCGTGCAGAAACTGCCGGTGTCGCTGTCCCTCGGCCTGTGGGCGACCTTGATCACCTACCTGATTTCGATCCCGCTGGGCATTCGCAAGGCAATCAAAAACGGCAGCGCGTTCGATGTCTGGAGCAGCACGGCGATCATCGTCGGTTACGCGATGCCGGCCTTTCTGTTCGCGATCCTGTTGATCGTGGTGTTCGCCGGGGGCAGCTACGTCAACTGGTTTCCGGTGCAGGGTCTGATCTCGGACAATTTCGACAGCCTGAGCCTGTGGGGCAAGGTCGGCGACTACCTCTGGCACCTGGTGTTGCCGGTGACGGCGCTGGTGATCGGCGGTTTTGCGACGCTGACGATCCTGACCAAGAACAGCTTCCTCAACGAGATCAGCCGCCAGTACGTGATCACCGCGCGCGCCAAGGGGTTGACCGAAAGGCGCGTGCTTTACGGCCATGTGTTTCGCAACGCGATGCTGTTGGTGGTAGCCGGTGTGCCGTCGGCCTTGATCGAGGTGTTTTTCGCCGGCTCCCTGCTGATCGAAACCCTCTTCAACCTCGACGGCCTCGGGCGCATGAGCTACGAAGCGGCGGTGTCACGGGACTACCCGGTGGTGTTCGGCACGCTGTTTCTGTTCACCCTGTTCGGCCTGTTGATCAAGCTGATCGGCGACCTCTGCTACACCCTGCTCGACCCGCGCATCGACTTCTCGGCGAGGACTGCCTGATGTTCACACTCTCCCCTCTGGGCCGGCGGCGCATCGCGCAATTCAAGGCCAACCGTCGCGGGCGCTGGTCGCTGTGGCTGTTCATCGGGCTATGCCTGATCTGCCTCGGCGGCGAACTGATCGCCAACGACAAGCCGCTGGTGATCCGCTACCACAACGCCTTCTACTTCCCGATCCTCAGCGATTATCTGGAAACCGATTTCGGCGGCGAGCTGCCGTTCCAGCCGGATTACGCCAGCAATTACGTGCACAAACTGATCGAGGATCAGGGCGGCTGGATGCTGTTCCCGCCGATCCCGTTCAGCTACGACACGGTCAATTACGACCTCACGGAACCGGCACCGAGCCCGCCGTCCTCGCGCAACTGGCTGGGCACCGACGATCAGGCCCGGGATGTGTTGGCGCGGGTGATTTTCGGCACGCGGATTTCGATCCTGTTCGCGCTGATCCTCACCGCCGTCAGTGCGCTGGTCGGCATCGTCGCCGGAGCGTTGCAGGGTTATTACGGCGGCTGGGTCGACTTGCTCGGGCAGCGGGTGCTGGAAATCTGGTCGGGATTGCCGGTGCTGTACCTGCTGATCATTTTGTCGGGGTTCGTCTCGCCGAGTTTCTGGTGGCTGCTGGGGATCATGGCGCTGTTTTCCTGGCTGGCACTGGTGGACGTGGTGCGCGCCGAGTTCCTGCGCGGGCGCAGCCTGGAGTACGTCAAAGCCGCGCGGGCCCTGGGCCTGACGGACAGCGAGCTGATGCGCCGGCACATTCTGCCCAACGCGATGACCTCCACCCTCACCTACCTGCCGTTCATTCTGACCGGCGCCATTGCCACCCTCACCGCGCTGGATTTTCTCGGCTTCGGCATGCCGGCCGGCACCGCATCCTTGGGTGAACTGATCGGCCAGGCCAAGCGCAATCTGCAAGCGCCGTGGCTGGGGCTGACGGCGTTTTTTGCCCTGGCGCTGATTCTGTCCCTGCTGGTGTTTATCGGCGAAGCCTGCCGTGACGCGTTCGACCCGCGATCCTGATCCCCGGAGCTGAAATGAGCGATAACCTGATTGAAATCCGCGACCTGCGCGTCGCCTTCGCCGGGCACGAAGTGGTGCACGGCGTGAACCTCGACATCCGCCGCGGCGAGTGCCTGGCACTGGTCGGCGAATCCGGCTCGGGCAAGTCGGTGACAGCCCATTCGATTCTGCGTTTGCTGCCAGGCAAGACCGTCAGCAGCAGCGGCAGCATCCGCTATAACGGCGTGGATCTGTTGCACGCCAGCGAACAGCAACTGCGCGGCTTGCGCGGCAACCGCATCGCGATGATTTTCCAGGAGCCGATGACCTCGCTGAACCCGTTGCACACGGTGGAAAAGCAGATCAGCGAAGTGCTGGAGATCCACAAGGGACTCAAGGGCCGCGCCGCGCGCCAGCGCACGCTGGAGCTGCTGGAACTGGTCGGCATTCGCCAGCCGTTGCAGCGTTTGAAGGCCTATCCGCACCAGCTCTCCGGCGGTCAGCGGCAACGGGTGATGATCGCCATGGCGCTGGCCAACGAACCGCAATTGCTGATCGCCGATGAACCGACCACGGCGCTGGATGTGACCGTGCAGCAGAAGATTCTCGAGCTGCTGATCGAGTTGCAGCAACGCCTCGGCATGTCGCTGCTGCTGATCAGTCATGACCTCAATCTGGTGCGGCGCATCGCCCAACGGGTGTGCGTGATGCGCCACGGGGAAATCGTCGAACAGGCCGATTGCGCAACGCTGTTCCGCGCACCGCAGCATCCTTACAGCCGCTTGCTGATCGAGGCCGAACCGTCGGGTGCGCCGGTGCCGAGTCGCTACGATCACAACCTGCTGGAGGTGGACGATCTGAAAGTCTGGTTCCCGCTGCCCAAGGCGTTGTTCAGCCGCACCCAGCAATACATCAAGGCCGTGGACGGCGTGAGTTTCCGTCTGCAACGGGGCAAGACCCTGGGGATTGTCGGCGAGTCCGGCTCGGGCAAATCGACGCTGGGCCAGGCGATTCTGCGACTGGTGGAATCGGAGGGCGATATCCGCTTCGGCAAAAAGCATTTGAGCCTGCTCAACCAGCGCTTGATGCGCCCGTTGCGCCGGCAGATTCAGGTGGTGTTCCAGGACCCGTTCGGCAGCCTCAGCCCACGGATGTCGGTGCAACAGATCATCGCCGAAGGCCTGCTGACCCACGGCATCGGCACGGCCGAGGAACGAGAGGCGGCGGTGATCCGCGTGCTGGAGGAAGTCGGCCTCGACCCGCAGAGCCGCCATCGCTATCCCCACGAATTTTCCGGCGGCCAGCGCCAGCGCATTTCCATCGCCCGCGCATTGGTGCTGGAACCGGCGCTGATTCTGCTGGACGAACCGACCTCGGCGCTGGATCGCACGGTGCAGAAACAGGTGGTGGAATTGTTGCGGCAGCTGCAGATTCGCCATGGCTTGACGTACCTGTTCATCAGTCATGACCTGGCGGTGGTGCATGCGCTGGCGCACGACATGATGGTGATCAAGGACGGCAAAGTGGTGGAACAGGGAGCATCGCGGGACATTTTTGCGGCGCCGCAGCATGCCTATACCCAGGAACTCCTGAAAGCCTCCGGCCTGGCAATGGCAAAAACCGGGCGCGAGCGGGTTACAGCAATCTGACCTTCAGTGTTTTCAGATTTATTGTCCGGCCACTGCATCCAAACGCCTCCGTCGCGGGTAGTCCCTGTAACAGCCCACTTTCGGCTGTCAGCGGTTTACCCTTTTTCGGAGAAACACTGATGAACATCACCCAACTGATTGGCCTCACCGGTTTGCTCGCGGTTGCTTCGACGAGCTTTGCCCAAAGCAGTTATCCCGACGCGATCAAGGTGCCGGACGGCCACAGGATCGCGATGGAAACCACCGGGGTCGGCGAGATCACCTACGAATGCCGGGACAAGGCCAATGCCGCCGGGCAGACCGAGTGGACGTTCGTCGGCCCGAAAGCGGTGCTCAACGATCGCAGCGGCAAGCAGGTCGGCACCTACTTCGGCCCACCCGCCACCTGGCAGGCGCAGGACGGTTCGAAAGTCACCGGCACGCAATTGGCCGTTGCGCCATCGAGCCCGGGCAACCTGCCCTATCAACTGGTCAAGGCCAACCCCGCCGAGGGCAAAGGCGCCATGAGCGGCGTGAGTTACATCCAGCGCGTCGCGCTCAAGGGCGGCGTGGCGCCGGGCAGCGAATGTACGGCGGCAAACAAGGGTAAACAGGCCGTGGTGAAGTACCAGGCCGACTACATTTTCTGGGCAGCGAACTGAGCCTGACTGGACGTTTGGCCGATGCTTGCTAGATTGCAGGACATGCCATTACCCGAAACCGCGTTTGATTACGAAACCCGCCTCGCCGCCTGTGCCCGCGGCGAGCGCGGGGCCCTGCGCGAATTGTATGTGCAGGAAAGCCCGCGGCTGCTGGGTGTGGCCCGGCGTCTGGTGCGTGACACGGCGCTGGCCGAAGACATCGTGCACGACGCATTCATCAAGATCTGGGCCGGCGCGGCGGGTTTCAATCCGGCGCGCGGTTCAGCCCGGGGCTGGATGTTCAGCGTGACCCGTCATCTGGCGCTGAACGCGTTGCGCGATCATGGCCGGGAAGTGCCGTTGCTCGAAGACGAGGCACTTCAGGTCGATGACGCATTCGACGCACAGGCCCATTCGGCGCGCATCCACCGCTGCCTGCATCAACTGGAACCGCAACGCCGCCGCTGCATCCTTCACGCCTACGTCGACGGTTACAGCCACGCGCAGATCGCCCAACGCCTCGACACGCCGCTGGGCACCGTCAAAGCCTGGATCAAACGCAGCCTCAATGCGTTGCGGGAGTGCATGGGATGACCACCGAATCGGCGCAGGAACGCGATGAACTGGCCAGCGAATACGTGCTCGGCACCCTCTCGGCCGAAGAACGTGCCGAAGTGCAGCGACGCTTGCCCAACGATCCCGAGCTGCAAGCGGCCGTGGATGCCTGGGAGCGGCGTCTGCTGGAACTGACCGACCTCGCCCCGGCGCATCAGCCCTCGTCGCAGCTGTGGCAACGGATCGAACGCAGTGTCACGCAGCTCACCCATAAGAGGACGCCAGAGATTTCATGGTGGAACCGCCTGTCACTGTGGCGCGGTTTGAGCGCCGCCGGGCTGGCCGCGACCTTGTTGCTGGGCTCGATCCTGTTGACCCAGACCACACCGAAACCGAGCTATCTGGTGGTGCTGGTCGCCCCGCAGGACAAGGCCCCGGGCTGGGTGATCCAGGCCAGCAGTCCACGGGAGATTCAGTTGATTCCGCTGGGCGTGGTCGAGGTGCCGGCCGACAAGGCGCTGGAGTTCTGGACCAAGGCCGATGGCTGGCAGGGGCCGGTGTCGCTGGGGCTGGTCAAACCGGGACAGGCGCTGTCGATCCCGCTGGACAAGCTGCCGCCGCTGCAACCGAACCAGTTGTTCGAGCTGACGCTGGAAGGCGCCAACGGCTCGCCGATCGGCAAACCCACCGGGCCGATCCAGGCGATTGGCCGCGCCGTGAAGGTGCTGTGACAAACCATCATCGGCGTCGATGTTCACCATCACGTCAATGAAGTTCTCTTAAAAAATCCCGGGCGTAAGATCGGCTCCATACCAAACAAACAACACCCCCGGAGCAAAAATCATGAAACGCCAAGTCATCCTCAGCATTGCCCTTTCGGTTCTGGCCTTCAACGCATTTGCCGCCAAACCCGCCCACACCCTGATCGCCGAAGGTGGCTCGGATCGTCTGATCGAACGTCGCGTCGCCGAAGGTGGCTCGGATCGTCTGATCGAACGTCGCGTCGCTGAAGGTGGTTCGGATCGTCTGATCGAACGTCGCGTCGCCGAAGGTGGCTCGGATCGTCTGATCGAACGTCGCGTTGCCGAAGGTGGCTCGGATCGTCTGATCGAACGTCGCGTCGCTGAAGGTGGTTCGGATCGCCTGATCGAACGTCGCGTTGCCGAAGGTGGTTCGGATCGTCTGATCGAACGTCGCGTTGCCGAAGGTGGCTCGGATCGTCTGATCGAACGTCGCGTTGCCTGAATGAATGGCTTGACCGCAACAACCCAGAAAAAACCCGGCTCCCGTCAGCCGGGTTTTTTTATACCTTTTTGATCGTCCTCAGCCCTTGGCCATGCAGCGCCGATAACGCTCGTCGACCCGTTTGGCAAACCATGCCGTGGTCAATTTGCGGGTGATCTTCGGGCTCTGCAGCACGATCCCAGGCAACACCGCACGGGGCAGTGACTTGCCTTCGGCGCGCTCCGCCAGTTCGAAGACCCGTTGATACAGTTTGGTTTCCTCGAAGGCCAGGCTATCGCCCTTTTCCAGTTGATCGCGGATCACCGGATTGCGCATGCCCAGCGATTTGCCGAGGGTGCGCACCGCCAGTTCAGTACTGCCGGGCATGATCGCGCCAGGGCGGATCAGGTCGCCATCCAGCGCCAGTGGAATCCCCGACGCCCGGCTGACCGCATTCTGAAACGCCGCGTTGCGACTGGCATACCACCCGGCGTTGAAGTCGGCGAAGCGGTACAACGGTTCGCGATAACTCACCGGATAACCCAGCAAATGGGCAATGCCGAAGTCCATGCCGCCCCGACGGCTGAACACCTCGCGGCGAATCGTGCCGTCCACCGGGTACGGATAGTTCTTGGCGTGCTGCTCGGCGAATTCGATGCTGACCTGCATCGGCCCGCCGGTGTGCACCGGGTTGAAACCGCTGAACAGCGTACGGCCCATCGGCACCGAGCCGATGAAGTCATCGAAAATCGCGCTCAATTCCTTTTCGCTGCGGGCGGCGCCCAGGCGTTCGCTGTAGGTCTTGCCGTTCGGCGAACGCACCTGCAACGCGCCGCTGACCAACAGGCTCGGGATATGCACCTTGGCGGCGCGCCGGTCGATCTCGTTGCGGGCGATCTTGCCCAGGCCGGGCACCGGCGGATCGACCTGAAAGGTGGATTCCTGCTCGGTGACGGCCAGCACTGAACACAGATTCTGCGTGGTCGGGCTGATGCCCTGGGCGGCGAACGCGGCGTAGATGTCAGTGGCCCAGCCCGGGCGGTCGACGGTTTTTGCCGGCAGCAGGCGCACGATCTGCGCCTTGACCTCGGCGGGCGGGCGCGGCGCCGGTTCTTCGCTGCGTTGACCGGCGCAACCGGCCAGTACCAGCAGTGCGGCGAGGCTGACGAGTAATCGAGGGGTGTGCATAACGCTTCATCCAGTCCGTTGAGCCGGGTTAACCCTACGCGCAATCGCAGGGTGCAGGATAGGACTGCGGGCCGGCGACGCTGTTCCATCGGCCCGTCTGGCAGGCCGACTGGCCGCCCTCGCCGTCTGATCCATACTTGCTGCTGCACACTCAGTGGCACGTCTCAGATCAGGACACGCGAGGAGGACAGACCATGAACCGCAGTGATGTTCTGATCATCGGCGCCGGCCCCACCGGACTGGTGCTGGCCCTGTGGCTGAGCAAACTGGGCGTGCGCGTGCGCATCATCGACAAGGCCAGCGCCCCCGGCACCACGTCGCGGGCACTGGCAGTGCAGGCGCGCACCCTTGAGTTGTACCGGCAACTGGACCTGGCCGACGCCGTGGTACGCAACGGTCACCGGGTAGCCGCGGCGAATTTCTGGGTCAAGGGCAAACCCGTGGCGCAACTGCCGCTGAACCGGATCGGCGAAGGCCTGACGCCCTATGCCTTTCTGGAAATATACCCGCAGGACGAACACGAGCGACTGTTGATCGACCGTCTCGAAGATTACGACGTGACCGTCGAGCGCAACACCACGCTGGAGAGTTTCACGGAAAACGGCGATGGCCTCACCGCCCATTTGCGCCTGCCGGATGGCGAGCAGGAAATCTGTCAGGCCTGCTATCTGGCCGGATGCGACGGCGCCCGTTCAATCGTGCGCAAAACCCTCGACACCGGTTTTCCCGGCGGCACTTATCAGCAGATTTTCTATGTCGCCGATGTGCGGGCCAGTGGTCCGGCACTCAACGGCGAGTTGCATCTGGATCTGGATGAAGCGGACTTTCTCGCCGTGTTCCCTCTGGCCGGTGAAGGCCGCGCGCGGCTGATCGGCACCGTGCGTGACGAGCGTGCAGACCGCGCCGAGATCCTGGAGTTTTCCGATGTCAGCAGCCGCGCCATCGAGCATTTGAACGTGCACATCGAGGACGTCAACTGGTTCTCCACCTACCGCGTGCATCACCGGGTGGCGGATCACTTTCGCCAGGGCCGGGCGTTTCTGCTCGGCGATGCGGCGCACGTGCACAGCCCGGCCGGTGGCCAGGGCATGAACACCGGCATCGGCGATGCGATCAACCTGGCGTGGAAGCTCGCGGCAGTGCTCGGCGGCGCTGCCACACCCGGGCTGCTCGACAGCTACGAAACCGAACGCATCGCCTTCGCTCGCCGACTGGTGTCGACCACCGACAAGGTCTTCAGCTTCGTCACCGCCGAAGGCCGCATGGCCGACCTGTTGCGCACACGGCTGGCACCGTTCCTGATCCCGAAAATGGCCTCATTCGAGACCAGCCGCGAATTCCTCTTTCGCACGGTGTCGCAAATCACCGTCAACTATCGGGGCATGACGTTGAGCGAAGGGGTGGCCGGGCACGTGCACGGCGGCGACCGCCTGCCGTGGGCACATGATGGCGAGGGAGACAATTACGAGCCGTTGCGCCATCCGTGCTGGCAGGTGCATGTGTACGGCGACACCAGCGACGAGATGATTGCCTGGTGCACTGAACATCACTTGCCGCTGCACGTGTTCGACTGGCGCCCGGCGTTTGAAACGGCGGGCCTGGGGCGCAACGGCTTTTACCTGTTGCGCCCCGATACCTATGTGGCGATTGCCGACAACAGCGCGGATCCGAAGGTGATCGAACGGTACTTCCGTGATCACGGGATCCGGCCGTTTTTCAATGGCCCCTGAAAGGTCAGATCCCGGCCAGGGCCAGGTCCATCGCAAAGTAGGTGAAGATCAGATCCGCACCCGCGCGCTTGATCGCGCCGAGGCTTTCGCGCACCACGCGATCTTCGTCGATGGCCCCGGCCTGGGCGCCGAACTTGATCATCGCGTACTCGCCGCTGACCTGATACGCCGCCAGCGGCAGGTTCGAGGCTTCGCGGATATCGCGGATGATGTCCAGGTACGCGCCGGCCGGTTTGACCATCAGCGCGTCGGCGCCTTCCTGCTCGTCGAGCAATGATTCGCGCAGGGCTTCGCGGCGGTTCATCGGGTTCATCTGATAGCTTTTGCGATCGCCCTTCAGCGCGCTGCCGCCAGCCTCGCGGAACGGGCCGTAGAGTGCCGAGGCGAATTTGGTCGAGTAGGCCATGATCGGAATCTGCGTGAAGCCGGCATCGTCCAGGGCGCGACGAATCGCCCGCACCTGGCCGTCCATCGCCGCCGACGGCGCGATCACGTCGGCACCGGCACGCGCTGCCGCCACCGCTTGTTTGCCGAGGTTGATCAGGGTCTGGTCGTTGTCGACTTCATGGTTGTGCATCACGCCGCAATGGCCGTGGTCGGTGTACTCGCAGAAGCAGGTGTCGGACATCACGATCATCTCCGGCACGGCGTCCTTGGCGATCCGCGACATGCGCGACACCAGCCCGTTTTCGCGCCAGGTATCGCTGCCGCTGGCGTCCAGATGATGGGACACGCCGAAAGTCATCACCGACTTGATCCCGGCCCGGGCGTAGCGCTCGATTTCGCCGGCCAGTTTGCGCTCGGGAATACGCATCACGCCGGGCATGCTCTTGATCGGCACGAAGTCATCGATCTCTTCTTCGACGAAGATCGGCAGCACCAGATCGTTGAGGGAAAACTCGGTTTCCTGGAACAGGCTGCGCAGGCTCGCATTGCGGCGCAGACGGCGTGGACGTGCTTCGGGGAACTGACTGGACATGGGGCCTTTCCTGAAAACAGCGGATGAGACGAAAGTCGTAGGGGGCGAAGCTTATGCCTTGCGGGGATCGGGGTACAAACCTGGATCAATCAACAGTGCATTACCGGGCGCGCAATAATCTGCGCACCCGGCAGCCACAGGATCAGGAGGGAATGGTCAGCCCGCGCACAACCGCCGGGCGCGCCAGGAAGCGCTCCAGCACCCGGGTGACGTTCGGGAAGTTGTCGATGCCAACCAGATCGCCCGCCTCGTAGAAGCCGATCAGGTTGCGCACCCACGGGAACGTGGCGATGTCGGCGATGGTGTAGCGCTCGCCCATGATCCAGTCGCGCCCTTGCAGACGGGTGTTCAGGACGCTGAGCAGGCGGCGGCTTTCTTCGACGTAGCGGTCACGGGGACGCTTGTCTTCGTAGTCCTTGCCGGCGAATTTGTTGAAGAAACCGAGCTGGCCGAACATCGGGCCGATGCCGCCCATCTGGAACATCAGCCACTGGATGGTTTCATAGCGCAGCGCGCCTTCCTGGGCCAGCAACTGGCCGCTTTTGTCGGCGAGGTAGATCAGGATCGCGCCAGACTCGAACAACGGCAGCGGTTTGTCCTCGGGGCCGTGGGGGTCGAGGATCGCCGGGATCTTGTTGTTCGGGTTCAGCGCCAGGAATTCCGGGGACATCTGGTCATTAGTATCGAAGCCCACGCGGTGCGGCTCGTAAGGCAGGCCGATCTCTTCAAGCATGATCGAGACCTTGACGCCGTTGGGGGTCGGCAGGGAATAGAGCTGAATCCAGTCAGGGTACTGCGCCGGCCATTTCCGGGTGATCGGGAACGCGGACAGATCAGTCATGTGTAGCATCCAGTCACAAATTTAAAGGCCTGAGCATAATCCACGAACAGCGCTCTGGCTCGGGTTCTTTACACCCTCGCCCGTCGGCTTACTTAAATCCGCAACATCCTGTGGTTAACCTTCCCTCCAACCGCACAGCCTCAACGGTAAAGTGCGGCGCACTCAAGCGGATCGAACCAAACGGGCCTCAGGGGGCTCCAAGCAAGCCAGTGATGACAGGGAAAACAGCCGGCGCGCATGCACCGGTGCAAAGGTTTGTCAGCCTTAACCGAACAGACTGAAGACGCCTTATCCCATGACGAACTTGATGAAAGTCGCCAGACGCTTCAAACATCGCGCGTACGTGGCCCTGCCCACCCTGCTGGCGGTCAGTGCGCTGTTCCTGTCGCTGGAATCCAGCGAAAGCCGTGCGCAACCGGTGGACGGCACCCAGACCCTGGTGTTCCTGCGCCACGCAGAGAAACCGGCCGGCGGTCTCGGCCAGCTCAACTGCCAGGGCCTGAACCGGGCCATCGACCTGTCGACCCTGCTGCCGGAAAAATTCGGCAAGGCCGACTACGTGTTCGCCGCCAACCCGACGCGCAATGTCGAGGAAGGCGAACTGGACAACTCCTACAGCTACATCCGCCCTCTCATGACCATCAGCCCCGCCGCCATCAAGCTCGGCCTGCCGGTGAACATCGAATTTTCGGCCAACGACACCAGCGACCTGGCCCGGGAACTGACCGACGACAAGTACCACAACTCGACCATCTACACCGCCTGGTCCCACGGCTACCTGCCGGAGCTGATCAACAAGGTGGCGGGCAAGGCGGTCGGCGGGAAGCAGAAGATCACCGAGGACTGGGAATCCAGCGATTACGACTCGCTGTATGTGCTGACCCTGACCTGGCACAACGGCAAGGCCAGCCTGCAGAGCCACAGCTACAAACAGGGGCTGGATAACGGCCAGGAAAGCTGTCCGACCTGAGTGTGTCCGGGGCCCCTTCGGGCCCCGTCAGGCCTGAGGTTTGATTCGCTCACGCAAATACTCGACAACGGCCTGCCGCGCCCCCGCAAACTCGATCCGCCCGCCCTTCTTTTCGCGTTGGAACACATACATCGGGTCGTAATACTCGCGCAGCAAGCCCTCGATCCACGCGCGGTGCAAATCCACCGCCCCACTGCGGCCCTGCTCTGCCAGCGCCTCTTCCATCAACATCCGCAGCCGCCGATGGCGCTCGCCGCCCAGGCGTTTGTGCACATTGTCGAGGCTATCCAGCAACCGCTCGCAAAACCGCGAAAAACCTTCATCCCCATGCACAGCCTGAAACTCGGCAGACAAATCCACCACGTAATCGCGCAGGATCCGCTCGACGCGCTGCTCGAAAGGATCTTCCAGCCAGACCATCGGGTACTGCTGCATGCCCTGATACAACGGCAAGGGCAGCGCGCAGCTGCCCACCACCCGGCTTTCGTCCTCCAGCACAAACTGTTCGATGCCGGCGGCGCGTTTTTTCAGAAAGTCGATGGCCAGCCGGTTCTCGAAATCGATGTTCGACGGCTGACCGGTGGCGCGCTTGCCGAAACTCGAGCCTCGGTGATTGGCATGGCCTTCCAGATCCACGCTGTTGCGCAGTTGCGCCAGCACTTCGGTCTTGCCAGTGCCGGTCATACCGCCCAGCAGCACGAAATCACAGTCGGCCAAGGCTGATTCGAGGGTGTCGATCAGATAGCCACGCAGCGCCTTGTAGCCTCCGCCGATCCGTGGATAGTCGATACCGGCCTCCGACTTGAGCCACTGCTGCACGATCTGCGAACGCAGGCCGCCACGAAAGCAATACAGATAACCCTCGGGATGCGTCCGGGCAAACTCTGCCCAGGCCTGAATACGCTCGGCCTTCACCGCGCCGGACACCAATTGATGGCCCAGCTCGATGGCGGCCTGCTGCCCGTGATGCTTGTAGCAAGTGCCGACTCGCTGGCGCTCGATGTCGTTCATCAGCGGTAGATTGACCGCCTCGGGAAACGCCCCCTTGTGAAACTCGACCGGCGCACGGGCGTCCATCAGCGGCCGGTCGTTGAGGAAGATGTCGCGGTAGCCAGTGAAGTCGATGGACATCAATTCACCTCGACCGCGTGGCTCTGTCGCCCGATCAATTCACCGATCGGCTCAAGCACCAGGCCGAGTTCGGCAGCGACGGCGAGAAACTCGGCATTGCCCTCGGGGGTCACGGCCACCAGCAACCCGCCGCTGGTCTGCGGGTCGCACAGCACGCGCTTGTGCAATTCCTGGACCCGCCCGACGCGGCTCGAATAACTGTCGAAATTGCGCAGGGTGCCGCCGGGCACGCAGCCCTGTTCGAGGTAGTACTCGATGCTCGAAAGCCGCGGCACCCGGTCATAAAAAACCCGCGCCGTCAGGTGACTGCCGTCGGCCATTTCCACCAGATGCCCGAGCAGCCCGAACCCGGTAACGTCGGTCATGGCGGTGACCCCGGCCAGTTTGCCGAACCGACTGCCGGGCTTGTTCAGCGTACACATCCAGTCCCGGGCCACGCCGATGTCGTCGGGGCGCAGCTTGCCCTTTTTTTCCGCCGTGGTGAGTATGCCGATGCCCAGCGGTTTGGTCAGGTACAGCAGGCAACCGGCGGTAGCGGTGTCGTTGCGCTTCATGAAGCGCTTTTCCACCAGTCCGGTGACGGCCAGACCGAAAATCGGCTCCGGCGCATCGATCGAATGCCCGCCGGCCAACGGAATTCCCGCTTCATCGCACACTGCACGCCCGCCACGAATCACCTCCCGCGCCACTTCCGGCGCCAGCACGTTGACCGGCCAGCCGAGGATCGCAATCGCCATCAACGGATCGCCGCCCATGGCGTAGATGTCGCTGATGGCATTGGTGGCGGCGATCCGGCCGAAGTCGAACGGGTCGTCGACGATCGGCATGAAGAAATCCGTGGTCGAGACCACCCCGCGCTCGGCATCGATTGCATACACCGCCGCATCATCGCGCGACGCGTTGCCGACCCACAGTTTCGGATCAAGATTCTGCGCCCCGCTGCCGGCCAGAATCACCTCCAGCACCTTGGGCGAAATCTTGCAGCCACAGCCGGCGCCGTGGCTGTATTGGGTCAGACGGATGGGCTCGGTCATGGGGCAGTCTCCGGGAGGCAGTGGGAGGGATTTTAGCAGAGGGGTCGGCGGGCAAAAAAACCGCCCTTGCGGGCGGCTGAAGTGCTTCGCTCCTGAATCAGAATCCGAGGTTGAAGCTGATGGTCATCGAAACAGCGGCAGGCTCGGCACACCGGTACAGGTGACCGTCGAACCGGCCGTTCTGAGCGAGGGCTTGAGGACGATTTAAGGCGCTTTTGAGGGGAGTTGATCAAGTCGCCAGGTAAACCCGTGAATCAATCGATTTTTCAGTGGTTTGGAAAACTGGTACGGCTTGTGCAAACGTTTGCGAGTCGCTAATGACCGCGTTTTCGTTACAAAACCGTACTGGCCCCATCCTCTCGGGCCTCGATTCGCAAAAAGGACTTTGAATGCACGTTTCTTCCTGCCACCGCCGTCGCGGTGTGCGTACCTTTACTGTTTCCCTGCTACTGGCCGGCGTTACCGGAGTTCTCAGTCACAACGCGCTGGCGCAACCTGCCCTGCCGGATGAATCCGCCCAGGGTGAAGCCCTCAGTGCCGAAGCCAGCCCGCCGAAAAAAGGCGCGTACCTGTCGGACTGGTATAACCAGGACCTGACCCTGATCGGCAGCAAAGACATCAGCTTCGGCCCGCAACCGGCCGACGACATCTACCTGGAATACGAGTATTTCGGACGCAAAGGCCCGTTCGAGCTGTATGGCTACATCGACATCCCGAAGATCTTCAACATCGGCAACAGCCACGATAAAGGCGTGTGGGATCACGGCTCGCCGGTGTTCATGGAGCACGAACCGCGCATCTCCATCGATTACCTGGCCGGGCGCAGCCTGGCCATCGGGCCGTTCAAGGAATGGTACGTGGCGTTCGACTGGATCTACGACCACGGCAGCCGCAAAGAGAACCGCGCCAACACGCTGTACAGCGGTTTCGGCACCGACATCGACACCCATTCGCGGGTCAATCTGTCGGCCAACCTGTACGGGCGCTACCAGTGGGAAAACTACGGCGCCAGCAACGAATACTCGTGGGACGGCTACCGCGCGCAGCTCAAGTACATCGTGCCGATCGATAAATTCAGCAACGGTGCCTCGCTGACCTATATAGGCTTTACCAATTTCGATTTCGGCTCGGACCTGCACAAGGACAATCCGGCGCGCACCGCCAATGCCACGGTCGCAACCAACGTCTTGCTGTACTCGTTCACCCATCTGCGCTTCACCCTGGTCGGGCGTTATTTCCACAACGGCGGCAATTGGGACGACGGCAGCGAGCTGAACTTCGGCGACGGCAACTTCCGTGCACGTTCCAATGGCTGGGGGTATTACGCGGGGATCGGGTATCAGTTCTGATCCCGCGCCTTTCAAGTCTGAACGTACTGGCGAGACTGCTCGCGTTGACGCCTACAGAACAACACAGCGCATCAGGCCTACAAACCCGCCGCCCCGTTTGATCGGGACGGCGGGTTTTGTCGTTTCGGGAACCCGCCAACGCGCTTGTTGAAGTGTGTTTAAGGTTATGTCCGCAAAGCCACGCCACCTTGCGCCATTGCCTACGCATCCGCCAGAATCCGCCGGCTTGTGCGCCTTGGGGGCGGGTTCTATTGTTTGGCGGTCGCTGAAAAGCAGCGATCGGGTTTAGCAGCCCGGATCTACTCTAGACGCACAATGCCGTTCGTTCGTGATCAGGCTCACGCCTGTCCGTTCACGTTATGGCGGCTTTGCGTGGGGCACTTCGGTGCGCCGGGTTCTAGAGTCCTGGTCTGCTAACCCGCGTACGGCCGCCACCTCTTTCGTTTAGCAGCGAAGCGTGGCGCCTCCACTACTCTAGAGGCTTTATCCATGATCAAACCCACGCCAAACCCTCCGGAAGTCGATTCGACTTCCCCCTACGAAACCCTCGATTCCAAAAAATTCCACGAAGCCGCCGAGCGCGCGCTCGACCATTACCTCAATCCGCTGCTCCCCCGAAAACCGCTGCTCAAACCCGACACCCGCTACCTCATCGCCCCCGGTATCGACAGTGAAGAACTGCTGGCCGACGCCTGCGAAACCCTGACTTCGGCCAAGACCATGGCCAATGACTTCGCCGGGCTGGTGGATGGCTCGCAACGGCATGTGTTGTTGGGGATTGCACAGCTGATCATGCTGGGGGTGCTGGCGGTGAGTCGGGTGCTGGATAATCTGGAGTTGAAGGCTGAGGCGTCCGCTGCAGCCTGATCGACTGCTCGTTCCCACGCTCTGCGTGGGAACGATCTAATGCATCGCTCCAAACAATGTGCGTCAGACCATCCAGCACATCGGTTAAATGACACACCGATATCGCGAACAGGCCCGCTCCAACAGTTTTTGGTGTCGCTCAGGGAATCAGGATGACCTTGTCACCGCTGCCCTCATTCACATCGGCATACCGTGCCAGACCTTCCGCCAGCGACGCTTCGACCAGCCCTTGCGGCAGTGGCAGCAGGTCTTCGTCGAAGAACCGGCCGAACTGTTCCAGCATCGCCGCGCAGGCTTCAACGCCATACAGCAGCGAGTTGATGCCGACCACCGACCCGCCCTTGCGATACAGCGCCAGCGCCGGCAGTTGCACATGCCCGTCCACCGGCGCGGCGATGATCGCGATCCGGCCGAAGGTCGCCAATGCCGCCACCGAGGCCGGCAGCCAGAACCCGGTGGTGTCGAAAATCACATCGGCGCCGCCGCGATACACCGCATTGACCTGCGCGCCCAGATCCTCGGGCTTGTCCAGCTGAATCGTCTGATAACCCTGCGCCTGCAAATCCTTGACCTGCTCCGGCCGCCGCGCCGCCGCCAGCAACTGCGCGCCGCGCACCTTGGCCAGCGCCAGCGCCGCCGTCGCCACCGCTCCGCCGCCGATCACCAGCAAACGGGTTTCAGCGCTGACCAGACTGCGCTCCAGCGCATCCCACGCCGTGGTGTAAGGCACGCCAAGACTGGCGGCCTGGGTGAAACTCAAATGCGAAGGCTTGTGCGCCACGCCATTGGCCGGCAGTTTGACGAACTGCGCATGGGAGCCATCGGCGAAGAAGCCCAGCTCACGCCCGGTGCCCCAGACCTCCTGGCCGATCAACGCCTGCGGCCCTTCGACCACCACACCGGCAAAGTCTCGACCGGGAATGCGCGGCAGCGTGGTGTACGGGAAACGCCCGAGCACGTTCTTCACGTCGCTGGGGTTGAGGCCAGCGGCCTTGATCTGCACCAGCACCTCGTCTGCGCCCGGCACCGGTGTTGGCACCTCGACGAAGCGCAGGGACGACAGGTCGCCGGTTTTATCGAATTGCAGTGCTTTCATGGAAATCTCCACCGAAGGAAAAAGACAGACTTCAGGACAGCCAGCCACTGACCAGTTGCCGGCCCATCGGCCACAACTGCTCGCCCGCCAGCATGCCGAGCAGGCCCACCAGCGCGATGGTCGGCGGCGCCGGCGAACGGACATCCAGCGCGCCATACAGCAGGCCGACACCCAGACCGACGCCCAGTGAAATCAGGTAATGCATGGGATCACTCCGCCACATAAAGGGAATGGGCAAAGTCTAGGGAAAGGCTGAGGCCGGCATCGGCCAAGGACTTCTGAATTTCGGCCAAATCAGCCGGCAAGCGGCCCGGCAACGAACTGCGAAGGCGCGACACCCAGCTCACGGCGAAACATGTCGCTGAAACTGCTCGGCGAATAACCCAGCTCACGGGCAATCGCGCTGACCGGCACGCCTTGAATCAATTCCGCCACCGCCGTCGCCAATTGCACCTGACGCCGCCACTCGGCGAAGCCCATGCCCAGCCCTTCCTTGAACAGACGTGCGAGCGTACGCACGCTGGCTCCGGCGTTTTCGGCGTGTTGCTCGAAAGGAATGTCCAGCGACGGCGCCGCCATGACGGCCTGGCACAGACTCATCAGCCGCCGGTCGGCGTCGTCCGGCAACGGGATCTTCAACTGTGAACGCCTTGCGCGTTTCAGCTCCAGCAGCGCCAGCCCGACCAGCGCCTCGTAATACCCGGCATCGCCGCTGTCGCCCTGCGCCACCAGCCCGACAATCAACTCACGCAGCAGCCCGCCGACCTCGATCACCTGCACCGTCTCATCCAGCGTCGCCGCCAGCGCCGGGCGCAGGTAGATATTGCGCATCTGCAAATCCGACACCACCCGAATTCCGTGCGGCACGCCCGGCGGCAACCACACCGCCCGCTGCGGCGGCACCACCAGCGCCTCGTGCGGCGTCTCGACCCACATCACCCCGCTCATTGCATACAGCAACTGCCCCCAGACATGCTCATGGGGCTCGATGAACAACCCGCGCGGATACGTACGCGCCAACGGTTGCACCGGCACATCGGTATCACTCAGATCAGGGGGCGCAGCGAGGGCCATGGCGAACATTCATCGGGGTTGGCGGAAGCGCCATGGTAACCAGTCCGACCGAGACCTCGCCATTGATAGATACCGTCGGACAATCCGAGTGAATTTTCCCGGTGCCCAGCGATCCTTCTATTACCACAGGGAGGAAGATGGGCTTTATGAACAACGCAAAACTGTACGTCATCGATTACACCCTACACGGCGCGCCAAAGTCGTTCATTATCCGCTCGGACAAAATGGACAACACCGAGGCGTGGCACTGGGCAAGCTGCGACGCTGGGGTCGGCCGCATCCCGCGTTTCGGCCGGGAGAAAGTGCAGAAGACCAGCAAGCCGATGGCGGAAAAATTCGGCGTGGAAAACGTCACCTGGCGACCGGCAAGCTAAGCTTGCGCGCAGGCGGAGACTCTATCGGGGGAACACACATGACAACCATCAACAGCCCGGCACACCTGGACTACGGCCTGGACACCCTCTTCGGCCGCATCACCAAAAGCGTCGACTGCCCGGTTGGCCTGGAACCCGTCGAAAACGACCCCTACTGCTTCGCCCTGCGCGTCCCGGCCCCCTTGCCGGAAGACCTTGAAAAGGCCAAGACCATCGTCGTCAACGTCGAAGGTCGCCGCCTGCAAGGCAACGTCCGCCACACCGAACGCCTGGACGACGACAGCCTGAAACTGGAAGTGGAGCCTGACTAGGCTCCACTTTTTTTGTCGGTATCAGTCAGGAATGAGCGCACTTACAGCTCTTCGTCGAACACTCTTTACCGCCCTCATGATGATGCGCACAGGCCTCGCAACAGAAATGTTTGCCGTGCCGCACGATGGGGTGCTCACCGAGTTTGCAGTTGCACTTGGGACAGTCACAGGTTTTATCAGGCATGGAACAGACTCCTTGGCCAATGGTGATCGGGAACAAGATAGATACTCTACAAACTCAGTGTAGAAGCATTCGAAATGTCTGAATTTCATATCCACCAAGCACTCCAAACCAAACGCTATACCCCCAATCGCAATTAAAAATAAAACCTGTCATTTATTACAGTAGACATTCATACGAGGAAAAACATAGCTTTAACTACCACCCCTTCCAAGAGTAACTAGCGCATGGATTATTTATATTTTGGATCATTCATATACATCTCAAGTGGACTGATCCTCCTCGCCAGGTACTCTTCCACCAATCCTTCTCGCATACTTTGGGTAAGTGGGTATGTGATAAGCGCACTTTTTTCGGCATACTGCACATGGCTTATTACCAAAAACATTGCAGTCATTATCTTACCCTCCGTTGCCGCAATCTTGTTTGGCATACTGACGTCACTCACTATGCAAAAGTACACCTTATTTGGAATATTGAATCTTGCGTTTTCGTTCTGCCTTTCATCATGCGTGATGATCTTGATACTCACACTCACACTCGATCTTGACAACACCAGCACTGCACGGATCGCGACTCTCATAGCCCTGACAGCCTTAGTACTGCTATCAATATTCGACACTCTATGGGGTGGAATTATAGTTCTACCTGAATTCTCGATAAAGTATTCAAAGCGAGACTCCACGCTTAAGACAGCATTACTACAACAAAATGATAAATGTCCATTTGTTTCAATCCACGTACCATGCTACCAAGAGCCGCCAGAACTGGTAACGGCCACTCTCGACGCACTTGAAAAATTAAATTACGAAAACTACGAAGTTATTGTAGTTGACAACAACACTAAAGATTCTCGACTTTGGAGACCCGTACAATCTCACTGTCAAGCGCTGGGCGACCGATTTCGGTTCTACCACGTAGATCCGCTTCTTGGAGCTAAGGCCGGTGCAATGAACTTTGCCTTGAGGCATACGAATCCTGCAGCAGAGCTCATTGCTGCCGTAGATGCGGACTATATCGCGGAAGAGGAGTTTTTAGCCTCTCTCTGCCCAATATTCAATGATGCAAAAGTAGCATTTGTGCAATCGAGCCACGACTATCGGGAATGGGAGCAAAATCCATTTCTCTCAAGTGTTTACTACTACTATCTACCCATACAAAAGATAGTGCATCCAACGACGAACGAATTCAATGCGGCGAACCTTGTTGGAACAATGTGCCTGATCCGCAAAAGTATGCTAGAGGAGGTGGGCGGCTGGGCTGAATGGAGTTTAACTGAAGATGACGAGCTATCAGTTCGGCTACAGGCACGAGGATATATTGGCCATGTTTTCGCTGATACCTGGGGCCGCGGTTTAATACCCAGTACTTTTGAGGGTGTAAAAAAACAGTTATTTCGTTGGCTGGCAGGCCCAATTCAAGAGTTCCGGAAAAACTGGCACCTTCACCTAGGGCTGGAAAAAAACTGCCAATTCAGTCGTGCCCAAAGAATTATCAGAATCAAACGCGTCCTTGGACATGCAACTTCCGGCCTGCTGCCGCTGCAAAATTTCGCAGCCTTTATGCTCGGCATATATTTAATTAAAAACAACATAATCATCTCCATCCCCAAAAGCCTTCTGCTATTTCTACTCTGTGGCATATTGATGAATCACATCAAAATATGGATCACCATAAAGCGCCTCGGAGGGAACAGCCTGCGGAATCATTGCATGACCTTCATGCTAGGTAACGCATTAAAATGGAATGCCGCAACCGCCTTTATTGTTCCGCTTTTCAAATTGGACCTGCCTTGGATCAGAACAAACAAATTCAAGTGTAAGCATAATTTCACGCGAGCACTGCTTTCAACACTGATAGAAACGACTTTAGCGGCCATTCACTTTCTTGGTTCAGCCATTCTTTTTGTCTACGCAGACTTCAGCTCGATTGACGCCGTTGCATTGTTGTCCATCTGGATGTTTGCGCAAGCATTTGGATTTTCCTGCGCATTAATAATGGCAATTATTAGTGAGAATGGCTTGATGAATGAAACGCAAGAAGCCCAACAACTATCCAGCCTTGATGAACCCAAAACGATAATTCACAGTGAAATTTGATCAGCGTAATTAGTGCCAGTCTCGCGAAACCGAACTCGCTGATCCATCGAAAGTCCCAAGAGCAAAGCCGGCCCGAAAGCCGGCAAATTCACCTAGTTTGACGCACGCTGCTGCGATACATAAACACCAGCGCCAGCCCCAGACAAACCATCGCCAGAATCCGCGCCCCGGACAATTCGATTGCGGGGTTGCCCAACCAGCCAAAATTGTCGATCAACATCCCCATCCCAAGCTGCCCGACAATCACCGCCACCGTCGCCACGGCCGTACCGACGCGCGGCACTGCGCCAACCATGACCATCATGTAAACCACACCGAACAGCGCCCCACTCAACTGCCACTTCGGCACCTCCAGCAGGCTGACCGCTTGGGCAGGTTCGAAAAACAGGATCAGCAACCCCGTGCTCACCGCGCCGACCACGAATGTCAGGAGGCTGCTGCGCAACACCCCAACGGTTTCCCCAAGGCGCCCATTGATCGCCGCTTGCACACTCAACACCGCACCGGCCAACACCACCACCGCCAACAAAATAACCAGACTCATCGCATCAACCCCGCGCAATCAAAATCAGTGCCGCCACAATCAACCCCAACGCCAGCCAACGTTCGGCATTGACCTTCTTGCGCGTAGCACCAAACCAGCCGAAATGGTCGATCAGCACACTCTTGCCGACCTGCCCCGACAAAATCGCGATCATCGTCATGGCAATCCCGATATGCGGTGTCGCCAGGGTCAGCACCACTACATACATCGGCCCCAGAAACCCGCCAATCAACTGCCAGCGCGGCAGGTCGGTCAGCGCCGGGCCCTTCTGTGGCCCCGCAAACAGCAACAGCAAAAACAGAATCGCCGAGCCGACCCCGAAGATGCTCAACGTTGCCCATAGATGCCCGACCTGCTCGCCCAGCGGTCCGAGCAACCCGGCCTCCACCGACAAGCCCATGCCGGCCAGGATCACCAGCGGCAACAGCAACAAACGTAAACCAGGCCGGGCAACCGGAGCCGGCGCGGCGCTCACTTCATCAAGTGACTGCATCAAAAAAACCTCGAAGAAAACGATGGCGCGGATTATCGGCTGGCGCAGCTGTGCGATAAATGGGAGCATCCGGACAACACTTTTGCGCAACTCGCACAGCAGGACACACCATGCACGGGCTCAACGAACTGGGATTCAAGGCGCTAAGGCTGTTTGTGGCCGTACTCGACCACGGCAGTTTTTCCGAGGTCGCCCGCCGCGAAGGCGTGGCACCCTCCTCGATTTCCCGGCAGATCCAGCTGATGGAGCAAGCGCTGAACCAGCAGTTGCTCTACCGCCACACCCGCGCGGTGACGCCAACCGAAGCCGGGCGCATGCTCGGCCATCACGCGCGGCTGGTGCTGGTGCAACTGGAGGAAGCCGAACAGGCGTTGCAGGAACAGCAAAGCGAACCGACCGGTCTGGTGCGAATCAACGCCCCGGTGGTGTTCGGCCAGCGCCACCTGACGCCATGGCTGGGTCGTCTGTGCGAGCGCTATCCGAAGCTGCAACTGGACATCCAGCAGACCGACCACTACGTCGATCCGCTGCAGGAAGGCGCCGACCTGCTGTTTCGCATCGGCCCGCTGCACGACTCGAGCATGCAGGCGCGGATCCTGGCACCGCATCGCTTTCAGGTCGCGGCCAGCCCGGCGTATCTCGAGCGCTTCGGCACCCCGCAGCAGCCCGCAGACCTCGCCCGCCACCAGTGCCTGGCCTACAAGGGCGCGACCGGCCTGCAGCGCTGGTTCTTCCGACAGGATCAGGGCGAGTGGACGCCGTACTCGGTCAAGGGCCCGATTACCGGCAACCACGCAGACACGTTGACCCAGGCTGCGGTGCAAGGGCTGGGACTGGTGATGTTTCCGTCATGGCTGATCGGCGAGGCGGTGCGTGAAGGTACGCTGGTGCCGGTGCTGGGGGATTATCAGGTTTCAAACAGCCTTGAACCGCAGCAGATTGCGGTGCTGTGGCCGGGGAGCCGGAGGCTGTCAGTGAAGGTGCGGACGGTGATTGATTTCTTCATTGAGTGTTTTGGCGAGGTGCCGTATTGGGACAGACCCTGACGGTCTGTCCCGACTACGCCATCAGATACGGAACTGGCCGACCAGTTTGCCCAGCCGCTGCCCAAGATCCGCCAGACTGCGCGAAGTCTGCGCCCCCAACTGTGTCTCATCCGCCACGTTATCCACCGCCACTGCAATCTGATGCACGCTGCGGTTGATCTCTTCCGCGACCGCCGTTTGCTCCTCGGCGGCACTGGCAATCTGCGCGTTCATCGAGTTGATCGTCGCAATCAGGTCCGCCATCGCATCCAGCGATGCCCCCGCCTGATTGGCCTGGGCCGACGTGCCGTCACCCGCCTCGCTGGAACGGCGCATCGCCTCCACCGCCGACTGCGTCCCCGCCTGCAAACGGTCGATCATCCCCTGAATTTCCTGCGTGCTGATCTGCGTGCGTGACGCCAGCGCCCGCACCTCGTCCGCCACCACCGCAAACCCGCGCCCGGCCTCGCCGGCCCGTGCCGCTTCGATCGCGGCGTTGAGCGCCAGCAGGTTGGTCTGTTCAGCGATCGAGCGGATCACCCCGAGCACGCCGACAATCGACGACACGTCCTGTTGCAGGCTGTCGAGGGACACGCCGCTGCTGCGGATGTCGTCCACCAGCGCGTGAATCTGCTGGATGCTGCCGGCCACCACACGTTTGGCGGTCTGGCCTTCCTCATCGGTCTGTTGCGCGGCGACGGCGGCGTTCTGTGCGCTCTTGGCGACTTCCTGGGCGGCGGCGGACATCTCGTTGATCGCCGTGGCGACCTGATCCGTTTCGTGGCGCTGACGCTCCATGGCCTGATCGGAGCGCTGGGCCTGATCCGACACCTGAGTCACCAGCCCGGTCAGCTGCGAAGTCATCTCGGTGATCTGCCGCACCAGGCTGTGGATCTTGTCGACGAAACGGTTGAACGAGCCGGCCAGTTCGCCGAGTTCGTCCTGGCTGGTAATGGTCAGGCGCCGGGTCAGGTCGCCCTCGCCCGCCGCGATGTCATCGAGGTTGGCTTTCATCAGGGTCAGCGGTCGCAGAATGGTGTTGGCCAGCAGCATCCCTGCCGCCGCGATCACCAGCAGCACCACCACCGCCACGCCAACGATGCTCAGCACCACGCCTTGCATGCGCTCCTGCACCTTGGCCTCGACCACCGCCACTTGCGCTTCGATGCCATCGAGATTGACCGACGTACCGACTGCCATGTCCCACTTCGCCAGGTATTCGGTGTAACCGAGTTTCGGCACCAGCACTTGCGCGTTGCCCGGCAGCGGCGAGCTGTATTGCAGGTAGTGGGTGCCGTCCTTCGCCACTTTTACCAGGTCGCGGTTGACGTAGACGCCATTCGGGTCGCGGTTGTCCTTGAAGCTTTTGCCCACGCCTTCGGGGTCGTTGGCCTTGAACAGGCGAACGGTCTCGGAGTCGTAGCCGAAAAAGTAGCCATCCTTGCCGTATTTGATGCTCGACAGCAGCTTGATCACCTGCGCCCGCGCCTCGGTGTCACCGGGGGCGGCGGCATCGTACAAAGGCTTGATGGTGGTCATGGCCACGGCGACATAGCTGGCCAGGGTGGCCTTGGCATCGCCGAGCAGGCGTTCGCGGGTCTGTTCGACTTCCTTGCGCGCCTGCTCCTGAAGGATGAACAGCGTGGTCAGGCTGATCACCAGCGCAAAGAGCAAGACCGGAAGGACGGCAAGGGACAGGACTTTAGCCTTGAGACTCAGGCGCATGGGGGCTCACTCTTTTGGTTTTGTTGGCGTGGTTAAAGGCTTTAACGGCACGCCAAGCCAAAAGTTGAGTTTTACCTCAGATCGTTCCCACGCTCTGCGTGGCAATGCAGCCCGGGACGCTCCGCGTCCCAAAGCGTCACAGGAGGCGTTCCCACGCGGACGGTTCGACGCCTCGACGTGGGAACGATCAGGTCAGAGGACCATCGCGGCCACCCAGCCAAATACCAGCAGCGGCAGGTTGTAATGCAGGAAGGTCGGGACCACGGTGTCCCAGATGTGGTGATGCTGGCCGTCGATGTTCAGGCCGGAGGTCGGGCCGAGGGTCGAGTCCGACGCGGGCGAACCGGCATCGCCCAAGGCACCGGCCGTGCCGACGATGCAGACAATCGCCATCGGGCTGAAGCCCAGTTGCACGCACAGCGGCACGAAAATCGCCGCCAGGATCGGCACCGTGGAAAACGACGAGCCGATGCCCATGGTCACCAGAAGACCGACCAGCAGCATCAGCAAGGCACCGATGCCCTTGCTGTGATTGATCCACGACGCCGACGACTCAACCAGGGTCTGCACCTCGCCGGTGGCCTTCATCACTTCGGCGAAGCCGGAGGCGGCGATCATGATGAAGCCAATCATCGCCATCATCTTCATGCCTTCGGTGAACAGGTCATCCGTCTCGCGCCATTTGACGATGCCCGACGCCGAAAAGATCAGGAAACCGGCCAGCGCCCCGATAATCATCGAATCTAGCAGCAACTGAATAATGAAAGCTGCGGCAATGGCGACACCGGCGATCAACAGGCTTCGCAGGTTGTATTGCACCGCCACCTGCTCGACCTGCCCGATTTTTCTCAGGTCGTAGACGCGCTTCTTGCGGTAACTGATAAAGGCGATGCCCAGCCCCACCAGCATGCCCAGCGCCGGAATACCCATGGCATGGGTGACGTTGATCCCGCTGATGTCGACGCCACTGCGGGCAACGTTGGCCAGCAGGATCTCATTGAGAAAAATATTGCCGAAGCCCACCGGCAGGAACATGTACGGCGTGATCAGGCCGAAGGTCATGACACAGGCGATCAGACGCCGGTCCAGTTGCAGCTTGGTCAGTACATAGAGAAGTGGCGGTACCAGCAGCGGAATGAACGCAATGTGGATCGGCAGGATGTTCTGCGAGGCGATCGCCACTACCCACAGCAGGCCGATCAGCACCCATTTGACGCTGCCGCCACCGGTCGCATGCTGGCGGTCGACCATCGTCAGCGCCTTGTCGGCCAGCGCATGGGCCAGGCCGGACTTGGCAATCGCCACGGCGAAAGCGCCGAGCAACGCGTAGGACAACGCCACCGTCGCCCCGCCACCCAGGCCACTGTTGAAAGCCTTGAGCGTGGCGTCGATGCCCAGACCACCGGTCAGGCCGCCGACCAGCGCACCGACGATCAACGCGATCACCACATGCACCCGGGACAGGCTGAGGATCAGCATGACGCCGACCGCAGCAATCACTGCATTCATTTCACTACCTCGAAAACGCGACGGTAAAGCCATCCACCGCCAGACAGGATGAGTCCGACCGACAAGCCGCGAGGGTCGTCAGCGGATTTGCATAGAGGGTCTTATTAGAAGGGCGCGCACTGTGCCGCAGCGCGGGCGCAGTGTCAAAGCGACTGGTCGCAACACAGTGTAACTTTCCATGATCCAGCCGCCGAACAGGGCATATCCGCCACAACATGCGTCAATTCGCCCTATTGCATTGACGCCATAAAGAAAGCCGAAACGCGGCCGTTACAGTGCAAAGTCTCAGATATTTATCGAATAAGGACGTTTCCATGTCACTCAGACAACTTTCCATCCAATGGAAAATCACCCTGCTCGCCGGGCTCTGCCTGGCCGGTATCGTGACCCTGTTGGTGGGTCTTTCGCTGTATCGCATGGAGCACAGTTCCGAACTGGTGAAAGCGTCGAGCATGGAAATGCTCACCGAATCGGCCCAGGCCCGCATCGAATCCCAGGGCGAAGTCCAGGCCGCCGGCATTCGCCAGCAGTTCATGGACGCCTATCAATATGGCCACGGTTTCTCGCGTCAGGTGCTGTTCCTGCGCGAACAGGCCGAGAAGCGTTTCCTCGATGCCTTTGACCTGCGCGAAGACATGACCCGTCAGGTGAAATCGGCGCTGCAGGCCAACCCGGATCTGCTCGGCCTGTCGCTGGTGTTCGAAGCCAACGCGCTGGACGGCAAGGACGAACTGTTTGCGGATCAAAGTGAATTAGGCAGCAACGACAAGGGCCGCTTCGCCCTGTACTGGTCGCAGCCGACGCCGGGCAAGGTAACCTCGATGGCCCTGCCGGAAAGCGACATGGCCGACACCAGCACCGGCCCCAGCGGTCAGGCCGCCAACGCCTGGTTCACCTGCCCGCGCACCACGCTCAAGCCGTGCGTGATCGAACCCTACTTCTACGTAATCGACGGGCAAAAGGTGCTGATGACCAGCATCGTGTTCCCGCTGATGGTCAATGGCAAAGTCATCGCCTCGCTGTCGGTGGACATCAACCTCAACAGCCTCCAAGCAATCAGCCAGAGCGCCAGCAAAAAGCTCTACGACGGCCAGACCGCCGTGAGCATCATCAGCCCCGCCGGCCTGCTCGCCGGTTACAGCCCGGACGCCAATAAACTCAGCCAGCGCCTGGATGCGGTGGACACCACCAGCGGCGCCGAACTGTTGCGTCTGCTCGCCTCGAGCAACACCGTCAGCAGCCTGCACAGCAACGCGCAACTGAAAGTGCTGTCGCCGTTCCAGCCGATTCCCGGCGGCCCGTCCTGGGGCGTGCTGCTCGACGTTCCGGAAAAGGTTCTGGTCAGTCGCGCCGAAGCGCTCAAGCAGCAACTCGATGCCAGCAACACCTCGGGCACCCTGATCGAACTGAGCCTGGGCGCGCTCGCGGCGCTGATCGGCCTGTTGCTGGTGTGGCTGATGGCTCGCAGCGTGACCAGACCGATCCTCGGCGTCGCGCGCATGCTCGAAGACATCGCCAGCGGCGAAGGCGACCTGACCCGGCGTCTGGCCTACGACAAGAAGGACGAGCTCGGCCAGTTGGCCGGCTGGTTCAACCGCTTCCTCGACAAGCTGCAACCGATCATCGCCGAGGTGAAACGCTCGGTGCAGGACGCACGCAACACCGCCGACCAGTCTTCGGCCATCGCGACCCAGACCAGTGCCGGCATGGAGCAGCAATACCGTCAGGTCGATCAGGTGGCCACCGCGTCCCACGAAATGAGCGCCACCGCCCAGGACGTGGCCCGCAGCGCGGCACAAGCCGCCGAAGCGGCCAAGGATGCCGACCGCGCTACCCGTCAGGGCCTGACCGTGATCGACCGCACCACCGCCAGCATCGACACCCTCGCCGCCGACATGAGCGCGGCGATGGCGCAGGTCGAAGGCCTGGCCGCCAACAGCGAGAAGATCGGCACCGTGCTGGAAACCATCCGCGCCATCGCCGAACAGACCAACCTGCTGGCGCTGAACGCCGCCATCGAAGCCGCCCGTGCCGGTGAAGCCGGACGCGGTTTTGCGGTGGTCGCCGACGAAGTGCGCAACCTCGCCCGCCGCACTCAGGAATCGGTGGAAGAAACCCGCCAAGTGATCGAACAACTGCAGACCGGTACCCAGGATGTGGTCGGTTCGATGGGCAACAGCCATCGTCAGGCCCAGGGCAGCGTCGAACAGGTCGGCCAGGCCGTGACCGCGCTGCGCCAGATCGGCGACGCGGTAACGGTAATCAGCGACATGAACCTGCAGATCGCCAGCGCTGCCGAAGAGCAGAGCGCGGTGGCCGAAGAGATCAACAACAACGTGGCGACGATTCGTGATGTGACGGAGTCGCTGTCGGGGCAGGCCAATGAATCGGCGCGGGTGAGTCAATCGCTCAATAGCCTGGCGAATCAGCAGCAGAGTCTGATGGATCAGTTTCGGGTCTGAGGTCCACCTCAAAATCCCTGTGAGAGCCAGCCAGCTCCCACAGGGTTGTGGCGTGACACGAATCAGCGTTTAGCCAACTCGATCACCACCTTCAAACCGCCCCACTCACTCTCGCCCATCACCAGCAACCCACCCCAAGTCTCGACAATATCCCGCACAATCCCCAGCCCCAAGCCATGCCCGTCGGTCTGCTCGTCCAGTCGCGTACCACGACTGAAGACCTGAGCACGCTGCAATTCGGGAATCCCCGGTCCGTCATCTTCGACGATCAGGGCGAAGCCGTCCGTACGCTCAACCACACTCAGCCGCACCTCGGCATCGGCCCATTTGCAGGCGTTGTCCAGCAGGTTGCCGAGCAGCTCCAGCAAGTCTTCACGATCCCAGGGCAGTTGCAGGCCCGGCGGGGCCACATAACTCAGTTCCAGATGTTCACCATGGATCATGTTCAATGTCGACAGCAGCCCCGGCAGCTCTGCGTCGCAATCGAACAGCGCCCCCGGCAGCGCATCGCCGGACAGGCGTGCACGGTTGAGCTCGCGGTTCAGCCGTTGCTGAACCTGCTCCAGTTGTTCCTTGAGGATCTTGCGCAGCTCCGGGTGCGCGTCGAGCCGTTCACTCGACGCCAGACTCAGCAGCACCGCCAACGGGGTTTTCAGCGCATGCCCGAGGTTGCCCAGGGCATTGCGCGAACGCTTGAGGCTGTCTTCGGTGTGCGCCAGCAAATGGTTGATCTGCGCCACCAGCGGTTCCAGTTCCGCCGGCACTTGTTCATCGAGTTGTGAACGCTGGCCCTGCTGTAACTGGGCGATCTGTTCGCGAGCCTTTTCCAGCGGCCGCAACGCACGACGTACGGTCAGGCGTTGCAACAACAGAATCAGCAGCAACCCGGCCAGCCCGAGGCCGAGACCGATCTGGCGCATGCGCTGGAAGCTCTCGCGCACCGGCGTGTAATCCTGGGCGACGCTGATGGAAATCGACTGGCCGAGCCGTCGATAGTCCGAACGCAGCACCAGCAGTTGCTGACCGTCCGGCCCCAGTTGCAGGTTGCTGTGCAGGCCGGAGCGTTCGAGCAACGGCAAATCCTGATCCCACAACGAACGGGAGCGCCAGTGGCTGTCGGCGAAATCGATGCGAAAGTAATGCCCGGAAAACGGTCGCTGATAGGCCGGCGACAAGTGCCGCTCATCCAGCTGCAAGCCTTGCGGCCCGCGAACCAGCGCCACCAGCAGGCTCTCGCTGTCGTTGCGCAACCCGGCTTCGAGATAGCGCTGCAACCCCACTTCGAACAGCCACAGACTGGTTTGCGCCAGCAGCACGCCGACCACCACCAGCACGCTGATCAACCCCAGGCTCAAGCGGCGCTGGATCGATCTCACGAAGCCTGTCCGCCAAACAGATAACCCTGACCGCGACGGGTTTCGATCACGCTTTTGCCGAGCTTGCGCCGCAGGTGATTGACGTGGACTTCCAGCACGTTGGAATCGCGCTCGGTTTCACCGTCGTAGAGGTGTTCGGCGAGGTGGCTTTTGGAAAGAATCTGCTCCGGGTGCAGCATGAAATAGCGCAACAGACGGAATTCGGCAGCGGTCAGCTGAACGTCGGCGCCGTCGCGCACAACACACTGACGGCCCTCGTCCAGGTGCAGCCCGGCAGCCTTGAGCGTCGGCTGGTTGGCCTGGCCCTTGGAGCGGCGCAGCAGCGACTGGATGCGCAGATACAGTTCTTCCGGGTGGAAGGGTTTGGTCAGGTAATCGTCGGCACCGGCCTTCAGGCCCTCGATGCGCTCGGCCCAGGAATCGCGGGCGGTGAGGATCAGCACTGGAATCGTCAGCCCGCCGGCCCGCCACTGCGCCAGCACCTCCAGCCCCGGCACGCCGGGCAGGCCGAGGTCGAGGACGATCAGGTCGTAGGGCTCGCTGCTGCCCTGATAGACCGCATCGCGCCCGTCCGCCAGCCAGTCCACCGCGTAGCCCTGACGTTGCAGGCCGGCGAGCAGTTCGTCGGCCAGCGGTACGTGGTCTTCCACCAGAAGCAAGCGCATCGGTCAATCTTCCTTGTCTTTCACGAGTTCGCCGGTGTCGGCCTTCAGATGCAGCTCACGGGCCACACCTTCGACGGTCAGCAACTCGACTTCATAAATGTAGACGTCGTGTTTTTCTTCCAGCTCGACTTCCAACAGTTTCGCGCCGGGATAACGGTCCATCGCCTGGTGCAATACCTGCTCCAGCGGCAGGATCACACCCTGCTTGCGCAGATTGAGGGCTTCGTCGGGGCCCAGGTCGCGGGCCATGGCCGTCGAGCAAAACATCACCAGCGCCAGTGCCGTACGGTGGGTGGCGCGAACATTCACCTTCATTACGTATCCTGATGATCCGTGAGCACTTGCCCGCTCACCGCGTCCAGTTCCAGATCCCATTCCAGCCCCTGCGGATCACGCAGTTCGATCTGGTAGATGTACTTGCCGTACTGTTCTTCCAGCTCGGTGTCGGTGATCGTCGAACCCGGGTGTCTGGCCAGCGCGGTGGCGTTGAGTTTCTCGAAGGAGACGATAGTACCAGCGTCGCGCAGGCGCAGGGCTTCATCCGGGCCGAGATCGCGGGCGTGAACGGTGCTGGCGGTGAGGCCGATGATCGAGGCAAGGGTCAGGGCAGTCAGGGTTTTCATGGCGTCTCCGTATTTTTATGTGTTGCTACGGGCGGCACCTTAACGGTGCGAACTTAACTGAAACTGAATGGCCATCATTTGGCCTGCCCCTGCAGAGCCCGGCAACATGTGCTTATAATCTTTCGCTTGCTAACGATCGAGACCGGTATGACCGCCATTCACATCAAGTTCCCCGCCCTCACCCTCAAGGCCGGCCCCCGGGCGATGGCGCGCATTCGTGCCCAAGGCCTGGACGCCGCCGACGTCGGTACCCTGCCCGGCGCGGCCGGCGGGCCAAAGGCGCTGGGGATTCAGGGGCTGGATTTGGCGCTGTTCGGCGAGTGGCTGCCGGCGGCGCCGCGCGAGCGTTCGCTGATCGGTGCGTCAGTGGGTTCCTGGCGGTTCGCCAGCGCCTGCCTGCCGGATGCTGCCGAAGGCATCCGCCGCCTCGGTCATCTGTACACCGAGCAGAACTTCAACAAAGGCGTGACCATCGGCGAGGTCAGCCGCAGTTCGCAGCGCATGCTCGATGACCTGCTCGACGGCCGCGATGCCAGCCTTCTGGCCAACGTCCACTACCGCTTGAACATCATGGTGGTCAAAAGCCACGGCGGGCTGGCGGACGACCATCGCGGCCGGCTCGGGCTGGCGCTGGGTTCGGTGATCGCCGACAACCTGCGCGGCCGCGCGCGGCTGTCGCGGCACTTCGAACGGCTGATCATCCACGACCCGCGCCTGGCGCCGCCAGTGCATGCGCTGAACGATTTCCCGTCGCGTTTCGTCGCCCTCGATGCCGGCAACCTGCGCCAGGCGCTGCTGGCCTCGGGCTCGATCCCGATGGTCATGGAAGGCGTACGCGACCTGCCGGGCGCCGGTGCCGGCACGTTCCGCGACGGCGGTCTGCTGGACTATCACCTCGACCTGCCCTACAACGGCGACGGCATCGTGCTCTACCCGCACTTCACCGACCGGGTGATCCCCGGCTGGTTCGACAAGACCCTGCCCTGGCGCAAAGCCTCGGTGGAGCGCTTGCAAGACGTGCTGTTGCTGGCGCCGTCCAAGGAGTACCTGGCGCGCCTGCCCTACGGCAAACTCCCCGACCGTAACGACTTCAAGCGCTTCATGGGCGATGCGCCGAGCCGGCAGAAATACTGGCGCGCAGCGATGGACGAGAGCCGCCGGCTGGGCGACGAATTCCTAGAATTGAGTGCCAATGGTCGCCTCGCCGAACGCTTGCTGACCCTTTAGTCAGCACAGCCGGGAACAAGCTGATAAACTCGCCGCCTGCCCGAATTCGCTGCGGCGAACGCCATCTGAACAGAGCTGAAATCACTGTGGAAATCTTCAAGGAATTTACGTTCGAATCCGCCCACCGCCTGCCCCACGTACCGGACGGCCACAAGTGCGGACGCCTGCACGGTCACTCGTTCAAAGTGGCGATTCATCTGAGCGGCGACCTCGATCCGCACACCGGCTGGATCCGTGATTTCTCCGAGATCAAGGCGATTTTCAAGCCGCTGTACGAGCGTCTGGACCACAACTACCTCAACGACATTCCGGGCCTCGAGAACCCGACCAGCGAAGTGCTGGCCAAATTCATCTGGAATGAATTGAAGCCCCTGCTGCCGGAACTCAGCGCGATCCGCATCCACGAGACCTGCACCAGCGGTTGCATCTATCGCGGCGAGTAAATCCTGCGACACAAAAAACCACCGAGACCGGTGGTTTTTTTACGCCTATGCTTTTTGGCTCGAACCCGCCAAGAGGACAGGCCCATGACGGACTGGCTGCCGGATCAGGTCTTTGATTTCAACGGGCGACAGATTCGCCACGGGGTGCGCGGTGACGGTCCGCCACTGGTGTTCGTGCACGGCACGCCCTTCTCGTCCTACGTGTGGCACCGCATCGCGCCGCATTTTTGCGCCACCCATCGGGTGCATTACTTCGATTTGCTGGGCTACGGGCAGTCCGAGCAACCGGACGCCGACGTCTCCCTCGGCGTGCAGAACGAATTGCTCGCGCAGTTGCTCGATCATTGGGGACTGGAAAGGCCGGACGTGGTCGCCCACGACTTCGGCGGCGCCACCGCACTGCGCGCGCATCTGCTCAACGGCAAGGATTACCGCAGCCTGACCCTGATCGATCCGGTAGCGCTGACACCCTGGGGCTCGCCGTTCGTGCAGCACGTGCGCCAGCATGAAGCGGCGTTCAGCGGTCTGCCGGATTACATCCAGCGCGCCATCGTGCCGACCTACATTCGCGGGGCGATTCACCGGGATATTCCGGATGCGGAACTGGCGCCCTACGTAAAGCCGTGGCTGGGTGATCCGGGGCAAGCGGCGTTCTACCGGCAGATCGCGCAGATGGACCAGCGCTACACGCTGGAAGTCCAGCCGCTGTACCCGACGATCCGCTGCCCGGTGCAGATTCTCTGGGGCGAGGACGATCAGTGGATTCCCCTCGAACGCGGACGCGAGTTGCACAGCATGATTCCCGGATCGCAATTTCATCCGATCCCGAATGCCGGGCATCTGGTGCAGGAGGATGCGCCTGAAGCCATTGTTGCCGCCCTGCTGCGATTTCTCTGATCAATCCCGCGCCCCTGTGGGAACAGCCCTGCTCCCACATGGTTCGGTACGGCGCCCCATGCACTGCTTTCGCGCCGATCATCCGTGCCTCGTCTATAAATACTCGCAACATCGCGTTTGGCACGACCGCTGCAACCTCTTCGCGTCCTCCCCCTTTCCAGCAAGGAACGCCCCATGACGCAAAATAATCCCGGCAATGATTACCCCCTCAGCGAAGTGCCGATGCACGCGCGCAAAGGCCTGGCCTCCACGGCGATGGTGCTGCTGGGCTTCACCTTTTTCACCGCGACCATGTTCGCCGGCGGCAAGCTTGGCGTGGCGTTCAATTTCGGCGAAATGCTCGCCGTCATCGTCATCGGTAACCTGCTGCTCGGCGTGTACGCCGCAGGCCTGGGTTACATCGCCTTCAAAAGCGGGCTGAATTCGGTGCTGATGGGGCGCTTCTGTTTTGGCGAAGTCGGCAGCAAGCTCAGCGACCTGATCCTCGGGTTCACCCAGATCGGCTGGTACGCCTGGGGCACCGCGACGGCGGCGGTGGTGCTGGGCAAGTATTTCGACCTGAATGAAGCCACGGTGCTGGGGCTGATGGTGCTGTTCGGCCTGGTGTTCTGCGCCACGGCGTATGTCGGTTATCGCGGGCTGGAGATTCTGTCGTACATCGCGGTGCCGGCGATGATGTTGCTGCTGATCCTGTCGATGTGGGTGGCGACCGTGAAAATCGGCGGCCTCGACGGTTTGCTCGGCGTCGTACCAACGGGTTCGCTGGACTGGTCGACCGCCATCACGCTGGTGTTCGGCACCTTCGTCAGTGGTGCGACCCAAGCCACCAACTGGACGCGTTTTTCCCGTTCGGCGCGGGTCGCGGTGCTGGCCAGCCTGATCGGTTTTTTCATCGGCAACGGCCTGATGGTGCTGATCGGCGCTTATGGTGCGATCGTCTATCAACAGCCCGACGTGGTCGAAGTGCTGCTGTTGCAAGGCTTCGCCATGGCGGCGATGGCGATGCTGTTGCTGAACATCTGGAGCACCCAGGACAACACCATCTACAACTTCGCCGTCGCCGGCTGCAACCTGCTGCGCACCGGGCGCCGCAGGACCGTGACCCTGGCCGGTGCGGTGATTGGCACGGTGCTCGCGCTGCTGGGCATGTACGACATGCTGGTGCCTTATCTGATCCTGCTCGGCACGGTGATTCCACCGATTGGCGGGGTGATCATGGCGGACTTCTTCTTCCGCTGGCGCGGGCGTTATCCGCGTCTGGCCGACACACGGTTACCGACGTTCAACTGGCCGGGGCTGGCGGCTTACGCAGCCGGAACCGTCGCGGCGTTCGGCTCGCCGTGGGTCGCGCCGCTGGTCGGCATCGCCGTTGCCGCGTTAACGTATATCGCAGTGACCGGCCTGCTGGGCACCCGCAACGCGGCCGCCCCTCTACAAGATCTATAAAAGGATTCGCCCGATGCACATCATCAACGCCCGACTGCGCAACCAGGAAGGTCTGCACGAATTGCACCTCGAAGACGGCCTGATCCGCAGCATCGCGCGCCAGACCGAAGCGCCGCCCCTGGGCCCCGACGACCTCGATGCCGGCGGCAATCTGGTGGTGCCGCCCTTCGTCGAGCCGCACATCCACCTCGACGCCACCCTGACCGCCGGCGAGCCGCGCTGGAACATGAGCGGTACGCTGTTCGAAGGCATCGAATGCTGGGGCGAGCGCAAGGTCACCATCACCCAGGAAGACACCAAAACCAGGGCGAAGAAAACCATTCAGACGTTGGCCGCCCATGGCATCCAGCACGTGCGCACGCACGTTGATGTCACCGACCCGCAACTCACCGCACTCAAAGCGATGCTTGAAGTGCGCGAGCAAAGCCGTCACCTGATCGACCTGCAGATCGTCGCGTTCCCCCAGGAAGGCATCGAGTCGTTTCGTAACGGTCGCGAGCTGATGGAAGAAGCAATCCGCATGGGCGCGGACGTGGTCGGCGGGATTCCGCATTTCGAATACACCCGCGACCAGGGCGTCAGCTCGGTGAAGTTCCTGATGGACCTGGCCGAACGCACCGGTTGCCTGGTGGACGTGCACTGCGACGAAACCGACGACCCGCATTCGCGCTTTCTCGAAGTGCTGGCCGAAGAGGCCCGCAGTCGCGACATGGGCGCCCTTGTGACCGCCAGCCACACCACGGCGATGGGCTCCTACGACAACGCCTACTGCGCCAAACTGTTCCGCCTGCTCGGGCATTCGGGGATCAGTTTTGTCTCCTGCCCGACCGAAAGCATTCACCTGCAAGGTCGCTTCGACAATTTCCCGAAACGCCGCGGCGTAACCCGCGTCAACGAACTGCTCGAAGCCGGCATGAATGTCTGTTTCGGTCAGGACTCGATCGTCGATCCGTGGTATCCGCTGGGCAATGGCAACATCCTGAGGGTCCTCGAAGCCGGCCTGCACATCTGCCACATGCTCGGTTACCGCAACCTGCAAAGCGCGCTGGATCTGGTCACCGACAACAGCGCCAAAGCCATGCACCTGGGTGAGCGCTACGGCCTGGAACAGGGCCGCCCGGCCAACCTGTTGATCCTGTCGGCCGACAGCGATTACGAAGTGATCCGCAGCCAGGGCCTGCCGCTGTATTCGATCCGTGGCGGCAAAGTGCTGATGAAGCGGCAGATGCCCGTGGTGGAATTCGTCTAAGGTGGAGAAGTCGGCGCCGCAACGGCGCCGACTTCTTCCGATGGACGCCTGTCATGCCGTAGTTCGCGCGCTGTTGCTCCGCTGCCATCCTCATTGATCCGTGAGGACGCAACATGAATCAAAAAACAACTTCCGATCCCATCGATACCCTTTACCAGGAAGGCCGCCATACGTTTGTCGAACTCGTACCCAATGGCGGGGCCAGGCTCGACGCCTTGTTCCATACCGTTCCCGCATTGGGCCAACTGGCCGTCGGCGTGGTGTACGGACATTTACACTCGCGGCCTGGTCTTGATCCGCGATTGCGCGAAGCGGTGTCCTTTGCCGCCATTGTCGCCTCGGGCATGGTCGGGCCTGCGCTGAGCGTGCACCTCAAAACCGGCCTGGCATCGGGCCTCGCACCGGGTGAATTGACTGAAGTACTGCTGCAGGCTTCGGCCTTCGCCGGTTTCCCCCGAGCGGTCAGCGCGGCGGAGCAGCTCAATCATCTGTTTGCAGACGCGGGCCTTGAATCACCACCACTCCCCACGCCCAGAGAAGTCACTTCAAGATTTTGCGCAGACGTTCGCGCGGGCCATTCACCGATCCCGCTGAGCGCCGCCGTGAAACGCCAACTGCGGCACGCGGACCATTTGGCGCTGCAAGCCTGCACAGCGCAGGCTGTGATCGTCGAGTGTTTTCAAAGCCCCGAGACGCAGCCCAAAGCCCTGCTGTATGTGACGGTGGTCGATGACATGGTTGCCACCGTGAAACTGTTCAAGGGCCAATGAACGGTTTCAGGGTTATGGATCGAGTCGGCTTTATCGCAAAACGATAGAGCCGACCTGTCAGATCTGACAGGCGACAAGCGCCGCGAGCCGGCTCACAGTAAGCCCCAAGGGATCCATCGTTCCCGGGGGGACGACCATGAAAGGGACTTCATCATTTCGCCTGGTTTTCGCTGTCTCACTGGCCATCGCCACGGCGACAGCGGCGATGGCCGGCGTTCGCAACGGCAGCGGTGAAGAAATTCTGCTCCAAGGCTTCCACTGGAATTCAAGCCGCCATCCAATCCCCTGGTATTCGGTACTGGCGCAACAGGCAACGGCCATCGGCAACGACGGATTCACCCGGATCTGGATGCCGCCACCATGGACTGACGCTTCGCAGTGGAATACACCCACGGCTGCCGGCGGCGGTGAAGGATATTTCTGGAACAGCTTCGACAAGAACAGTCGTTACGGCACTGATCAGCAACTCAAACAAGCGGTACTGGCGCTCGACAACGCGGGTGTAAAAGTCGTCTACGACGTGGTGCCCAATCACATGAGCGATAAAGCGGTCTATTCGATGTTCCCGAGAGGGAGCAACGAATGGCGGCATGACTGCATGCAATGTGATGAAGGTGATGCGTTCATGGATGGCTCGGCGGATCTGAACACGGCCAATCCGACAGTCTTCGACGCCTTCAAAAAAGAATTCATCAATCTGCGCGACAACTACGGTGCTCAAGGCCTGCGCTTCGACTTCGTCCGTGGTTATGCGCCGGAAACGGTGGATCGCTGGATGAACGCCTTCGGCAACCAGCAATTCTGCGTCGGCGAAAACTGGAAAGGCCCCGACGAATATCCGCAGGGCGACTGGCGACACAATGCAAGCTGGCAGGATGTGCTCAAGGACTGGTCGGATCGCTCGCACTGCACGGTGTTTGATTTTGCCCTCAAGGAGCGAATGCAAAACGGTCAGCTCGCCGACTGGCGCCACGGTTTGAATGGCAATCCGAATCGTGCCTGGCGCGAAATCGCCGTGACCTTCGTCGACAATCACGACACCGGTTATTCACCTGGTGCCTACGGCGGCCAACATCACTGGGCGTTGCCCGATCCACTGGTCAATCTGGCTTACGCCTACATCCTCAGCAGTCCCGGCACGCCGGCCGTTTACTGGCCGCACATGTATGACTGGCAGCGTGATCAACTGATCCGGCAATTGATCAAACTGCGCAAGAGCGCAGGTATCCGTGCTGATTCGCCGATTCGCTTCAACACTGCCTATTCGGGACTGGTCGCCACCACACAAGGTGTACGCGGCACATTGGTGATCGCCCTCAAATCCGATCTGCAACAGTTGCCGCAAGGCATGGGCGCACCGACCTTGAACTGGGATAAAGGCGATATCCGGATCTGGAGCGGCCCTGTAGAACCGGCGACTGTGGCAGTCAACGTGCATTGCGACAACGCCAATCCGCAGCCCGGTGAACGCGTCTATGCGGCGGGTTCATCGCTGGAGTTCGGGGCCTGGGATCCACAGCATGCAATAGCGCTGACACTGAACAACAACCGCTGGAGCACAACCGTGGAGGTGCCGGGCCAGCAAAAGCTCGAATGGAAGTGCATCGTGCGGGGACAGACGCCGGCGGCGGTGCATTGGCAGGCGGGCGCGAACAACACCTTTACCAGCGGAGCCGTGAGCGCCACTGTCGGGCGCTTCTGATCTTGAGGTTTCAGCGAGTTTCATCGCGCACTGCAGTACCGAACAGACGCACGCCGGCCAGTTCTCCGTCGCGCTCCTCCAGCAGGATCGGCGCCGTCCCGCCCGGCATCACCACTCGCACCTCTCCCGCCGCCACCCAGCCCACCCGCCATGCCGCACTCGCCACCGCACTGGCGCTGGTGCCGGATGAGGCGGTCGGACCTTCGCCCCGTTCGAACACCCGCGCCACAATCCGTTGATCCCCGACGCGCGTCGCCCATTGCAGATTGACCCCGGCCGGGCACGGCTGGCCGGCGCCGGTGGGCAGGGCGTAGGCGATGGCGGTCAGACTGTCCGAAAGCGGCGATTCAAGCATCTGTGCGTTGCTCGGCAATGCGGCTTCATCCTGCACCAGCGTCACGCAATGCGGATTGCCGATTCGCACGAACTGGCTGTGCGTCCAAGCGGTATCGAGTTGTGCCAGTGGCTCGATGCGATTGACCTCAACACCATTTAAAGACACGGGTTCAACGCCAAGCGCACCGACCGCTGCCGGGCCGAAACCGGGCTGGCCGAGATCCAGCCAGAAGCCTTGCACGCCTGCCACTACAGCCGGTTTGACCGTGGTCGGCACAGGCGACGGCGCATCCTGTTTGTCGTGATGCACCCGCAGCATCGCGCCCTCTTGCGGCATCAAACCTTGTTCAAGCAGCGCCTGGGAGAAAATCGTCAAACCGTTGCCACTCCGCTCGGCCAGCGTGCCGTCGGTGTTGACGATCAGCAGATCGAAAGGTGGCGACGATTGAAACGGGCCGATCAGCAAGCCATCGCTGCGATGGTGTTTGGCGCCGGCGGGACGAATCCCGTCCGGCCATTGGCAAAATGTCTCTATGACCCGCTCGCTCCACGCTGCTCTGGAGGAAGCGGCGTCTTCAGCGCTGGCCGGCAGGGTGATGCCCGCCTCGCATACTTGTCGGGGTGAAACCACGCCGTAGATATTGCCCCGTGCATCGTAGAACTTCGCCATCTGTTTTCCTGCGCTCAGGTTCCTGTCAGCGCTCCACTCTACTGCCTGACGGGATCGACAATCACGTGGAAACATCAGCAAAAGTGATATCACTTTGCCAAGAAACATCTCGTAGCAACTTCAAACAGCCCTTATAAACCGTGGCCTTCAGGGTATGTGCGCAACTTTTTGCGCAACTTTAAGCCTTTATGATCCGACTCGGTTCTGGATCAGGCTTTCGCCGACGGTAGAACTTTCAGGAGATTTCGTTTCACCTCAAGGAGCGTCACATGTTCAGTCCAGCCAACGAAACGCACTTCAGCCTGACCGTTGAAGATTACGTGGGCGACCTGCAAGTCCTGTCGTTCACCGGCACCGAAGGCATCAGCCAGCCGTTCCGTTTCGACCTGGAACTGGTCAGCGAAAACCCGGATCTGGACCTGGAAAAACTCCTGCACAAACAGGCGTTCCTCGCCCTCGATCCGCAAGGCTCCGGCATCCACGGTCAGATCTACCGTGTCGCCCAAGGCGATGCCGGCAAGCGCCTGACCCGCTACAAGGTTTCGCTGGTGCCGCAGCTGCAATACCTGCATCACCGCACCAACCAGCGCATCTACCAGCAGATGTCGGCGCCGAAAATCATCGCGCTGATCCTCGACGAGCACGGCATCAAAGGCAACGCCTACAGTTTCCAGCTCAGCCAGCCGTGCCCGGATCGCGACTACTGCGTGCAGTACGACGAAACCGACCTGCATTTCGTCCAGCGTCTGTGCGAAGAGGAAGGCATTCACTACCACTTCCAGCACAGCAAGAAGGGCCATCTGCTGGTGTTCGGCGATGACCAGACCGTGTTCCCCAATCTCGGCCAGCCGACCGCGTACGTGCAGGGCAGCGGCATGGTCGCCGAAGAACCGGTGATCAAAGGCTTCAAGCTGCGTCTGGAAACCCGCACCAGCCGCACCACCCGCCGCGACTACGACTTCGAAAAACCGCGCCTGCAAATGGAAGCGGCTTTTAAACCAGAGAGTAAGCCGGATGGCGAGAGCACCGAACCGGATCTGGAAGACTACGACTACCCCGGCCGCTTCATCGACCGCGCCCGCGGCAAGTTCCTCAGCCAGCGCGCCCTCGAGCGCCATCGCGCTGATTATCGTCAGGCCGAAGGTCGCGGCGACCAGACCCGACTGGTCAGCGGCCACTTCATGGAAATGTCCGACCACCCGCGCAGCGAGTGGAACGACCTGTGGCTGCTCACCGAAATCTTCCACGAAGGCAAACAGCCGCAAGTCCTCGAAGAATCGGTGACCAGCGACACCACCGACCACAAGGACGACTTCCACCAGGGCTACCGCAACCGCTTCCTCGCCACCCCGTGGGACGTGTTCTACCGCCCGGCCCTCGAACACCCGAAACCCCGCGTGCTCGGCAGCCAGACCGCCATGGTCACCGGCCCCAAAGGCGAAGAAATCCATTGCGACCAGTACGGCCGCATCAAAGTGCAGTTCCACTGGGACCGCGAAGGCCTGGCCGACGACAAGACCAGCTGCTGGCTGCGCGTCTCCAGCTCCTGGGCCGGCGACCGCTACGGCGCCATCTCCATCCCGCGCATCGGCATGGAAGTCCTCGTCACCTTCCTCGAAGGCGACCCCGATCAACCGTTGGTCACCGGCTGCCTGTACCACAAGGAAAACCCGGTGCCGTACGCCTTGCCGGTAAACAAAACCCGCAGCGTCTTCAAAACCCTCAGCTCCCCGGGCGGCGGTGGCTACAACGAACTGCGCATCGAAGACAAAAAAGGCGCCGAACAAATCTTCATCCACGCCCAGCGCGACTGGGATGAAAACGTCGAACACGACCAGAAGATTCGGGTCGGCAATGAACGTCACGACACGGTGGTGAAGAACAGCTACACCGAGCTGAAGGCTGAAGAACACCGCACCACGATTTCCGATCGCAAAGTGGAGGTGAAAACCAGCGACCACCTCACGGTAAAGCAGAACCAGCACATCAAGCTCGGCACCGCGCAACTGACCAGCGCGGGCAAGGAAATCCATCTCAAGGCCGGTGACAAAATGGTCATCGAGGCCGGCAGCGAACTGACCCTCCAGGCGGGCGGCAGCTTCATCAAACTCGATGGCGGCGGCATTACCGTGGTCGGGCCGGTGGTGAAGATCAACGCCGGTGGCTCGGCGGGAACAGGTTCCGGGATTGCGATCCTGATGCCGCTGTTGCCGGTTCCCGCAGCGTCGGCCAAGGCCGGCAACCTCATGGCGCCCGCGCAACCCGGCGTATTGCCGACCAGGCCCGAGCCACGGGAATATTTCTTCGACATTACCCTGACCGATGTGCCCGGCGATGAAGGCTTCCCGCTGGCCCACACCCTCTGGCAGATCGTCCAGGACGGCGTGGATGAGCCATTGCTCGAAGGTCAGACCGACGAGAACGGACGCGTCAACATTGACGAACCGCAACGCCTGAAACTTTCCAAAGCCTATGCCGAAGCCGGCCCGTTGTGGCTGTGCTATCCGGGGCAACGGGTGCCCGTGGCCCTGCACGACGAACCGGCGGACGCGGACAAGGAGCGCTTCGCCCTCGCCGCTCTCGACTTTCATGACAGCACCCGCCACCGCACCATCAATGCCGCCAGCAACGAACGCAGCAAGCAGGACTTGCTCACCGACGGCGACTTGTACAGCCGACTGCACAGCACGGACGAATGACCATGACGGATTCCGCTACCCCCTACAACGGCGTTCGCCACAAGGAAGTCAGCCAGATCAACACCGCCGCCGGCAAAGCCCTGCCCGCCGTGAATGCGCCGGACTTTTTCATTCAGGACAAGTCCGCCTTCGCGCCCAAGCGCAGTGGTAACCAGGTGCGCTTTTTCACCACTGGCGAGGATTACTACAAGGATCTGGCCAAGGAAATCGCCAAGGCCGAAACCTCGATTTTCATCACTGGCTGGCAGGTCAACTACGACGTAACCCTGGACGGCAAGCAAACCCTGTGGGAATGCCTGAGCAATGCCCTGAAAAAGCCCGGTCTGAAAATCTACGTCATGCCGTGGCTGAGCCCGGCGGCCAGCGTCGGCACTCATGACTTCGAAACCATGCTGGCGGTTTTCCAGCTCAACGCCGGGCTGAAAGTGCCGCGTGCCTTCTGCACACCGGCCATCCAGCAAAGCGACATGAAGGGCCTGGGCTCGACTTTTTCCCATCACCAGAAGTGCGTGGTGATCGACAACAAAATCGGTTATGTCGGCGGTATCGACCTGGCGTACGGGCGTCGTGACGACAACAACTTCAGCCTGGATGCCAGCGACCGCAAGGGTAACGACGCGTATAACCCGGGGATTCCGCATCTGGGCTGGATGGACATGGACAAGCACGTCAGTCGAGCCGGCCTGCTGTTGGGCACGCTGTTCGATCTGTCCAAACCGCTGGCAGAAACGACCATCGGCACAGAAAAAACCAATGTCAAACTGGCGTTGCCCCGTCGCGCTACCGTGATCAACGCCGTCGCGGCGATTCAGAACTTCTTCGCCAGCCCGCCCCTGCCCGTTCTGGATCGGGCAATGAAGGCGGGCAAAAGTCTGAAGGAATACGCGTCCTCCATCGACCCCTTGGCCAGGCCCAGGGAGTATCTGAACGACGCGGCCATCCGCAATATCACAGCGCTGATCAAACACAACTGGACACGTCTGCCGCTTGCCGAACCGCTCAAGGGCCAGGCCCAAGTCTGGATTCGCGAGGTCGAAACCAGCGCCGGCAATTTGCAGGCTTCGCTGCGTCTGAAGAGTTACGAGCTGATCAACAACTGGACGAACTCGACCGATCTCGGCCGCCTTGTCGCCATGTTCTGCGACAAGGGTTACGACGCGATGCCCGCAGAGAAAATGGGCTGGCTGAACAACATCGGCCAATTGACCACCTCATTGCTCGGGCACTTTTACGCGCTGCTGCAAGACCGCGTGGCCAATCACCGGGAGCCCTTTGAGTATCTCAAGCACAAACCGCAGCCACTGGCTTCGTCAGATTACAGCCGGCTGGACAAGGACCAGCCGCGCATGCCGTGGCAGGACGTTCACAGCCGTATCGAAGGGCCGTCGGTGTACGACCTGTCGCGCAACTTCATCGATCGCTGGAACGGACAACAGGCTTACATCGCCGAGCTCAAGAGCCTGGAAAAAACCACCGTCATCGTCGCCCTGATGGAGTGGGTCAACACTCTGGTCAGGGACGCCGGCCTGCCCCACCACCTGGATCTCAACAATCAGATCAACCTGAAGCTGCCCATGCCCGAACCGGTCTGGATCGATCAGGCCCCGACCCTGCCGGCACCACCGCAGACCGCGCAAGGCGGCGTCAGTGTTCAAGTGTTACGCAGCGCTTCAGCCGCCATGACCACTCAAGAGGCCAAGGGTCGACACCTGGCCAAGGTCAATCTGCCGCTGCCCGAGGGTTTCAACGTCGGCGGGGTCCAGGACAACTGCCTGCGCGCCATGCTGCAGACCATTTCCAGTGCCCAGCACTTCATCTACATCGAGAACCAGTTCTTCCAGACCGACTTCGGTGACGAGGGCGAACTGGCGGAAGGGCGGCCGCTGTCCGGCCCGATGGCCAGCCTGCGCGACCCGTCCACCTTGAACGAGAATTTCGTCGCCCGCATCAAATTGCGTGAAGCGATGGAAGACCAGGACTTCACCCAGATCGACTGGAAAGAGGTCAACGCCATCAGCAAGGAGCCCGGCGAAGAGGCCCGCACCTTTCTCAAAAGTTTCCTGGCGATCTGGCAGACCAACGCACAGGGCTGGTTGACGCAGAAACTGGGGAAAGAACAGAAGCTCACCAACACCATTGGCAAGGCGCTGGCCGACCGGATCGGCCGGGCGATTGCCGAAAACCGTCCTTTTCACGTGTACCTGATTTTGCCGGTGCACCCGGAAGGCGCGCTGAATGTGCTGAACCTCATGCACCAGGTTCACCTGACGATGCAAAGTCTGGTGTTTGGCGAACAGAGTCTGGTCAAACGCATTCAACGGCACATGGCGATGAAGGACATGATGGATCGCGGGGCGAGCAAGGAAGAGGCTGGGAAGATTATTCAGCGGTTGGATAGCAAAAATAGGCCAGTTTATGCGCAACAGAACTGGTCAAAATATTTGACCCTGCTGAACCTTCGGACTTGGGCCACCCTCGGTGATAGAGTCGTCACTGAACAGATATACGTGCACAGCAAGTTGTTGATTGCGGATGATCGGGTGGCGATTCTCGGCAGCGCCAATATCAATGACCGCAGTCAATGCGGGACACGTGACTCAGAACTGGCAGTCATTGTGCGCGATAGCGAATCGACTGAAGCGAAGCTGGACGGCAAGCACAATCAGAAAGTAGGGAAAACTATCAATAAGTTGCGCAAGGATTTGTGGAAGAAGCATTTCGGGATGAGTCAGGCGAAGAAAGATGGCCCCGTGGCTCACTTCACTGTTTCGGACGAAGTTCTCGATCAGCCTGCTGCAGAAAAAACCTGGCGAGATATTCAGAAGCGCGCCAAGGATAATTCGGAGGCTTACGAGCAGTCCTTCAACTTCATTCCTCAGAGTATCAGTCAGGTGCAAATACTTGTTGATCCAACGACAGCGTCTGAGCCCTCCGGGGATATGCCAGCATCAATCTGGCCAACGTGGACATATCGCTCCCCAGATGATCATAAACGTGGTGGAAAACTGGCGGACTGTTTGCCACATGAAGAGGGATTTTGGGAGAGCAAGACATGGGCTGGGGTGAAAACCTATTCCGCTCCCATGGGCATCAAGGGCTTCATTACTGCCCTACCAATCGGCTGGACCAAAGGTGAGAACAATGACTCAGGATTGAACCTGACGATCATCGCTCACAACGAAGACAGAAAGAGCGACGTACACATCGCAAGTGTGAGCGAAACGCCCAATCGAAATGAGCACAGTTCATGACACGAATCATCGCCACCTTTGCCAGCCTGCTGCTGGGCACCCAATCAGCCCTAGCTGAGCCTGCCCTGCACGAGTGTCTGGGCCGTACCAGATTCGAGTCACCGGAAGCATTCGAGTGGGCAACGTTTGCTATCGAGCGTAGCAACATGAAAGGTGCAGGAGGACACGTGTTTTCCAAAAACGTGCATGCGGTGGGCGACTACGTTAGTTATGACTTTGACGAACTGACCATCAGAGTCAGCGATGCCACGACACGGGAAAACTTTGAAAAACAACGCAACGCCATTGTCCACGAGACCGAACTCTACAAAAAACGCCTAGAGGACAAGCTTGAAACCAACAAGGACCTTTTGGTATCGATCAAGGAGATGAACTATTCCCATGACATGGTGAAAAGGCAGGAGGAACAAATAAAAAAACTGGAAGAGCAAATACCCAAAGTAAAAAAATACGAACACGATCTAGGTATCCCCGACTCCTATGTCATGGGCAGCGAAAATATCCCCTACGAATTCCTCCTTTGGCGCAACAACCGGGTGTTCTACTTCAACATGAACAAACCCACCGAAAACTCCGCACAACGGATCAAGGACCTTGCCGCCCGCTTCGAAGCCCGCGACCTCTATCAAGTGCCCGAAGGCCCCGGCGTCTGTATGCCCTACGGCTTTATCCATGACGACGGCAAAACCGGTTTCAACGTCAAGAACAGCCTGCGCTTCACCAGCACGCCCAACGTGATCATGAGTCTTATCAATGCCTCACTCGGCAACCACGCCAAACCCACCGACGGCACCTACGACACCGACTACCGCCCCGGCTACGACGCCGAGATCTGGAAAAAGTCGAAGATCATGGAGAAGTTCTACATCGGCGACCGCATGACCACCCTCGAAGGCTGGCGTCTGGACCCTCGCCCGGAAACCACCGAACAGGATCGCGCCTGGTTCGCCATCGCCCATGTCGGCGGTCTGGCGAGCCCGCTGATCGCAGCGCAGATGTTCACTTTCCAGAAAGGCACCGACGGCCTGAAAGATCTGGTGCCGCCGCCCGAGTCGGTCGTACCGCGCTTTTTGAAGTTGACGCAAAGCATTCGCGAGCAGTGAGCCGTTCTCGCCGATCAGCCTGATCGGGAACTCAAGGTCGCGGCCCATGGACTGATGTGCAACGATGTTGCCCTGCATCACGCCATTGACCGCAAGACCAAGGACGTTTCATGACTGCCATCAACACCCCGCCTCCCCTCGCCCCCGGACGTCTGCAACAGATGTCCACACGTATCGCCTTCTTCATCGCCGGGCTCGGCATTGCCGCGTGGGCGCCGCTGGTGCCTTACGCCAAGGCACGGGCCGGGCTCGATGAAGGGACGCTGGGGTTGTTGCTACTGTGCCTGGGCGTCGGTTCGATTCTGGCGATGCCGCTGGCAGGGATTCTGGCCACCCGGTTTGGCTGCCGCAAGGTGGCCACCGGCGGCACGCTGCTGATCTGCGCGGCGTTGCCGTTGCTGGCGACGGTGTCGTCGATCCCGGCGTTGATCGCCACGCTGTTCATGTTCGGTGCCGGGCTCGGCACGGTGGATTCGACGGTGAACCTGCAAGCGGTGATCGTCGAGCGGGCCAGCGGCAAGAACATGATGTCGGGGTTTCATGGCCTGTTCAGCCTCGGCGGGATCGTCGGCGCGGCGGGCGTCAGTGCCCTGCTCGGTCTCGGGCTGTCGCCGCTGGCGGCGATGCTGGTGGTGGTCGTGGTGCTGATCGCGGCGTTGTTCATGGCGGTGCCGCACATGCTGCCTTACGGCAGTGAAAGCTCGGGGCCGGCGTTTGCGGTGCCCCACGGGATCGTGCTGTTCATCGGCGGCATGTGCTTCATCGTGTTCCTCACCGAAGGCGCAGCGCTGGACTGGAGCGCGGTGTTCCTGGCGCAGGAGCGCGGAATCGACACGGCCTATGCGGGATTGGGTTACGCAGCGTTCGCATTGACCATGACGGCCGGCCGTTTGACCGGTGACCGGATCGTCCGCGCATTGGGTGCGACCCGGATCATTCTGTTTGGCGGTCTGCTGGCGGCGGCGGGATTGTTTCTGGCGACCTTCGCCCCGAGCTGGCAAGCCGCGCTGCTGGGTTATGCGCTGGTCGGCGCCGGCTGTTCGAACATCGTACCGGTGCTGTACACGGCGGTGGGCAAGCAGACGGTGATGCCGGAAAGCATCGCCGTGCCGGCAATCACTACGCTGGGGTATGCGGGGATTCTGGCGGGGCCGGCGGTGATCGGATTTGTCGCGCACGCCAGCAGCCTGAGTTTTGCGTTCGGGTTGATGGCGACGTTGCTGGTGGCGGTGGCGATCGGTGGGAAAGCGCTGAAGGTCTGAGACTGATCTGATCTGTTCAGATCGTTCCCACGCAGACGATTCGACGTGGGAACAATCAGTGCAGATCAGAAACCGACGCTGGCCTGCACGAAGAACGTCCGCGGCGTGCCCACGTAAATCCCCGAGTTGTTGTCGCTGGAGCGAGTGAAGTACTGCTTGTCGAAGATGTTTTTCACCCCGGCGCCGAGTTTCAGGTTGGAGAGCTGCGAACCGAAGTCATAGCCGCCGCGCACGTTCCAGGTCACGTAGCCCGGAATGTCGCCGTACTGACCGTCCGCCGTGCCTTCGGTGATGTAATTGCCATTGAAGCTGCCATCAGCATTCACGCCGGTGCCCGGCGAGCGCTGTTTGGACTGGGCAAAACCGTCGATGTTGTAGGTCCAGCGGTTGATGTCGTAACGCAAGCCGACGGTCGCCACCTGGCGGGAGTAGAACGGCAGGTCGCGACCCTTGAATCCCGGGATCTCGCCTTCATAAGTCGCGCGGGTGTAAGTGAAACCGGCGTTGGCGGTCAGGCCGTCGAGACGCGGGTCAAGCGCTGCCATGTCGTAGTGCACCGACGCTTCGATACCCTGGTGCTTGGTCGCGCCAAGGTTGGTCCAGCCCACGTCGTTGCTGATGTATTGCAGTTCGTCATCGAAGTCGATGTAGAACAGCGTCACTTCCCCGCCCCACACATCATCGTTGTAGCGCGTGCCGATTTCGTAGGTCTTGGCTTTCTCAGGTTCCAGGCCATTGGCGGTCTGGTCACCCGAGCCGCCCTGGCCGAGCTGGAAGTATTGCAGGCTGCCGAACGAGGTCTCGTAGTTGGCGAACAATTTCCACGCATCGGACAGGTGATACATCACGCTCAGGGCCGGCAGCGGCTCGTTGCTTTCGATGCTGCGGTTTTTCTCCGGGACGCGTTTGCCGGCGGTGTCGAGCACGGCGCGGTCGTGCCAGTCGGTGCTGATGTGCTCGAAGCGAATGCCCGGGGTCACGGTCCAGTTGCCGACGTCGATCTTGTTGTCGATGTACACCGCGTTGGCCTCGGTGCCACCAGTGCGATCCTGGAACACGTGACCGTCGGAGGTCTTGGTAACCACCGGCACATTGTTGACCAGCGCCAGACGGCTCGATTGCTCGTGCATCGCTTCTTTCAAATAACGGTAACCGACGCTGACTTCCTGGGTGGTCGGGCCGACGTCAAACACGCGCGAGACACGCGGCTCAATGCCCAGCGTGTAGTAGGAACGCGGGAACGTGCTGAGGGTTTTCTGATCGCGGGCGGCGATGGTGCTGCCGCGAAAGCTGTCGGAATAGTAGGTCAGCACTTCGGCCTGAGTACGCTCGTCGATCTGCCGGATCCACTTGAACGACACGTCCTTGCGGCGGCCGCTGAAGCCGTCGTAGTCACGGTCGGACTGGAACGGTTTGTCGTCGTACTGCTTCTGCGTCAGGCCACCGGGCATGTCAGCGCTGGCGTCGTAGTAGTGGAAGTTGAGGCTGAAATCGTCCTGATCGGTCGGCGCCCAATGGGTCTTGAGGATCACGTCGTCGATGTCGTTGCCGTTGTTGCGCTCGCGGTAACCGTTGCCGTTGACGCCCGAGTACAACAGCGCCATGCCGATGCCGTTGTCGGCGGTGCCGCCGAGAAATGCGGTATCGATGTGTTTCCAGCCACCGTGCTGCGAGGTTTCCAGAGTGGTTCCGATTTCACCGGTGGTTTTTTCCGGGATCGCGCGGGTCACGAAGTTGATCACGCCGCCGACGTTCTGCGGCCCGTAACGCACGGAGCCGGCACCCCGGACCACGTCAATGCTGTCGAGGTTGCCGGAAGAGATCGGCGCCATCGACAGCTGCGGCTGGCCGTACGGGGCAAAAGCGGCCGGCACGCCGTCGATCAACACCGTCGAGCGCGGCGATAGGCGCGAAGTCAGACCCCGCACGCCGACGTTCAGCGAAATATCGCTGCCGCCGGTGCCGTTGGCTTCCTGCACCTGCACGCCCGGCACACGGCGCAACACGTCGCCGACGTTCATGGCGCCCTGCTCGACCATCGCTTCGCGGCGGATCACCGTGCGCGCGCCGGGGTGGTTCTGCACCACGGCGGCGTCGGCGTCACCCAGCCAGTCGCCGACCACTTTGATGTCGGTCACGCCCAGCTCCAGCGGGCCGGTGGCGGCGGCAGTCGGGGCCGGCGACAGCGTCACTGAACCTTCATTGATCTGATAATCCAGACCGCTGCCTTGCAGCAACTGGCGCAGGGCCTGCTCCGGAGAAAGGTTACCGTCCACGGCTGGCGCCTGTTTGCCGGCGACCAGGTCCGGGCTGAAAAACACCTGCAAGGACGTTTGCTGACCCAGTTCGCTCAAGGCCTGACCCAGCGGCTGTGCGCGGATGTGAATGGCTTCGGCGGCGAAAGCCATCGGCATGGCGGCGTTGACCGCCAACGCGAGCGCTAGCGGCAACCAAGGTGATTTTTTGTTTTTGGCGGTGGAGTTTTTCACGTCGAACGGAGTCCTGTGGATCGCAAGAGTGTGCGGCTGTTAATGCAAACCAGTTGCAGTTGAACAGGAAGACGACGAACTCGAAAAAAACCTGAATTTTATTTTGAAATTATTTCCTGGCTGCCGTCGGCAAGGGTGCGCACGGCCACCGGAAGGATGCTCGGCAAGGCCTTGAGCAAGGCATCGGTGTTATCGGATTTGAACACGCTGGTCAGACGCAAATTGGCCACGGCGGGGTTGGCGACTGTCAGCGGCTTGTCGCGATAACGCGACACTTGCTCGGCGACTTCGCTGAGGCTGGCGTTGTTGAACACCAGTTTGCCGCTGCGCCAGGCCGTCAGTTCCGCCGGGTTGACCGCATAGGCTGGCGCCACTTTGCCCTGGGCATCGATCCGCGTGCCGAGGCCGGCGGTCAGGCTGATGAAATCGGCATCGGCCGCATCACGGCCCTGCACCTTGACCGTGCCCTGCTCCACGGCGACCCGGGTCTGGGTCACGTCGCGGCGCACATCGAAGCGGGTGCCCGTGACCGTGACCTTGCCGCTGCCGGCCTCGACCACGAACGGGCGGGACGTGTCGTGTTCGACGCTGAACATCGCTTCGCCCTCGGTCAGTTCGATGAGCCGTCGATCCTTTTCAAACCGCACCTGCAGACGGCTGCGGCTGTTGAGGTCGATCATCGAACCGTCCGGCAGCGCCACATGCTTGCGCTCGCCGAGCGCGGTGACGAACTCGGCGCTGTAACCCTGCGGATGATTCAGACCGCTGAACAGACCAAGCCCGAGCGCCACCGCCACCACACTGGCCGCCACGGCATAACGCAATAATGGACGGCGTTGGCGCCGCGCCGGCGGGGTTTCGCACAGGGCCTTGAGCCGTGGCGCCGGCAGCAGATCTGCCGCCGTCCACAAGCCTTGCAGCAACTGAAATTCGTCACGGTGCTGGGGATGTTCGTTCAGCCAGGCCTCGAAGTTCCGGTATTGTTCGGCATCGACCGCTGGCTCCTGCAAACGCACAAACCAGCGTGCCGCGTCATCGCGCACCGTTGTTTGCCCGCACGCGCAATCACGAGTATCCATCATGGAATGTCCTGTTTGGCTGGGGATGAAAAGACGCCACGGCTCATGATTGCGCCCCGTCCAGGCGATCACGCAGATGCCGCAGGGTGCGGATCATATACTTTTCCACCATGTTCCTGGACAGGCCCAGCCGTTCGGCGATTTCCGCCTGGGTCAGGCCCTCGATCTTCTGCCAGACGAAAATCCGTCGGCAGTTGACCGGAAGCTCCGTGAGCGCCCGTTCGATGGAATCGGCCAGCTGGATCGCATGCATGTAATGCTCCGGGTCGCCGGTCGGCGACTCACTGAGATCGATCGCCTCCGACTCCATGGCCCCCCGCCGGTCCTGACGCCGATAGCCATCCACCGCGATGTTGCGCGCCGTCTGATGCAGATACGCCCGGGGTTGCTGCACCGCCGACGAATCGGATTCGAGCACCCGCACAAAAGTGTCGTGCGCCAGATCCTCGGCCTGCGAGCGATTGCGCAGGCGACGGGTCCAGGTGCCGATCAACTCTTCGTAATGCTCGAGAAAGCCGGGTCTGCGGGGCAGCATGGGGATCATTGCGGCGTGCTGAGGAAAGGGGCGTGAATGGTAATACTTCCTATTAAGCCCGGCAAATCATTCCTGGGTCCCTCGACAAGAGGATGCAAACAGCCTATTTGCCTTTGACCTTGCCAACGCTTTTGCCCTGATCCGGGTCGACAATCCCGAAGCAGCCCACCGGTGGGTGCAGGTACTGATACAGGGGATTGACCAGCAGGTGGGCATCGCCGCAAGTAATCAGGTGCAGGTGGTCACGATAAGTGTCGATGAGGTGCTGGATCGAAGGCGCGATGTAGGGATGAATGCCCGTGCGCAACCCCATGCCGGCCTTCACGTAGTTCGAATAGAGTTCCTTGAACTGGCCGCCGTCCTTGGCCGACAGCAGCGTGTTCGGGGATGGAGCGGAACCGAACAGAGCCTGGAATTTCTCGAACCCGGTCCTCTCCCCCACATAGGGCCTGGCAAAGTCGACGAGGGCCTTGTACTCAGTCTTGAGAAACCCCATGTCCGCGACTTTTTTGCAGTCGTCCAGCATGCCTCGGACGAATGCAACGTTGACATTGGCTGGAAAGTCATGGGCTTTGTTGAAGTAGTTCTTCATCAGGTTTTCGAGAATCGGGAACACCTTGTGCTCCCAGCCGAAAACCTTGCCCCGGTCGAAAACCGGCGCGAACAGCGGCGGCACCGACTGACGCGAGACGGCCTGTGGATACTGTTCGACATGGCAGACGATCTTGTTGTCTTCGATCAACGGGCCGAAAAAGTCTGCCCAGACGCCCTGCGCTGCCCACTGAAATGGAGGTTCCCGGTGGGCATCGCCAGTGAGAAAGATCATCGGGTCGTATTCGTCCGGAAAATGATCGGCGGCCGCCGCAAGATCCTGCGCCCGCTCATCCGACATCAACACCCCTTCATCGATCCACCAACTGCTGCCGAACTTCTTGCCCATGAAATCGCACTCCGTCAGTCCCTTGCAGTGAGCATCCGTTTCATGACGCTAGTCGTCATCCGGCATTTTTTCCAACAGACCGCGACACGCCAGGCTCATGGCGGTTTCTGCCGCACAAAAAAATGTGGGAGCAAGCCTGCTCGAGCTCGCGGCTCGTCAGCAACACCATGGTTGACTGACACATCGCGATCGCGTGCAGGCCGCTCCCACAGGGATTGACAGTGGAGGCAACACTCGCCACCTCCAACCAGTAAGCACTCAGCCTTTCTTGTCGATCCCGGCCTGAAGAACCTGACTGTCCAGGTGACCGCTCAGAGTCACCGGACCGACTTTCAGGTTGCCGTTATCAAGGGACACCTTCGGTGCGCTTTCCTCGGTTTTCTGCGGCAGGTCCAGGCCGGCCTTCACACCGAAACCACGGTTGTTCAGGTCGCGGCTGCTGACCTTCGAACCGCCCAGATCGACCTTGCCTTCGGTGGCGGAAATCCGCGCACCGGTCAGCTGCGTAGCGCCGCCGACAGTGAGGTTCACACCCTGACTAGCGCTGATGCCGGAGGCCTGTTTGACGCTGTCCTTGTGCGCGTATTCCCCGTCCACTTTCAGCGTTGGTTTGTAGTCGGTGCCAGCCAGCTTTCCCTTGTCATCGGCCGGTGTCTTCTTGGCGGTCAGGCCCAGATCCACATCAACCTTGGCGTGAGTGCTGGAGTCCTGACGGCTTTCGACCGAGAGATCACCCGCCACGTTGCCGCTGACATTGCGCGCATCAATCCTCGCACCATCCAGGCTTGCATCGCCGCCGCTGTTCAACACCACAGTGTCAGCCTTGATCTGGCTGTTCTGCTGGGTGGTGCCTTGCAGGTAATCCACGCCGACTTTGGCCCCGGCACTGAAGCCGTGATCGCTGCTGACTTTTTCATCGGCGGCGGTCGGGGTGCTTTTGCTCAGATTGCCACCGGCGTTCAACGCCACATTCCAGTTGTTGCGGCTGTCGGTTGACTGTGCAGACTCCTGAACGAAACCGCCCTTCTGCGCGTCGATGTTGACGTTTGGCGCGCTGACCTGAGTGCCTTGCAGGTGCACCGAATCGCCGCTCAACGCGATGCCGTTCTGGCTGTTGAGCTGGCCACCGCTGAGGGTCTGGGTGTTCTCGTTGACCCGGCCGACGTTGAAGTTGCCGCTGAGGTTGCCGCCCTGATCGCGGCTCTTCTCGCTGCTGGTCTTGCTGCCACCCGCCTTCAGGCCGCCGCCGAGATGGCTGCCGTTGGCGACGTGCGAGTCGGTGGCCGCTTGCAGGTCGAGCTTGCCGTCCGCCTTCAGGTCGATGGCACCGGCGCTGTCGATCTTCGTGCCTTGTTGCACCTGATTGCCGCCGCTGCTCAATTGCACCGGGCCGTTGCCGCTGAGGCTGGCGACATGGGCCTGGCTGTCGCTGGTTTTGTTGTCCTCGTGATCGAGCTGGAACCCGGCGCCGAGATCGACATTGGTGCCGTCGGTGCCCGGCAAGGTGCCGACGGTCAGCGAGCCATTGCCGCGCAGGCTGGAGCTGTCACTGCTCTGGCGATCGTTGGCCTGATTCAGGGCCAGGTCACCGCCGGTCTTGACGCTGACACCGCCCTGCCCGCCGTCGAAACGGCTGCCTTCGAACTGTGCGTCGCCGCCAACATTGATGTTCACACCCTGATTGCCAGCATAACCGCCGACCACCGCCGTGGCGCTGTTCTTGCTCGACTGGCTGCTGCCACCCGCGCCGCTGCCGGCCACGTTCACGTCTTCACCGGTTTTGGTGTAGACGCGCACATCGACCTTGGCATCGACCGAATGGTCGGTGCTGCTGCGGGTGTTGTTCGCGGCATCGGCCACCAGTTTATCGGCGCTGATGTTCACTTTGCCGGCGCTGGCCTTGTACTGGGTGCCCTGGTCGTGCAGGGTGCCGCCGACCTTCACGTCCACGGTCTGGCCGTCGAACCGGCTGACCACGGCGTTACTGCCCTGCTCGGTTTTATCGGCGCCGGCATGACCGATTGCCACGTCGATACCGACGTTCGGCTGACCAAGATTGGCCAGTGCGTCCTTGTCCGGCACTTTGCCGTCGAGCACGTCTTTCACCGCGCCGGCAATCGGCCGGGCGATGTCTTTGTACTCGACGTTGGCGCCGATGTCCGCCGACCAGTTGCTCTCGCTGTGGGTGCTGCTTTCGGTGTGGCTGGCAGCACGGTTGTCCACTTGGTTGGCGACGACGTTCAGACCGTTGCCGGCCTTCAGTTGCGCGCCTTCGGTGGCGAGCTTGTCAGCGTTGATGTTCAGGCTGCCGCTGCTCTGCACGCCGGTGGTTTGTGCAGTGGTTTTAGCGGTGGTGTCCTGCGAAGTACTGTGCGAGAAATCCACACCGCTGCCCGCGCGGTCGAGGCCGCCGGTGTAATAGAAACCGCCGCCGGTGCTGCGGGTTTCAGTTGAGGTGGTGTGGCTGTCCTGCTCGGCCAGCAGCGAGACGTTCTTGCCGCTCAGCGTGGTGTCGCCAGCGGTGGATTTCACCTCGGCGCCCTTGAGTGTCACGTCGCCGCCCGCCTTCACCTGTACGCTGCCGCCGCTGAGGCTGGAACCCTGCTGCGTGACATCGTTGGCGGTGAAGGTTTGCGCCTTGTCTGCGTAATGCACGCCGGCGCGATATTGCTCCGCCGTGTGCTCCTTGGCGTAGGCGTCGAAACCACGGGTTTGCGTGCTGTTGCTGCTGTCGTGGGTGTTCTGCGTGGAATGCACGTTCACGTCACCCGCAGCCTCGGCCACCAGCGCGCCGTCAGCCTTGACCGTGGAGCCGGCGACTTCGATGTCCTTGGCGCTTTTGAGCTTGAGGTTGCTGTCGGACGCCAGCTCGCTGCGCACCGTGGTGCTGTCCTTGCTGCTCTGGCGCGACTCGTCCTTGGTGATGCCGAAGAACTTGCTGTCCTTGTCGTGGTTGTTGCTGTGTGAGGTGTCCTGCACGCCGTCGATGGTCAGCGAGCCGTTGTCGCTGATCACGCTGGCGTCCTTGCCACCCCGCACCTGACTGCCGCTGATGCGCACGTCGTCAGCCTTGACCAGCAGTTTGCCGGCCGCGTTGACCTTGCTGCCCTGATGCTGGGTCTGGCCCTTGTCGGCATCGCCGGTCTTGCCGAAAAAGCCACCGCCGACCAGATCACCGGAATAGCGGTTGTCGCTGCTGCGATGGGTGCGAGTCGCGGTGGTGATGTCCACTTGTTTGCCGGCCAGTTGCAGATCGCCGGCGCTGTTCAGCTCGGCGCCTTCGGCGCGCAACAGTGCGGCGGTTTGCAGGGCGATGTTGCCGGCCTTCAACTGGCTGGTGATGCTGCGCTGCTCTTCGCTGCTGCTGTCCCAATCGGCTTTCCACAGATGTTTGCGGTGCTTGCCCTGATCGGTCTGGGTGTGGCTTTCAGTGGCGGCGGTCAGGCGCAGATCGCCGCCGCTTTGCACGCTGAGGTTGTTCTTCGCCTCGACCTTGGCGGCTTTCAGTTCGGTGTCTTTACCGGACGCCAACTGCGCGTCGCGGCTGGCGATGATCTGGCTGCCGTGCTGGCGCGAATCGCTGTCGGTCTGGGTGCGCTCGTAGGTTTCCCAGGTGATGCCGAGGGTGCTGTTGTTCCAGTTCTCGCGCTGTTCCTGGAGCTTGCGGCTTTCGACGGTGCTCAGGGTCAGGTTGCGTTTGGCCTCGACCTTCACGTCGCGACCGCTGACATCGGTGGCCGCCAGCGTCAGGTCCTTGCCGCTGTGCAGGCCGACGTCGCCCTGGCTGCTGCGGATGCCGGCGCGGGTCACGTCGAGGCTGTCCGGGATCGCCTGGCCGCTGACGCTCAAATCGCCCGCCGACCGAATCTGCACGCCGTCGCGCCCGGCGACTTGCACAGCCCCGACCTTCACGCCCGCGCCTTCAGCGGTGCTGACGATGTTGATACGCCCGGCCTGCATCGCGCCGAACAGGCTGGCGTCGATCCGTTGATCGGTGGTGTTGCCCGCCGGGTCCACGGCCTTCACCTGGCCGCTGGCGTAGTCGATCTGATTGCGCCCGACGGTGAGGTTCAGTTGGTCACGCGCAGTGATTGCGCCCTGGCTGTCGATGCGCGGCGCGATCAGGTTGATCGAACCTTCGCCATTGCGCAGGCCGCCGCCCTGGATCTGCAACTGACCGGTGGCATCGCGGGTGCTCAGAGCTTGCAGCTTGCCGTCGTTCAGCTCGGGACGGCCGACCACCAGGTTGGCGTTCGGCGTGTTGATGAAGCTGCCGCCGTTCACCGAAATGCCGTTCGGGTTGGCAAGCACGTAGTCGGCGGCGCGGCCGAAGATTTCCTGCGCACCGTTGATGGCCGACGGGTTGCGGCTGATCACTTCGTTGAGGATCACGCTCGCGGCCTGGCCCTGCAATTGCGGGTTGGCCGCCAGTTGCCCGGCGAGCTGCGATTGCCCGGCCTGCAAGGCGTTGTTCAGCACCAGGCCCTGACGGTCGACGTTGTAGTCGAGGAACTGGTTATGGGACAGGCCCGAGCCGTTGGGCGCGACGATATTGACGATCGGGACGCCACCCTGAGTTTGCAGTTGCGCGGTGCCGCCGGGGCCGGGCGCGACCACCACACCGCCGGCCATGGCGCCCGGCAGGTGGGCGACCAGAAACAGGCTGGCGATGGCCCAGCGCAGTTTGCCCCGTGGGGAAAGATGAAACGCAAAGGTGTTCATTGGCATAAAAAACTCTCCATGTAGTGCGGCATCACGTTGCGCGTTGAGTTGAAGGCCACGGCTGTCGCGCTCAGGCCCGATGGCTGTTGTTCACTGACGTTCATATCTGTAATCCGACCCGCATCAGCCAGGTTTCAGGCTCGCGGTGCAGGCCGGTCGGGGTGTTCAGGCTGCGTTGGTAATCGACATCCACTTGCAGGTTTTTCCAGCCCAGGTTGAGGCCGACGCTGGCGCCGCTCAGGCGTTTGCCCGAGGCGCCGTGATCGGCCTTGATCCAGCCGTGGTCGAGGCCGACGCGCGGGGTGAGCTGCACCGGCAAATCGCTGCGCAGCGGCAGGCGCAAGGTGTTGCGCCAGATCGCGCCGCTGGCGCCGGACGCGCTGCTGACCCGGTAACCGCGCACGGCGGAATCGTCGGTGCCGAGCAACTGTTCGATCGCCGGCAACGGATCCGGGCTGTACTGCACATTGAGTTGGCTCTGCCATTGCCAGGCTTGCGCGCCGAGCTGACCGTTGCGCCACTGGCTGAGGCCGGCCCGGTACTTGCGAAACTGGGCCTTGGGCAGATTCTTGACCTGATGATCGGCATCATCGTCGGCACCGAACCCGCGCAAGCCCTGGGCGTAGTTGATGTCGAGATTCCACACCGCACGATCGAGCCAGAACAGATTGAGCCCGGCTTCGGCCACGGTCAGGGTCGGGCTCTGGATGCCGAGGCGGACGTTTTCCAGATAGCTGTCGACGTCCTTGTGCGCCAGTTGCAGGTTGGCGCTGAGCTGGTGGCTCTGGTCGCGCCACAACACCCGGTCGGCGCGCAGGCTGAGCTGATCGGTGATGCCGGTGCTGTACAGGGTCGCCGTGCTGAGCTTGAACGGCGCGCGGTATTCGGCGTGGCTGGCGAAGGTGCTGAACGTCCAGTAACCGTAGGGAATCGCGTAGTAGAGGCTGGCGTTGCGGCTGTAGCGGTCGCCCTGGTTGAGGGTGTCGCTGGCGCTAAGGCTCAACAGGTCGTTGAGTTCGAGCGGACTGTCGAGGGTCAGGCTCAGCGTGTCGCGATCGCGGCCGGTGCTGGCGCTGCCGAGGTTGTCGAAACCGGCACCGAGGGCCCAGCGTGACTGCCCGGAGGTACGCGAACGCAGGATGATTTTTGACGCGCCGGGCTGGCTTCCGGGGGCGATGTCGGCGGTCAGGTCGAGCGAGCGCAGACGATTCAACTGATCCAGCCCCTGTTCCAGATCCCGCAGGTTCAGCGGCTTGCCGAGCATGCCCGGGAACGCCCCGCCGAGGGACACCGGCAGGCTCTGGTCGGCCAGTTCGATGGACTCGATGTAGCCTTCGTCGATCAGAATATCCAGCGACTGCCCCGCCGCTGGCGCGCGGCTCAGGTACGGCCGACTGGCGATGTAGCCCTTCTCCACGTACAGCGCGGTGAGGGTTGCCAGCAAATGGTTGATCTGACCGACGCCCATGCACGGCGCCAGAAGCGGTTTAATGCGAGCGTTGAGTTGGTCGCGGTCGATCAGCGTGACGCCGCCGATGCGCGTGCCGCTCAGGGGCCAGCAGTGCTCGTCGGGTTTGATCGATTCAGGAATGGCCGCAGTGGCAGGCGTCGGGCCGAACGCGCCGCGCTCCAGTTGGCGCTTGCGCTGTTCGAGTTGCAGCTGTTGCAGATCGCGCTGTTGCAGTTGCTGCTGGCGCAACACTTCCTGGCCAGAGGCTGGCGCTTCGGCGGCGAGAACGCTGGGCGCAGATACACTCAGCAACAAGGCCGACAACAGCGGGTGCGGCAGAGAACGACTACGAGAAACTGCGTAAAGCGAATACGACACTCAACATCCTTGCAATCAACTGGCTTAATGCCACCCCATCAATTGCGGTGATAGTCAGAGCCTTCCTACACAAATGCAAGACGCTTCCTACAGCGCTTACATTTCTTAAACAAATGATCAGCTTTTTTTAAACGCCCTCCATCTGACGGCCGGCGATAAAAATCAATTGCCACAAAATATTACTCGCGTCATATTACGACCGTAATAGCCATTCCGCTTCTTCAGGTATTACGCCATGACCAGCATGCCCACCGTAGAACCCGATCTCACCGCCCCGGTCAGTGCTCCCAAGCCTCCCCTGCTCAAACGCCTGCTGTTGCCCGCTGCGGGTCTGGCCGCGCTGGTATTCGCCGGCCTGTATGCCGTGCATTGGTGGGGCACGGGGCGATTTCTCGAGGAAACCGACGATGCCTACATCGGCGGCGACGTCACGGTGATCGGGCCGAAAGTCGCCGGTTACATCGAGGAAGTGCTGGTCAGCGACAACCAAAAGGTGAAGGCCGGCGACGTGCTGATCCGCCTCGACGCCCGCGACTACCGCGCCCACCTGGCCAAGGCCGAAGGTGCGGTCGCCGCCGAAGAAGCGCTGCTGGCCAACCTCGACGCCACTGAACAGCTGCAGCAAGCAGTGATCGGCCAGGCCCGCGCCGGCATTGATGCCGCCAGCGCCGAAACCGCTCGTTCGCGGGATGACAACGCACGCTACAAGCGTCTGGTGACCACCAACGCAGTCTCGGTGGAAAGCGCGCAACGGGCCGACGCCACCTTCAAGACTGCGCAAGCCTTGAGCGCCAAGGCCCAGGCCGAGCTGCTGGCCGCGCAGCGCCAACTCGCGGTGATCGAAACCCAGAAACAACAGGCCCGCGCCGCCCTGCAGCAAGCCCGGGCCGAGCGTGATCTGGCGCAACTGAACCTCGGCTACACCGAACTGCGCGCTCCGGTTGATGGCGTGATCGGCAACCGCCGCGCGCGGGTCGGTGCCTACGCCCAAGCCGGCTCGCAGCAGTTATCAGTGGTCCCGGCCAGCGGTCTGTGGGTCGATGCCAATTTCAAGGAAGACCAACTGGCGCGGATGAAACCCGGCCAGCGCGTGAGCATTCGCGCCGACGTGTTGTCCGGCCAGGAATTCCATGGTCGCCTCGACAGCCTCGCCCCGGCTACCGGTTCGCAATTCAGCGTGCTGCCGCCGGAAAACGCCACCGGCAACTTCACCAAGATCGTCCAGCGAGTGCCGGTGCGGATCCTGCTCGACCCCGCCGACGGCGTGCTCGGCCATCTGCGTCCGGGCCTGTCGGTGACGGCTGAAGTCGACACCCGCGCCCAGCCTGAAACCACCGCCGTGGCCAGCGCGCCATGAGCACCGCCCTCACCGCCGCCGCGCAGCCATTCAATGCCGCCAAGATGGCGACGGCGACCAAGGTGTTCGCCTTCGCCACGATGTGCATCGGCATGTTCATCGCGCTGCTGGACATCCAGATCGTCTCGGCCTCGCTGCGCGACATCGGCGGCGGGTTGTCCGCCGGCACCGATGAAACCGCGTGGGTGCAGACCAGCTACCTGATCGCCGAAATCATCGTGATTCCGCTGTCCGGATGGCTGTCCCGCGTGTTCTCCACCCGCTGGCTGTTCTGCGCTTCAGCGGTCGGTTTCACCCTCGCCAGCCTGCTTTGCGGCATCGCCTGGAACATCCAGAGCATGATCGCCTTCCGCGCGTTGCAAGGGTTTCTCGGCGGCTCGATGATTCCGCTGGTGTTCACCACGGCGTTCTTTTTCTTCACCGGCAAACAACGGGTGATCGCCGCCGCGACCATCGGCGCCGTGGCGTCGCTGGCACCGACCCTGGGCCCGGTGATCGGCGGCTGGATCACCGACATTTCGTCGTGGCACTGGCTGTTCTACATCAACCTGGTGCCGGGGATTTTCGTCGCCGTGGCGGTGCCGATGCTGGTCAGAATCGATCAGCCGGAACTGTCGCTGCTCAAAGGCGCGGACTATTTGAGCATGGTGTTTCTGGCGCTGTTTCTCGGCTGCCTGGAATACACCCTGGAAGAAGGCCCGCGCTGGAACTGGTTCAGTGACCAGACGATCCTGACCACCGCGTGGATCAGCGGCCTGGCCGGGCTGGCGTTCATCGGCCGCACGCTGCACGTGGCCAACCCGATCGTCGATCTGCGCGCGCTCAAGGATCGCAATTTCGCCCTCGGCTGCTTCTTTTCGTTCGTCACCGGGATCGGCCTGTTCGCGACGATTTACCTGACGCCGCTGTTTCTCGGCCGGGTGCGCGGCTACGGGGCGCTGGACATTGGTCTGGCGGTTTTCTCCACCGGAGTGTTCCAGATCATGGCGATTCCGCTGTACGCCTTTTTGGCCAATCGCATCGATCTGCGCTGGATCATGATGGCAGGGCTGGCGTTGTTCGCCCTGTCGATGTGGGAATTCAGTCCGATCACCCACGACTGGGGCGCCGGAGAATTGCTGCTGCCGCAAGCCCTGCGCGGGATCGCCCAGCAACTGGCGGTGCCGCCGGCGGTAACGTTGACGTTGGGTGGCCTGGCACCGGCGCGGCTCAAGCATGCCTCGGGCCTGTTCAACCTGATGCGCAATCTGGGCGGTGCAATCGGGATTGCGGCGTGCGCGACCATTCTCAACGACCGCACCAACCTGCACTTCACCCGGTTGGCGGAACATCTGAACAGCAGCAACGAAGCAGTGAATCAGTGGCTGGCCCAGGTCGGCGGCAACTTTGCCGCACTGGGTCAGAGCGGCGATGTCGGCCTCACCGCCAGTCTGCGTCAGCTATGGCTGCTGACCTACCGTGAAGCGCAGACGCAAACCTACGGCGACACGTTCCTGATGATCATGGTGTGCTTCGGCCTCGCCACGGCGATGGTGCCCTTGATGCGCAAGGTGCAGCCACCGGCCGCGCCGAGTGCCGATGCACATTGATCGATCAGGCTTGCGGGGTTTTACGGAAGCCCACGGCCAGGCGGTTCCAGCTGTTGATGGTGCTGATCGCGACCGTCAGGTCGACCATTTCCTTGGGCGAGAACTGGGCGGCGACGGCTTCATAATCTTCGTCCGGGGCGTGGGTCAGGCTCAGTTGGGTCAGGGATTCGGTCCACAGCAGCGCGGCGCGTTCACGTTCGGTGAAGAACGGCGCCTCACGCCACGCGGTCACGGCGAACAACCGGCGCGGGGTTTCGCCGCCCTTGATCGCGTCGGCGGTGTGCATGTCGATGCAGAACGCGCAGCCATTGATCTGCGAAGCGCGCAGCTTGACCAGTTCGATCAGGGTCTTTTCCAGCGGCAGTTTCGAGACGGCGGTTTCCAGGGCCATCATCGCTTTCAGGGCATCAGGGGACGCGGTGTAGAAATCGATACGAGGTTTCATCGAGGATCTCCGGGGCAAGTGAATGTGGGGCTACGTTAGTCCCGGCACCCGGACCGGCAAATAGCCAATCTCCCGGAAGATGGGTAGGCCACTGCGTTGGCGTCAGAAAAGAAAGTGTGAATGGGCAATTGCCAGCACTCGTTGCGCGCCACTAGAATGCGATCAATTCTTAATTGCACAGTTTTCGCACTCACGCCCGCACCCTTGGCAACGGACGCCCGAAACGAGTATCTGCCCTTCATGTCGTCCCTCGATCAGCCGTTGAATCAGCAAGTCCAGACGCTCTACAGCGAACACCACGGGTGGCTGCAGGGCTGGCTGCAACGCAAGTTGGGCAACCGCTGCGAGGCGGCCGATCTGGCGCACGATACCTTTTTGCGCCTGCTCACCCGTCAGGTGATCAAACCGCTGGGCAGCGAACCCCGGGCATTGCTGACGCACATCGCCAAAGGCCTGATGATCGATCGCTGGCGGCGGCAGGACCTGGAGCGCGCGTATCTGGAAACCATCGCGCACCTGCCCGCCGCCGAAGTGCCGTCGCCGGAAACCCGCTACCTGATTCTCGAAACCCTGTGGCGCATCGAAGCACTGCTGCGCGAACTGCCGCAGCAGACCCGCGAGACCTTCCTGCTGTCGCAGATCGAAGGCCTGACCTACGCGCAGATCGCTACGCGCCTGAGTGTTTCGCTGATCACCGTCAAACGGCACATGCGCGCCGCGTTCATTGCCTGCCTGAGTGTCGCCTGATGCATTCGTCGATGATCAACCCGCAGATTCTTGGCGAAGCCGCCGACTGGCTGGTGCAACTGCATTCCGGCACCGCGACACCGTCCGACCATCAGGCCATCGCCCAATGGCGCACCCGCAGCGCCGAGCACGCCATCGCCTGGCAGCGGGCCGAAGCGTTGCTGGGGGACTTGCGCAGCGTGCCGGCCAACGTCGCGCTCCAGACCTTGAAACGCGCATCCCGCAAAGAGGGCTTGAGCCGTCGCCAGACCCTCACCCGCCTCGGTTTGCTGTTGATGGCCGGGCCGTTGGGCATCGCTTCGCAGCATGTGCCGTGGCAGCAATGGACCGCCGACCAACGCACCGCCGTCGGCGAGCAAAAGCACCTGCAACTGCCGGACGGCACCCAGTTGATGCTCAACACCGACAGCGCCGTGGACATCGCCTTCAGCCCGGTGGAGCGTCGGGTCTTGCTGCTCAACGGCGAAGTGCTGATCAACACCGCCGCAGACGCCAGCGCCCGCCCGTTCATTGTCGAAACCCCACAAGGCGTGGCCCGCGCACTGGGCACGCGATTCTGCGTACGCACCGAGGGTTCGCGCAGCCAGGTGTCGGTGCTCGAAGGCCAGGTTCAGATCACCCCGCAATTGCTCCAGCAAAGCGCGATTCTCAAGGCCGGCGAGCGCCAGCGCTTCAAGCTCAACGGCTTCGACAGTGCCGAACCTTTCGACACTGCGTCCCTGGCCTGGGACAAAGGCATGCTGCTGGCCAGCAACATGCGCCTGGACGAATTACTCGGCGAGTTGAGCCGCTATCGCCCAGGCGTGCTGCGCTGTGATCCGGACGTGGCGGCGATGCGCGTGTCCGGAGCGTTTTCCCTGCGCGACACCGACGCCAGCCTGCGTCTGCTCAGCGATACATTGCCGCTGAAGATCACCAGCCTGACCCGTTATTGGCTGTCGGTGGAGCCCCGTGTCTGAGCCCTCGGAAAATATTTTCCGTATTCACTGATACCTTTTCGCGACTCGTCCGGTGAGTGGATAGACCTTCCCATTCCACGCCCCCGACAGGAACACCGAATGACCGCAATGCCATCGCCCCGCCCTGCCAATTTTGCGCTCAAGGCCCTGAACCTGAGCCTGGCCCTGGCCTTCAGCGCCCTGCTGCCGAGCGCCGCCCACGCCGCCGACAGCGTCAGTGAAAGCGCCCGCCGCAGCGTCAACATCGGCCCCGGCCTGCTCAGCCATGTGCTGGCGCAATTTGCGGTCAGCGTCGGCGTGCCGCTGTCGTTCGATCCGGCGCAACTGGGCAATCGCCAGAGCCCCGGCCTGCAAGGCAGTTACACCGCGCAGAGCGGTTTCGCCCGGTTGCTGGAAGGCAGCGGTTTCGAGCTGATCAGCACCGGCCACAACGGTTACACCGTGGCGCCGAAAGTCGCGGCGGACGGCGTACTGGAACTCGGCGCCACCAACGTCAGCGCGCTGCGCGACGACAGCGGCGCCACCTACGGCGGCGAACAGGTCGCCCGCCGTGCGCAGATCGGCATGCTCGGCAACCAGGAGGTCAACGACCTGCCCTTCAGCGTCACCAGCTACACCGCCAAGACCATGGCCGATCAACAGGCCCAGACCGTCGGCGATGTGTTGCTCAACGACGCCTCTGTGCGCCAGTCCAACGGCTTCGGCAACTTCTCGCAGATGTTCATGATCCGTGGGCTGCCACTGGCCTCCGATGACATTTCCTATAACGGCCTGTACGGCGTGCTGCCCCGGCAGATCATCGCCGTCGAAGCGCTGGACCGAGTGGAACTGTTCAAAGGCCCGAACGCGTTCGTCAACGGCGTGACCCCGAGCGGCAGCGGCATCGGTGGCGGGATCAACCTGCAACCCAAACGCGCGATGGACACGCCGACCCACAGCGTCACCCTCGATTACAGCGCCGACGGCCGGGTCGGCGGGCATCTGGATCTGGGCCAGCGCTTTGGCGAGGACAACCGCTTCGGCGCGCGGGTCAACCTGATGCAGCGCGAAGGCGATACTGCCGTCGATGACGAAGACCAGCGCTCGTCGCTGTTCAGCGTCGGCCTGGACTATCGTGGCGATTGCCTGCGGGTCTCGACCGATTTCGGCTATCAGAAGCAGGTCATCAACCAGGGGCGCTCGGTGATCTACGTCGATTCGAGCCTGACCATAGCCCCCAAGGTGCCGCACGCCAATGCCAGCTACGCCCAGAGCTGGAGCTATTCGCAACTCGAAGACACCTTCGGCATGGCCCGCGCCGAGTACGACCTGAACGACAACTGGACGGCCTACGTCTCCGGCGGCGCCAAGCACACCCGCGAGAATGGCGTGTATTCATCGCTGACCGTCACCGACCTCAACGGCAGCGCCCGTGGCGGCATGCTCTATTCGCCCCACGACGAGGACAACCAGAGCGCCATGGCCGGACTCAACGGCCGTTTCGACACCGGCCCCGTCACGCACCAGTTGAACCTCGGCTGGGCGGGCATCTGGGGCGAGCAGCGCTCGGCGTTCGAAACCATCAGCACCGCCGGGCGCTACAGCACCAACCTGTACAACGTCACCGACAAACCGCGCCCGGCGCCCACCTCGTTCGCCAGCGACATCAACGACCCGCGCATCACCGGCAAGAACACCCTGCGCAGCGAGGCGATTTCCGACACCCTCGGCTTCGTCGATGACCGCATCCTGCTGACCCTCGGCGTGCGTCGCCAGGAATTGAAAGTCGACGGCTGGAGCACCGCCACCGGCGCCCGCACCTCAAGTTATGAAGAGTCGATCACCACTCCGGTCTACGGCCTGGTGATCAAGCCGTGGGAACACGTGTCGTTCTATGCCAACCGCATCGAAGGCCTGGCCAAGGGCCCGACGCCGCCGACCACGGCGATCAACCGCGACGAAACCTTCGCCCCGGTGCGCAGCAAGCAGATCGAGGCCGGCGTGCGCCTGGACATGGGCAGCTACGGCGCCAACCTCGGCGTCTATCGCATCGAGCAACCGTCGAGCTACACCCAGGACGGAATCTTCCGGGTCGACGGCCAGCAGACCAACAAAGGCATGGAACTCAACGTCTACGGCGAACCGCTCGACGGCCTGCGCCTGCTCAGCGGCGCGACACTGATGAAGACTGAACTGGAAGGCAGCAGCAACGGCGTGAATGACGGCAACCGCGCCGTCGGGGTGCCGCGCTTCCAGTTCAACCTCGGCGCCGACTGGGACATTCCAGGCCTCGAAGGCGCCGCCCTCAGCGCGCGGATGTTGCGCACCGGCGGCCAGTACCTGAACGCGGCGAACACCCAGAGCATTCCAGCGTGGAACCGCTTCGACCTCGGTTCGCGCTACGCCTTCAAACTGGATGAAAAGCAGATCACCCTGCGGGCCAATCTGGAGAACGTCGCCAACGAAGCCTATTGGGCCTCGGCCAACGGCGGTTACCTGACCCAGGGCACGCCGCGCACGCTGAAGGTTTCCGCCACCGTGGACTTCTGACCGCTCGTCATCCCGCCGGCGGTGACACTGGCGGCTGAACGAACAAGAGCAGGTCAGGGTGAAGGCCAGGGCCTGTGTCCGAACCCGATTGGTTTTTTGTCAGCGATCCGAACGCATCAATTCGCCAACACCAACGTCCATCGACAACACGGCCGCGCGGTTGCGGCCGGCGTTCTTGGCCTGATACAGCGCCGCGTCCGCACGCTGGATGAACAGCTCCGGACTGTCGTTGCCCATCGGAATAAACGAATAGCAACCCAGGCTCACCGTGAGATAACCGGTGGGCGAGCCACTGTGGGCGATGTGTTTATCCATGACGCTGCGACGGATCTGCCCGGCAATCGCCAGCGCGCCGTTGATGTCGGTGTCCGGCAGCAACACGGCGAATTCTTCGCCGCCGTAACGCACCGCCAGATCAGACTTGCGCTGGCAGCAGTTTTTCACCACCTGCGCGACCTGCGTCAGGCAATGGTCACCGGCCACGTGGCCGTAGGCATCGTTGTAGCGTTTAAAGAAATCGATATCGAGCATGATCAGGCTGACCGGGCTCGACTGCCGAGCGCCCCGGGCAAACTCCACCTCCAGCGAGCGCTCGAACAGACGCCGGTTGGCCAGCCCGGTGAGGCTGTCGTGGGTGGCGATCTGCTCCAGCGCCCGCTGGGCCTTGCGCAGGTTTTTTTCGATCCGCTCGCCATCGCGCACCTGATGAATGAACACCCAGCCGAACAGCCCCACGCCGAGCATCACCAGCGCCACGATCACGCTGGACTGGAAAGCCCGGTCGTGCCAGCCCTGGAGAATCGTGTCCCGAGATGACGAAGCGGACACCACCAGCGGATAACTTTCCAACTGCCGGTAACCATAAAGGCGCGTGACACCATCAACCAACGAATCGATCATCGCGGTGCCGGCGGTGGCATTGGGCAGCAGCTTCTGATAGATCTCGCCCTTGGCCATCGAGGTGCCGATCAAGGCCTCATCGAACGGCCGGCGAGCCAGCACGGTGCCGTCGGTCAGGCCAAGAAACATGGTGCCGTTGTCATCCAGGCTGAAGCTTTTAAAGAACTTGTCGAAGTACGACATCTTGATCCCGGCCAGCAATACCCCCTGAAAATTGCCGGCGTGGTCGCTGACCCGCTTGGAGATCGGGATGATCCACTCGCCGTTCTCGCGGCTGCGGATCGCCGGACCGATGTGTGCCACACCCGACACGTTCTGCTGGTGAAACCTGAAGTACTCGCGATCCGCCACGCCATTGCCGCGCGGCAGATCCGGGAACGAGGTAATCACCCACTGCCCTTCGCGGTCGAACAGGAACATGCCGTGCAACTGCTCCAGTTGCTGCACCCGCCGTGCCAGGGTCTTCTGAAGGCGTGGCCTCTGCGCCGCGCCATAACCATCGTCCTGAACCCAGTCGACCAGGCCTGTCAGTACCAGATCCGCCGCCAGAAAGGTGTCTTCGGCCTGCTGCGCCATAGCCCGGGTCAGGTTGGCCGAGGCCACTTGCGCGTTCGCCAGATCCTGGCGCCGCGATTGCTCGATCTGCAAATACAGCAGGCCGGACAGGCTCAGACACACGGCAACGATGAACAACACCGCTGCCTTGCGCAGGGGCAAGCGCTTGAGAGTGCCGCCGGGGGCCTGGTGCGGATCGTGAATGGGGATAGGCAAAAGCGTGTCCTGGGCAGGTACGACAGGGGCGAAAGCCCGAAACCCTTGTATTTTGTGAGCGTAGCCCACCGGGTTGTGTGGGGCAACCAAGTGCCCCCGCGACGATCCCGACCCTGTTGCTATCGGCGCGCAGGGCAATTGGATGACCTGCGGCGCGAATTATTTTTGCCTGCCCGTTTTCCTCGCTTTCACCCCCGGCTCGACAACCGCCGCATTGCACTGTGCAGATGCGCCCGCGCACTCTCGGGATCGCCCTCGCGCATCTGCTCGTACGCCCGTTGCGCTACCGCGTGCGGCACCGGTTTCAACACCCGATGCGTGGCCATCGCCAGCAATTGCACTTGCGCGGCACGCTCCAGGTAATACAGATCGTCCCAGGCCTCGGCGATGGTCGGGGCGGCGACGATCACCCCGTGATTCTTGAGGAACAGAATGTCGGCATCGCCCATCATCTCGGCAATCCGGTCGCCTTCACGCGCGTCCAGCGCCAGCCCGTTGTAATGCTCGTCCACCGCCGTGCGCCCGTAGAATTTCAGCGCGGTCTGGCTCAGCCACAACAGCGGCGGCCCCTCCAGCAGGCACAATGCCGTCGCGTTCGGCATGTGCGTGTGGAACGCAACTTTCACCCGTGGCAGTCGCTGATGCAGGCGCGCGTGAATGTAAAAAGCAGTGGCCTCCGGCTGGCCCTCGCCGTCCACCACGTTGCCGGCGAAATCGCAGACCAGCAGGTTATGCGCCGTCACCTCGGAAAACGCATAGCCGTAGGGATTGACCAGAAACAGATCAGCGTGCCCCGGCAACATCGCCGAAAAGTGATTGCAGATCCCCTCTTCCAACCCGTGCAGCGCCGCCAGTTGAAAGCACGCCGCCAGCTCTTGGCGAGCGGTGATGATGGCTTCGCTGTCGAGGTTCACCGAGGCGTAACGCGCGGGTCGGGCGCTGCCGGTCAGGGTATGGGCCATGGCGAACCTCCTTTATGACCAGCCAAGGGATGCGAACAGCGGCAGCACTTCGTCCAGCGTGTTGAGGATCGCGTCGGGTCGATAGTCCGGCAGCAACTGACGACCGGTCCCTCGATCAATCCATACGCAGCGAAAATGCATGTCGCGGGCCGCCGTGTGGTCGAGCATCGGGCTGGCGCAGATGTGCACCACCTGATCGCGGCTGACGCCCAATTGCTCATGAGCGTAGTCGAACAGCCGGGGCGCCGGTTTGTAGGCGCCAGCCTGTTGCGCGGTGATCACCCGGTCGATGTGACCACCCAGTTGAGCGACGTTGCCGGCGATGATGTCGTCATCGGTGTTGGAGACGATGCACAGCTTGAAACCCTTGGCCTTGAGCTGCGCGAGGGTCTCGACGACTTCGGGAAACGGCGGCATCTGCGGGATCGCGGCGGCCAGGCGCTGGCTGTCCTGGCTGGCACTCGCCAGCCCCAGTTCCTCCAGCGCCAGTTGCAGGCCGAGGGTGCTCAGCTCGCGGAACGAGCGGTGCGGCGGTGTCTGTTCCAGGCGATGTTCGTGGCGGTCGTAGACCTCGATCAGGCGCCCGGCATCGACCCGGTGTTCGCCCTTCTCGCTCAGGATCCGCTCGGCCACGGCGCGCAGGCCTTCGTCCCATTGAATCAAGGTGCCGTAGCAATCGAAAGTCAGCCATTGCGGGCGCGGTGTGTTGATCAACGTCATGGGGGCATTCCTCTGCAAGTGAGGGCTTCAGCTTATGAACTCGGGGTGATAGTGTGAAATTAAATAAATAGCCAACCGTCAGTTGCCAAACCAATATCGAGACCGCCGCCATGCTGGATCTGGAACTGCTGAAAACCTTCGTCTGCGTGGTTGATGAAGGCAGCTTCACCCGCGCCGCCGAACGCGTCCACCGCACCCAATCCACGGTCAGCCAACAGGTGCGCAAACTGGAAGACCTGGTCGGTCACGCCCTGCTGTTGCGTGATCGCACCGGGCTGAACGTCAGCGTCACCGAGCACGGCGAACTGCTGATCCATTACGCCCGCCGACTACTGGCCTTGTCCGCCGAGGCCAGCGAAGCCCTGGCCAGCGACCTGGATCTGGAAATCCTGCGCATCGGCATGCCAGAAGACTTCGACGCCCGACGCATGGCGCTGATCCTCGCCGGCTTCACCCGCAGCCACCCGCAAGCGCGGCTGGAAACCGTCAGCGGCATGAGCCTCGACCTGCGCCAACGCCTCGACAGCGGCGAAATCGACATCGCCCTGATCAAACGCGAACCCGACAGCGGCCCCGCCTGGGCGACCTGGCCGGAACGACTCGTTTGGGTCAAAGGCGCGGAATTCGACTCATCCATTGGCGTGTTGCCGCTGGCATTGTTTCCCCAAGGCTGCCTGTACAGGCAACGGGCGATCCGCCTGCTCGACGTGGCGCAACGCCCCTGGCGCGTGGCCTTCGGCAGCCACAGCCTGACCGGCATTCAAGCGGCGGTCGCCTCAGGGCTCGGGGTTTCGGTGCTGCCGGCTTCGGCGGTGTTGCCGGAACATCGGGTGTGCACGGATTTGCCGCTGTTGCCGCCGACGGAGCTGGCGCTGGTCAGCCGCGAGGGGGTGTTGAGCGGATTGCAGCGCGGGTTGGTGGAGTTTTTGCGCGGGGAACTGGGGGTGGATGCGGGGGGATTTGCTTGATCCCCCCGATGGGCGCTGAGCTCAGGGCTTGTTGACTTCGCGCAGCAGGTCTGCGACCGGGAGGTTCATGGTGTTTGAGTAGTAGGGTTTGTAGCCCCAGGCGGTAATGACGACTTTGCAGGGGACCTGGAGCTTTCCGGACAATAGGCCATTCAACTCCTGAGTTGAAAGAAATTCCTGAGTTGAACCGTTATTCACGGTCTGCCTTAAAGTTGCACTGGTCACGTAGTTGAATTTTCCGCCTGCCTTGTTGGCCTCATCTACATCAATCAGTCCGTACGCCGAATACCTGAAGCGGTTAGTGATAGAGAAGTCCTGATCGTCACCCAGCGCACATTTCAGAGTTGTCGAAGCGGCGCCTTCCCTCATTCCTCTCCCAAACAGATCCAAAAGATTTACATCAGAGCCGTAGTAAATTTCGTAATACAGGCCGTTGGGCTTTCTCTCTATCGCCAGAAAATTGAGATTTGCAGGCTGGACCGTATGGTTTTTAGCGCAAGCTGAACACAAGATGGTCAATAGAAGAAGTAATAAGGTTTTCTTACCGCTGGTGCCATGTCCCGGCAACGGGCAAGCCGTCGGGTCGGTCACTCGGGCAGCGGGTTTTCTGCTCATGAAAAGCTCCTTGCGGTGTCGCGTCATCATCCATTGGCGCGCAAGCATGAACAAAGTCGCGGCGTTGTTCAAACCCGCACGCAAAAAAACAGGCGCCTGAAGAGGCGCCTGTTTTTGTGGTCGGTAAACGCTCCGGTCAACGCGATGGCGGTACTCGAATATCCCCCGCCCGGCACTGGGTTTTCACGCCCTTGCCGCACGCGCCGAATTGCAGGTCCTTGCCCATGCACACACGCACTTCCGAGAGTTCCGGGCCGTTGCAAATGACGGCGATACCGTTTGACGGGATGCCCGGATTGCTCCTGCGGAACAGGTCGGCAATTTCCTGCGCTTCGAAGTAATACGAGCTACTGAACGGTTGCAGCTCTTCCGGAATTTTCACCGCGGCCACGGCTTTGTCCGCTTCGTCCAGATAGCCCATCGCGCCGAGGCCGCTGCAGGTGCCGTGCTTGCTCCATTCGTGATCGAGCAGTTTCTTGGTCGGGAACAGCGTCAGGCCTTTGGCCGTTTCAGCAGCCGAAAGGTTGGTCAGCGGCGGGCAGGATTGCGGCCAGCCGCCCTTGGCGTATTGCGGCCACAGGCCATGCAGGACAAAACCGTAACCCTTGCCGGTGCATTGCGGGTCGCCTTTGTGGGTCAGGCAAAAGGTCGGCGACCAGGACAACGCCAGCAGGTAGTAATCGAACACCCCCGCCACCGATTCCGCCTTGCTGGCGGACGACTGGCGCGCCGAACTCAGGCCGATGCTACCGACCGTCAGCGCAATCAGCGCCATAATTGTAAAAAGCTTTTTCATGTTCCCGTTCCTTGGGACGCTTGCGTCCGTGGTTTCTGTGGTCTGACCATCACTTGGCCAGACGCTGATTGAGTCATGCCCGTGTTGCAGGCGCATGACGCAGGGCAAAACCTGCATTACTTTGAAAGGACTACGATGATGTTGAAATCACCACAGGGAACCGACATGAGTAAAGCAGACGAACTCGCCGCGAAACTCAAACAAACCCGGCACACCCATGCTGACGAAATCACCTGCGCCGAACTTGAGATCGATTGTTGGCCGGCGCAGGTCTACGCCTTGTATCACCGAATCGAAAGCTGGTTGCAACCGGTCACCGAGGTCGGCCTGAAGATCCGGCGCAATCCTACGCATGTTTGCGAAAGTTCACCGGATGGCGAGACCCATGACTACGCCATCGACCAGTTGATCATCGAAGCCAACCACCACAGCCTGACGTTCGACCCCATCGCCCGGTTCACCGAAGATGGCTCCGGGCGTGTGCAAATCGTCCTGTCAGGACGCGAAGCGTCGCTGCTGCGCACCGTCGACGAACACGGCGAAAGCCATTGGTGGTTGCAGACGCCCGAGACCGGGCAACAGCTGGATGCGATTGCGTTGACGGAAAACAACCTGCTGCTGGTAGTTCAGGAGGGACTTGGGTTGTAGGTCGAACCTGACAAAACTGTAATCCACGCCTCAGCCAGCTGAAAGCTGCTGCGGGTTAGCTTCTCCGTCATTGGTCAAACGGGGACTTCCAGCGCATGCCTTCAACCACCTCAAGACGCACCTTCGTCAAAGGCCTCGCCGCCGGCGGTCTGCTCGGCGGCCTCGGCCTGTGGCGCACGCCGGTCTGGGCCTTGAACAGCCCCGGCCAGATAAATGAACTGAGCGGCACCGATTTCGAGCTGTTCATCGGCGAAACCCCAGTCAACTTCACCGGCCGGCCCCGCACCGCCATGACTATCAACGGCAGCCTGCCCGGACCGCTGCTGCGCTGGCGCGAAGGCGACACCGTGACGCTGCGGGTGCGCAACCGGCTCAAGGCAGACACCTCGATCCACTGGCACGGCATTCTGCTGCCGGCCAACATGGACGGCGTGCCGGGCCTGAGTTTCAAGGGCATCGAGCCGGGTGGCGTGTACGTCTACCAGTTCAAGGTTCGCCAGCACGGCACCTACTGGTATCACAGCCATTCCGGCTTGCAGGAGCAGGCCGGCGTCTACGGGCCACTGGTGATCGATGCCCGGGAGCCCGAGCCGTTCCAGTACGACCGCGAGTACGTGGTGATGCTCAGCGACTGGTCCGACGAAGACCCGGCCAGCCTGATGAAGACCCTGAAAAAGCAGTCCGACTACTACAACTTCCACAAGCGCACCGTCGGCGATTTTATCCATGACGTCAGCGAAAAAGGCTGGGGCGCGACCGTCGCCGATCGCACGATGTGGGCGCAGATGAAGATGAATCCCACCGACATCGCCGACGTCAGCGGCGCCACCTACACCTTCCTGATGAACGGCCACGCCCCGGATGACAACTGGACCGGCCTGTTCCGCCCCGGCGAAAAATTGCGTCTGCGGCTGATCAACGGCTCGGCCATGAGCTACTTCGACGTGCGCATTCCCGGATTGAAAATGACCGTGGTCGCCGCCGACGGTTTGCACGTCAAACCGGTCAGCGTCGACGAGTTGCGCATCGCCGTGGCGGAAACCTATGACGTGATCGTCGAGCCCGCCGCCGACGCCTACACCCTGTTCGCCCAGGCCATGGACCGCACCGGCTACGCCCGTGGCACCCTCGCCACCCGCGCCGGTTTGTCGGCTCCGGTGCCGGCGCTGGACCCACGCCCGCTGGTGACCATGGACGACATGGGTATGGGCGGCATGGATCATGGTTCGATGGACATGAGCGGCATGGATCACTCGAGCATGAACATGGGCCCGATGCAGGCGCACCCCGACAGCGAAAAGGACAACCCGCTGGTGGACATGCAAGCCATGACCACCGCGCCGAAACTCGACGACCCCGGCCTCGGCCTGCGCAACAACGGGCGTCGCGTCCTGACCTACGCCGACCTGCGCAGCACCTTCGAAGACCCGGATGGCCGCGATCCGAGCCGCACCATCGAACTGCATCTCACCGGCCACATGGAGAAATTCGCCTGGTCGTTCAACGGCATCAAGTTCTCCGACGCCGAGCCGCTGCGCTTGAAGTACGGCGAGCGTATCCGCCTGGTGCTGGTCAACGACACGATGATGACCCACCCCATCCACCTGCACGGCATGTGGAGCGACCTGGAAGACGAAAACGGCAATTTCCAGGTGCGCAAACACACCATCGACATGCCGCCCGGCACCCGCCGCACTTACCGCGTGACCGCCGACGCGCTCGGCCGTTGGGCTTATCACTGCCATCTCCTGTACCACATGGAAATGGGCATGTTCCGCGAAGTGCGGGTAGAAGAATGAGGACGCCGACCATGACCCGATTCGCCGTGTTTTCGTTGTCGCTCCTGTCGATGGCTCCGGCCTTCGCCGCCAGCGACATGCAGGGCATGGATCACAGCCGGATGGCTGACATGCAAGGCATGGATCACAGTCAAATGACCGACATGCAGAGCATGGACGACGGCATGATGCAGCCCGCCGCGCCGACCGAAAGCCGCACGCCGATCCCGGCACTGACCGACGCCGACCGCGCCGCTGTGTTCACCAGCCATGCCGGACACCAGGTCCACGACAGCGCCATCAACACGTACTTCCTCGCCGACAAACTCGAATGGCAGGACGCCGACGACGCCAGCACCCTGGCCTGGGATTTGTCCGGCTGGATCGGCGGCGACATCGATCGGCTGTGGCTGCGCTCCGAGGGCGAGCGCAGCAACGGCAAGACCGAAGATGCGGAAATCCAGGCCCTGTGGGGCCACGCGATTTCGCCGTGGTGGGACGTGGTCACTGGCGTGCGCCAGGACTTCAAACCCGGCGCCCCGCAAACCTGGGCCGCGTTCGGTCTGCAGGGCATGGCGCTGTACAACTTCGAAGCCGAAGCCACGGCGTTCCTCGGCGAAAATGGCCAGAGCGCGGTGCGGCTGGAGGGCGACTACGACATCCTGCTGACCAATCGCCTGATCCTGCAGCCGACCGCCGAACTCAACGTCTACGGCAAAAACGACCCGCAACGCGGGATCGGCTCAGGCCTGTCGAACACCGAAGTCGGGTTGCGCTTGCGCTACGAAATCCGCCGCGAATTCGCGCCGTACATCGGCGTGACCTGGAACCGCTCTTACGGCAATACCGCCGATTACGCCCGGGAAGAAGGCGAGGATCGCAGTGAAGCGCGACTCGTCCTCGGCGTGCGGCTGTGGTTCTGAATCCCCTAAAAAAACAACACCGAGGTCTTGCATGCGCACATTAAAAATCACCCTTGTACTCGTCAGCGGCCTGCTCCTGAGCACCCTGGCCCAGGCCCATCCGAAACTGCTGTCCTCGACCCCGGCCGAAGGTGCCGACGGCGTGGCGCCCGGCAAAATCGAACTGCGTTTTTCGGAGGATCTGCTGACCCAGTTCTCCGGCGCCAAACTGGTGATGACCGAAATGCCCGGCATGGCCCACTCGCCGATGCCGATGAAGGCCAAAGTCAGCGCTGGCAGCGACCCGAAAACCATGCTCGTCACCCCGCTTTCGCCTCTGCCGGCCGGCACCTACAAGGTCGAATGGCGTGCGGTGTCGTCGGACACGCACCCGATCACCGGCAACGTCACGTTCAAAGTGAAGTGAGCGATGGCTGAACTGATCAACATCCTCCTGCGTCTGGCGCTGTATGTGGATTTGCTGCTGTTGTTCGGGTTGGCGCTGTTCGGGCTGTACAGCGTTGACGCGGCGCTGCGGTTTCGGCCGATGCTGCGCGGGATGGCGTTGATCGGGGCCCTGCTGTCAGTGGCGGGACTGGTGCTGATGACCCGCGCCATGAGTGGCGAAACGGCGTTCGCGGCGCTGTGGCCGCACCTGCAAATGATGGTGCTGGAAACCGACGTCGGGGTGGCGTGGGCGCTGCGGATGATTGCGCTGATCGCCGTGGTGATCTGGCCGGGGTTGAGGCTGACGTCGCTGGCCGGCGCCGTCGCCCTCGCCTCCCTGGCCTGGAGCGGACACGGGGCGATGGACGAGGGATCTCAGCGCTTCTGGCATTTTCTCAGCGACATCCTGCACCTGCTCGCGGCGGGGGCGTGGCTGGGCGCCATGCTCGCATTGATCCTGATGTCGCGGCTCGACGCACTGTGCAGCGAGGCGCGCATTCGTTCGCTGGCCGATTCCGTCAAACGCTTCGAAGGCGTCGGCGCGGCGATTGTGCTCATCCTGTCGGTCACCGGCGTGGCGAACTACCTGTTCATTGTCGGCCCGACACTGGGCGAAGTCCTGCTCGGCACCTACGGGATTCTGCTGGCGATCAAGGTTGTGTTGTTCGGAGGCATGTTGGTGCTGGCCGCGTTGAACCGCTTCCACCTCGGGCCGTTGCTCGAACAATCGTTGCGCGCCGGGCAGCATCAAGTGGCGGCCAACGCCTTGCGCCGCAGCGTGGCATTGGAACTGGTGATTGCGCTGTTGATCGTGGGACTGGTGGCGTGGCTGGGCACGTTAAGCCCGGAACCGGGATGACACCCGGTAAACGCATTCACTACACTGGCCCGCACCTCCACTGCACAAGCCCGATCTCCATGACGATTCCAAAAAGCACGATGATCTTCTGCGGCCTGCTGGCCATGGCCGGCGCGGCCCAGGCACAGGAACCGGCCTCGCACCTCGACACCATTCAGCAACAAGGCCAGTTGCGCGTCTGCACCACCGGCGACTACAAACCCTACACCTTCAAACGCCCGGACGGCGGCTTCGAAGGCATCGACATCGCCATGGCGCAAACCCTGGCCGGCAGCCTCGGGGTCAAGGTCGAATGGGTGCAAACCACCTGGAAAACCCTGATGCCGGACATGCAGGCCGGCAAGTGCGACATCGGCGTCGGCGGCATCTCGGTGACCCTCGAACGCCAGAAAAAAGCCTTCTTCAGCAACACCCTCGACGTCGACGGCAAGATCCCGCTGGTGCGCTGCGCCGACCAGTCCAAATACCAGACCGTCGAGCAGATCAACCAACCGAACGTGCGCCTGGTCGAACCCGCCGGCGGCACCAACGAAGCCTTCGTCCACGCCTTCCTGCCCAAGGCGCAACTGGCCTTGCACGACAACGTGACCATCTTCGAACAACTGCTCGACAACAAGGCCGACGTGATGATCACCGACGCCTCCGAAGCCCTCTACCAGCAGAAACTCAAACCCGGCCTGTGCGCCGTCAACCCGAGCCAGTTCATGCAATACGGCGAAAAAGCCTACCTGCTGCCGCGCGACGACATCAGCTGGAAACTCTACGTCGACCAGTGGCTGCACCTGAGCAAAGTCACCGGCAAATACCAGAAAGTCCTGAGCGAATGGATCGCCGTACCCGCGGCCCCGTAAACCTCAGTCGTCATGCATCAGGCCGGAGCTGTACTGGTTGAAGCTATTGCCGATATTGCTCCCGCCAAACTTCAACGTATTCACGTTACGCGCCTGCGGCGACTGACAGTCGCTGGAGAAACAACTAGTGGTGGTCAAGCCACCGGAGCCGGAGCAGGCGGTTAGAACCGAGATGGTGGCGACGAGCAGTAGCGCTTTGAGTGGATTGTTCATGGTGTGTGGCGCTCGGGTGGGATCGGGAACTTGTAGAGGGATCGTAGGCCTGCGCGGGTGGCGGGGAGATGAAACTTGCGGTGGTTTCAGCGTGGTTTCAGGTTGAACCCACGCCTGACGATCAACCCTCCACCGCAGAGGGTTGCCCGAATTTACTTCGGCTCGACGTTATCCAGCGCCTGATTCACCGCCAACGACCCCAACATCACCAACTGCGCAATGCCGATGGCGGTTTTGCGGTGGGCGGGTTCCAGGGTGGCGGCGAAGTTGTTGAGCATTTCGGAGGCTGATCCCAGGGATTCGCTCGCGTTGGCGAGCAGGGATTCGGTGTCATAGGCCGGGTTGGCGAAGTACATCGGATCGTGTTTGGTGTGGCTGCCCATGATCCGTTGCTGTGGGGTGAGATAGTGATCGAGGGCGCGTTCGGCGGCTTCGTTGAGGGTTCGTGAATCGGGGAATTTGTAGGGGGAGACTGGATCGGTTTCTGGTGGGTTGGGTGTTGGTTTGAACATGGATGAAACTCCTAACACTTTTAGTGAAGGCTTCACCCTTTCGCTACCAAACGAAGGGTGGCGGCCATGAACAGGTTGGTAGACCGGGTGTTAGGAGCCGGCGCGCCCGAAGACGCCCTGTACATGACCACCATAGACCCCGATCGAAAGCACGACCGGAGACGATGACGCAGTACATCTAACACGCGGGCTACCAAACCCGATCACTGGTTTTTCAGTGACTCGAGAACGATAAAAGCCACGAGCTAGACGCACAAGCCGGCGGATTCTGTCTTAGGTGTAGGGGGTGGCGCAAGGTTGTGTAGGTCGTGGATGACGAAAGAATGAGTCATTTAAACGAGTGAGTTTTTTTGTTTAAAACAGTCCCAGTTTTTTTGGCTTGCGCGAAACTGGTGACTGTTTATATACACTTTCACATCCGAGCAAACAAATCCGCCCCCTTACTCTAAATCAGTAAAATCAAGAAGATCTTTTGGCAATCCATTGAGTGTGTTCACGAGAGAAGAGGTTCTCCATTTCATCGACATACCTCTCAAACTCCGAAAAACTTGAAATAGAGTGAACCATATTCTTCGCAGACTCTATTTCATAAGCAGTCATTTCATAAGCAGCATTTAATTCAACGTATTTTTTCGATTGCATCCAAGCAATTAATGAGCTGGATAGAGCAATGACCACATCCGTGGGCATATCCGCGCCAGATTGGAACTCTTTCAAAAAAGATAAAAACACTGACAAAATACTGAACAAGCAAAGCAAAACAAACAAACAGCAATGGATTATTTTATTTCTTCTTGCTTTCATCAAATACCACTTTAACTGCCCTCTCACCCTGCAGGAAGTATAAAAAGTGACCTTTTCCTCCAGGGAGAGCTGTCTAACACGCAACATTTCTTTAGTTGGAGAAACAAGCAATGAACTGCTCGAGCTCAACCTATCCAACGCATCACTTTCTAAGCAAGACTCACGAATGCGCTCAGAAAACAGAGCACTGTCAATTGGCTCTGAACCTCCAAATGGGGCAGAAACACAACAGTATCTCCAACTCAATGTTTTTATTGTCTCAGAAAGCGACCTTTTGGAATACCAGATCCTTTCAGGCTTACTTACCCCTAAATAAATCAGAATTACAAAACCAAGAGCCAAAAGAATCGTTTGATTGTAACCAAAATCTATAAATTGAATTTTAAATTTAGACAAAAACGCCGCAAAAACCAGCAAAGACAAATTTATCAGCAATAATGAATAATGAACCCTCTGATAAAATCTCGAACTCTGCCCTGCAGCCCTTTGGATACTTGGATAAAACCCTTCGGGCAGCCTATCGTTAATAACCATCACTTAGCCTCAAGCATTTTTACGTTTTTATTCACATCTTGAAGCTGCAGCCGCTCCATTGGGACATTCAAATACGATGATATTTTCTGCTTGTCTCTATAATTCACTGGAAACATGTAAACATGCTGTATTACGATCTCTTTCAATATCCGATCACACACGGCATTGGATTTAAACTCATCGGCCAATGCACTGAGAGCTTTGAAATCAATTCTCTTATGAAAATCCAAAGTAATAGCTTGGTTAATTATCTTGATAGCGGGACTAGAAATTTCATCTTCCAAGCTTTTATAAATCTCTTCCGCCTCTGCACATCCAGTTGAAGTTGCCATCTTCTTTAGAACGGCATATATTGCCACAAAGGTCATTGATAAAAATGTACTTTTGGCCTCCTTTTCAATTGCCAAGTTCGTTTGAAGTGGATTTTCCCTCATTTCATGGGAGATGGTATGAACCACGCTTTCTTTTGCCATATCAGACAATTCAATAAAAAACTGCAAAAACCTTAATCCACAACCGTAGGTTTCTCGTAGAAGATGTGTCATCTCCTCTCTATTCAAAGATGCATGTCTATTTCTAATTATTTGACCAATGAGCTCAGAGCCTTTGAACACTTTATTAACATTTGCAAATAAGTTGGTATCCCCCTCCGTCAAGACAACAGGCTCATACTCACCACCTGACAAATCTTGCTGATCATATAACTGCATCTCATCCAAAGCTTCATCACGTTTCAAACGCTCTTGCTGAACTTCCCGCTCAACCATGACCAGCTTAGGAATCTCTTTAAGAAACTCATCCAAAAAACTAAGATCTTCTGCTTGAAGAGTTGCCAAGCGATTATCCGAAAACAATGCCATTAAAGACATTTGTATCTCATCAAGTATCCAAGCATCTTTAGTGTGATGAGTAATGAAAATTATGATATTCGCATGATCCTCTCTATGAAGCCCATCCAAAAGCCGAGTAATTTCCTTCTTAATTTCAATATCCTTACTGAAAGTATCTGCAATTTTTTTTGCAGCAAAAAAATAGTATATATATGGATATTTGAATGAAACCTTACCATCTACATCACGTAGCAGGTGGCAATTTATAAGATCCTGAGTAACCTTTACCCTATCGACACTCAAAAACTGTCTCTCGTAATCCTCAAAGAACTCCACCAGCCCCCTAGACGAAAGAGGTTCACCATCATTGGAATACTGTTTCCAAGCAAGTTCCGATAGCACATTAATATATTTATCAATCTCATTAGATTTAACATTGATTTTTTCAAGCGCTTGGTAAACCAAGCTCTGATAACAATGACCATGCGAGGTCAACTCCAATCTCTGGGAGGTGTAAGCCTCTAGCATCTGCAATACGGAAATAATAAATATTGGTTTTGAAGGAACAACATTTTTACGAATAATGGAGTCTACCCTGACCTTTATGTCATCAGACTCTTTAAAAAGCTCTGCTTCATCAATATGTTCCTCTCGACCTAGCGCAACCCACTTCTCAATTAATTGAGTACGCTTAACATTGCCAAAATCATGAATACTCATTATTTGGAAACTTTCAAGTGACGCGTGATCTGGCAATACATACCTAAACGTATCTTTTGCAAAAATCACGACCTTTGCAAATACGGATTTTATGTGCTCGACAAGTTGGGCGATATATTTCTTATTGAGCGTAATGAGATGAAAATCATCCAACAACAGCAGAGGTTTTTTGCCTGACTTTTCAAAGCCACCCAAACTCTCAGAGTACTGCTCAGATATTCGCCTTTCGATGAGTTTATCTACTGCAGCAGAAACTACATCCTTCCCACTTATATATACAGGGAAAAAATCCTCAGCCAACCCCTCCCTAATAATAAATTTAGCCAATGACGTTTTACCAGCCTGCTCCTCACCAATAACAATAATACCTTCAAGATCCTCAAATATTTTTCTGTAACCTACTACTTTCCTGACATTACTAAAATCCCCTGACTTCAACGTAAAATCTGGAGGAACATAGACATCACTAAGTTTGACCTTTGGGACTAGACGATGAACCAAAGCAATTTCTGTATCATCCAGCCAGCTTCGATGCGACTCTGTGAGTTTCAAAGTCAAATCAACAACTGTCGCCATCTCTTTTTCCTCCGGCAAAGTAGCTATTGTTTTCCTTAGCCCCTCAATCACGTCCAACCAAGCACGATCTTTATCATCCCAAGATTTTATTGGCCGCCTGTCAGTCGGTAAAGAATGAATTTCAGCCAGCGGTGAATGTTTCACATCTGTGGCGCGTATATATATCGGAACAATCAAGGCTTGATTTTCACGGTGCATTTCCAACGCCCGAGCCATCTCCACATCCACACAATAATCCGAATTAATAAAATCTGGACTTACTAAAAAAATTATAACCTGTGTTCCATTAAGATTATTATCGATTTCTTCTCGCCACTTCTGACTTGCACTAATATCTCGATCAGTCCAAGTAGAAATCTCCTTATTACGCACCATATTTGAAAAATACTTTACTAGATCATTTCTATAAGATTCATCTTCGTGGCTGTAACTGACAAAAACTTTTACTGGAGAACGCATGAATAATTTATCCCTAAATTTTTATTGGCTTTGCTACGGATGGCATAATGAGATCAGAAGCGAAGCTACTATTTTGCCAGCAGACTGTCTACTCACGGCGATCCGAATGAAGAGGCGGAGTTATCGACCCGTACACAAGAAATTCGGCACTCTATGGTCTCGGAATCTCCCCTCCATCCCCCTCGACTCATCCAGCCTCACACCATTCCTGATAAACTCCCCCACCTCCCAGCCACACCGATTCCGTACCCCCAATGCCCCCAATCTCCGCCACACCCGCTCCACTCTCCCGCCGTTTCTCCGTCGCGCCGATGATGGATTGGACTGACCGTCACTGCCGGTACTTCCTACGCATCCTGTCGAAAAATGCCCTGCTCTACACCGAAATGGTCACCACCGGCGCGCTGCTCAACGGCGATCACGAGCGTTTCCTCCGTCACAACGAAGCCGAGCACCCGCTGGCGTTGCAGTTGGGTGGTAGTGTCCCGCTGGACCTGGCGGCTTGCGCGCGCATGGCGCAGGAGCACGGTTACGACGAGGTGAATCTGAACGTTGGCTGCCCGAGTGATCGGGTGCAGAACAATATGATCGGGGCGTGCCTGATGGGGCATCCGCAGTTGGTGGCGGATTGTGTGAAGGCGATGCGGGATGCGGTGTCGATTCCGGTGACGGTGAAGCATCGGATCGGGATCAACGGGCGGGACAGTTATGAGGAGCTGTGTGATTTCGTCGGCACGGTGCGGGATGCCGGGTGCACCAGTTTTACGGTGCATGCGCGGATTGCAATTCTGGAGGGGTTGTCGCCGAAGGAGAACCGTGACATTCCGCCGTTGCGTTATGACGTGGCGGCGCGGTTGAAGGCGGATTTTCCGGAGCTGGAGTTCATTCTGAACGGTGGGATCAAGACGATGGAGGCCTGCCACGAGCATCTGCAGACCTTTGACGGGGTGATGCTGGGGCGCGAGGCGTATCACAATCCTTATCTGCTGGCCGAGGTGGATCAGCAGTTGTTCGGCAGCACCGCGCCGGTGATCAGCCGGGCCGAGGCGCTGGCGCAGTTGCGGCCTTATATAGCCGAGCATTTGCTGGCCGGCGGCGCGATGCATCACATCACCCGGCATGTGCTGGGCCTGGGCACCGGTTTTCCGGGGGCGCGCAAGTTTCGGCAGTTGTTGTCGGTGGATATCCACAAGGCCAAGGATCCGTTGGCGTTGCTGGATCAGGCGGCGGAGTTGCTGGCCGGGCGTTGATCGACGCGTGGAGCGTGTGGGCAACGAATGAGCGTTGCCCGGAGTTTTGTTGTACTGACAGGATGTCTTTTGGTTATGCCCGCGTTCAGCTGTGTTTTACTCAAGCGTTTCACCCTCCTCGCTTTACTCTCGACTCTCTCTGCAAGCGCCTATGCATCCTGTGATTTTGCGAAGGGGTGCGGCAACGGGGAAAATGGCCCTTTTCAATCTACCCAGATGTCTGGTTTTCTGGTTTTCACGACGACGATGGTCACAGTCGACGGGATGTCGGACATTTCCGGACTGAAAAAACGTGTGTATTCGGTAGAGGAAATTGAAGCGGCACGTTATTTCCTCGCCAGTGACGGCATGCTGCAAGCCGCGTATTTCACCTCGGCGTTGCAGCGGTTTCGTCAGGATTCGCCCGACTCTGAATTGAATGATCTCGCCGTCGCTGCACTGCTCAGCAGTCAGTAATCAGCTTGCCGCCGCAGCCGTCCAGTTCACCCAGCCAAATTGCCAGGTAGCGAGGATCAGCAAGCCGAAGGCGATGCGGTACCAGGCGAAGGTGGCGTAGCTGTGGTTCGCAATGAACTTCAGCAGGCCGCGCACGGCGATCATCGCGAAGATGAACGCGACGACGAAGCCCAGGGCGAAGACCGGCAGGTCGCCGCTCTGGAACAGGTCGCGGTACTTGTAGCCGGAATACACCGCGGCACCGACCATGGTCGGCATCGCCAGGAAGAACGAGAACTCCGTGGCGGCCTTGCGTGACAGGCCGAACAGCAGACCGCCGATGATGGTGGAACCGGAGCGCGACGTGCCCGGAATCATCGCCAGGCACTGTACGCAACCGATCTTCAGCGCGTCGGCCCACTTCATGTCGTCCACATGGTCGACGCTCACTGCATGATCCCGTTGCTCGGCCCACAACATCACGATGCCGCCCGCCACCAATGCAACGGCAACGGTGATCGGGTTGAACAGGTATTCATGAATCGTGTCGGCGAATAACACGCCGAGAATGACCGCCGGGAAAAAGGCGATCAGTAGATTGCGGGTAAAACGCTGGGCATTGCTTTGGGTCGGCAGGCCTTTGACGATCTCGAAGATCTTCGGGCGAAATTCCCAGACCACCGCCAGAATGGCGCCCAGTTGAATAATGATGTTGAACGCCATCGCGCGTTCGCCGCCGAACTCCAGCAAGTCGGCAACAATAATCTGGTGGCCCGTACTGGAAATGGGCAGGAACTCGGTCAGGCCTTCTACCGCCCCAAGAATCAGCACCTTGAACAAGGTCAGTAAATCCATTAATCCTCCGTCAGAGCGCTCTTTGCGGGCGCCCTGTTAAATGCATTCAGGCATTGAGTATCTGAAGTAAAACAATTGGCAGATGCGCACCCATTGCCCGACTCGAGGACGGAGAATATGTCTTATCAAAAGCCACACTCAAGGCATGTTAATAAACGTCCGCATGTGAACTTGTCGACGTTATAGCCAAAACACAGGCCTCCCCATAAAATGTGAACCACCTCACACTGCTCTGATACGTATGCAGTTGAGTGATGGCCAAGGGACATAAAAACAGGTCGCGATAATTACAAAATAGTGGCACCATTCCATATTGCCACCATCTAACGACCCCAATTTCGTTAGTTCACTGCCCCGAAAAAATCAACTAAAAGCTTGAATCGCTTAATTATTGTTAGAAAACTCGGGAGCCACGTCTAAAATTCGTCCGAATGTTACCAATTGTCAGTCACAGATGAGAACCGGTGCTTTAACATCCCGATGTCAGCACCTTTTCGAGTCAATGCATGATGCTTACAGGTAACTTAGCGACTAGAAGCCCGCGCCGCACAACCGACGAACCAGGTGTTCTCACCCTGGGCCGTACCCGTGGCGTGGCTGAACATTTTAGCGCGCTAATCGCAAAGCATGTGCAGAGCGGTGTGGCTGTTGAAGCCGACGCCTACCTTAGTTCATATCAGCACAACGAATATCACGGCCTGTATCGGGCGATCTTCATTATCATCGACAGCCCTCAGGCACTCGAAGATAACCTTGCCCTGGTGGAAAACCTGCGCAACGACAACTTGAAGCCGATTATTTGTGCAGTGATCACAGGTCGCGGCGCCCACAACAAGATCAAGTATTTCCTGGCCGGTGCCGACTTCTGTATCAAACTCAATACCTTGTCCGATGAAAGCGCGGAACTGCTGGGTGAGTTCTTCGACAGCGAAGAATGGCAGCGGGATATCAGCCTGATGCTGGATCCCACCCGCATCTGCCTCTCGGATACCAGCAAGAAGCTGGATATCTCCTTTGCCGAAATGAAGATCCTGCAAGCCTTTGCGCAGACCGGCAATCACATTCTCAGCCACGATGAAATCGCCGGCATCATGGGGCTCAACACCCAATTCTACGACCCTCGGGCGCTGGAAAAATCCATCAGCCGCTTGCGTGGGAAAATCAAGGACGTGTACGGTACGAACGCCATACAGAGCATTCGCGGGTATGGCTATCGTCTGATGCGGGGGTTGATCTCGACCCCTTGATTCAGGGAAACACTCTTTTGCAGCATACGAGGGAACGTCTGATGCAACGCTTCAAACATCCACATTCTCATAGTTTTAACCGCGTCACATATCTAATAAAAAGCCGTCAATTGCATGAGCGCTGCAACACTTAAACATAACAATAAACCATTACTCTAACGCAGACCGAGTGGAACTTATCGAGGGCCATCTTTGGGCCCAGACCCTGCCTGATCGATTAATTCCGAGGAAAACATTGCTCGCCTGCCATTATTTTTTCGCCAAATTTGGTGTGTACTTTAGGAGAGAGACATGGAAACCAGCACGACCCTCCCAAGAAAATACTTTGTTGTCGTGACTAACAGCTCAGCGTCGCAACGCGAACTCGAGAGCATTCTCTCCAGTGAGCGTTTCAATTCGTTTGGCACGTCTCAGGCACAAATGTTTATTGAAGGTGTTGCTTCGCCCTCTTCCACTCCGATGCTGATGGAGTTCACTTACCCACGCGGCACAAGGAAGCATGTCGCACGCAGCATTGAACACGATACCCAGCGCCTATTGGCTACGCTTGAATCGCAATGGCTGGCAGCACAATCGGCGCACTCGTTCCACGGTTCCACGGCCGTATCCGAAGACACCACTGAAACTTCCCGGACGATCGAGTCCGACGCGCCCTGCACTGACGCCTGGCATCTGGACAATGATCAGGGCGCATTGACGAAAGAGGGTGTCGAAATCAGTCTCACCGGGCTCGAAACCGCACTGGTGCGCAAGATGCTGCACCACGAAGATCGCGTTGTCAGTCGCGACGATCTGATCCTCAGCATCGGCCGCGAGCCGGAGCAATACCGGGGACTGGAAATGTGCCTGAGCCGTCTTCAAGACAAATTCAAGAACGCCAGCAACGGTGAGCGATTGTTTCGTGCCGTGCGTAATCGCGGTTATTGCCTGATCCAGGAAGTTGTTGCCTGAACAACGTCCCCCACACCAAGACAAACAGATAAAAGTGCGATTACAAAAATAAAAAAGCACTCTGTCTGGTTTTACCCCTCCCTGGTTATACCCGCCTCCTGACCCCACCTACGATAGCAAACACAATATTGATTATTCACCCCCTGCCTTTCGACCTTTTCTAACGTTTGAATATTGGAAATTCAAACAAGTTGGCACTGTGCCATCTTGTTAGAACTCGTCAGACAGCATCCCCGGCAATAACTTAGTCTATTGACTGACGACAGTTCCGCATTCCGGCGTTGTTACCTCAGGACACTGGCTCAAACAACAATAACAAGTCTGCTTAACAACTCGGTTTTCTACTGTCGAAACCTGAATGGACGTCTTTTGGGGATATCGTATGGATCTTTCTCTTCGTATCAATCGAAACACCGGCCTCAAGGGACTGACCTTTTGGGGCCAATGGGCGCTGGCACAGAGTTTCATTGTTTCCCTGTTGTTCATACTGGCCGAACAACACACGGGCACCGTCGAGTTTTACTATCGGATGTGCACGATCCTGGCGGTTCTGGCCTCGGTGCCGGCTTATACCTTCAGCGGCGCGTATCGAAAGCGAGACAATTACCTGACCGGGCTGGGCCGACTGTTCATGGGCTGGTTCATGACCATGGCCGGGCTGGCGTTTATCGCCTTCATCTGCAAGGCCGATGCGCTGTTCTCCCGCCAGGTCATCCTTGAATGGGCGGTATACGGTTTCCTGGGTCAGGCACTGCTGTATGCACCGCTGCATGCGTTTTCGAAGTTCTACCAGCGTTCGCGCAAAAGCGAGCACAAGACCCTGATCGTCGGCACCGGCGAATTGGCTTTGGGCCTGGCGAAGAAATTGAGCCAGCACGAAAACCTGCCGCTGGTCGGCCTGGTCAGCAACGGCGATACCCCGTCTCTGGAAGCGGACGCCCCGCGCGTTGTCGGCGCCCAGGACGAACTGCTCGAGCTGATCCAGACCCACGACATCCGCCGCCTGTACATCACGCTGCCGCTGTCGGAAGCCGCCAAGATCGAAGCGATGTATGTGGACTTGCTGGATGCCAACGTTGACGTGGTCTGGGTGCCGGACCTGAACAGCCTGACGCTGCTCAATCACTCGGTGAAAGTCGTGGATGGCCTGCCGGCGATCTACCTCAACGAAAGTCCGCTGACCAGCCGCCCGACTGCTGCCCTGAGCAAGAGCCTGGTGGAAAAAGCCGTCGCCCTGTTGGCGATCATTCTGTTGAGCCCGGTGCTGCTGGCCGTGGCGCTGGCGGTGAAGCTCAACTCGCCGGGCCCGGTGTTCTTCAAGCAGGATCGCCATGGCTGGAACGGCAAAGTGATCAAGGTCTGGAAATTCCGCTCGATGCGCGTTCACGATGACCGTGACGTCAAGCAGGCCAGCCGCAACGATTCGCGCATTACCGCGGTCGGTCGCTTCATCCGTCGCACTTCGCTGGATGAGCTGCCGCAACTGTTCAACGTGCTGCAAGGGCACATGGCACTGGTCGGCCCACGTCCGCACGCCGTGGCGCACAACAACTACTATTCGGGCAAGATCCTCGCCTACATGGCCCGTCATCGAATCAAACCGGGCATCACTGGCCTGGCGCAAATCAGCGGTTGCCGGGGTGAGACAGACACCCTCGACAAGATGGAAAAGCGCGTCGAGATCGACCTGAAGTACATCAACAACTGGTCGCTGTGGCTGGATCTGAAAATTCTGGTGAAGACGCCGTTCACGCTGTTGTCGAAGGATATTTACTGAGACGCAGGGCTTCAGGAAGCACTACCGCAAGGGGACGAAAGTCCCCTTTTTTGTGGGCGGGATTTGGGGAGGTGGCAGGTAGCTTGCGACCACGGTGGGTCAGTTGATTTGATGTCGTTTGATCTGACGATAGCGCCCAAGCGTTCAACAATGAGCTTGAACCTATCTACCTCACCACGAGATCACCACAAACCAAAACGGGAGCCATCAGGCTCCCGTTTTGACTGCCCACTCTCCCGAACCTACTCGGTAATCTTCCCGAAGTTACGGTAGAACATGTCCCCTTCACGGCTGTCGGTCATGGAGTGCAGCTGGAAGCTGCGGTTGAGCCGCGCACCACCGTCACGGGTCAGCGGCGCCCACACCAGATTGGCGCGGCGCATGGTCGACATGCTCATCATTTCGTCGAACGGAATCGACAGGTACAGGCCCTTGTCGAAACTACCCTCGCCATACTCGGCGCTGCCGGCGGTGGTGATCGTCGCCCAGGCGCCAAAGCGCACGCCGTTGAAGAATTCGCGGGAGATGTCCACCGTGCCGCCAAAGTCGCCCGCCAGGTAACGCCCGACGCTGACCGCGGCCAGCGTGTCGAACGGCAGATCGGTATAGCCGGTGATGTGGCCGGTCCAGACCGAGTAATCACGCAGGCCGAACCCCTGGTCGAATTCACGCTGACGCACGTAGTTCAGGTCCGCACCGATCGACCAGCGCTTGCCGGTCGGACGAAACAGCACCTCGCCCCCGACCCCGGCGAACATCGATTCCAGATAACCGCCGTAGACCATGCCGTACAAATCCTTGTCCAGTTGCTCGGCGTGGCTGACCTGAAACAGCGGCATGGTGGTGTCCGACGTGGTCAGGTACTGACGCAAGTCGGTGCGCACACGCGGCAGGCCGCTGGGTGCGTCGTAGCTGAACTTGTCGAAGTTGTTGATCAGGTTCTGACTGAGCAAACCGTTCCACCAGGTATTGCGGTTGAAGCGGTACTCGGCGTCCAGGTCGGCAGTGAACTGATAAAGCAAGCCATCAGGGCCGCCCACGTTCTGTTTGAAGCCCAGGCCGACGCCGTAATTGAAGTGCTGCGGCGCTTCGGTATAGAGGGTTTGCTCGTTGCGCGGCATTGCCGGATTGATCTCGGTGGTGCGGTGCAGCGATTGGAGCGGTTCTTCGTTGTTGATCACTTCGCGGAAGGTCTGACGGGGCACGCTGGTTTCTTCCAGCGGCAGGTCGTAGCGCTTGTTGACCACGGTGAACCAGTCGATGTCGTCGTTGACGCTGTTGTCGAGAATCCGGCTTGCACGGCCGACGGCCTTGGGCGAATGGAAATAACGCTGCTGCTCGCCGTACACGATCAGTTCGGAATCGCGCTGGGTGATGCGCTCGACCTTGTAGCCGGCGTTCTGCTGCAAGCGCCGGGATACGTCGGCCCAGTTGACCTCTTCCATCTTCGTGCTCGGAGCCTTCGCCGGCAGCGGTTCGGCCGGTGGGTCGAAGGTTTTGGCCGGGGCCTTGCGACTGACGAAATTGGTGTGGAACGTGATGCCAAACATCGCCGTGTTGCCGCGCTCCCAGGCCGCGCTCACATCGACGGAATCGGTCACCTTGAACACCGCACCAAGGTTGATTGGCGAGTCCTGTTTGATGATGTTGTCCTTGGGCTCGTGCTTGTAGTCGTTGCCTTCGTATTCGAGTTTCAGGCTGAGGCGATCCCAGGGTGTCTGGTAACTCACGCCACCGAAAAACGATGGCTTGCCGCGAAAGTACGAGCCGGCGTTGACGTCACCGGTGCCTTCCAGATCCGGGCGGGTGTTGAAGCGGTCACTGATCGAACCCAGCGGGTTGTCGACATCGCCGCGATTGCCGATGTAACCCCAGGCAATGCCGGCACTGAAATCAAAGTTGTCATAACGCTTGTTGGCCACGAAGAATTCACTGGCAAACAAACCGGTACCGCCGATGTCTCGAAAGCCCAGCGCCACTTCCGGCGCCCAGTGGCTTTCCTGCCACAGCCGGACCTTGGCGTCGACCGCCTTGTCCTTATAGCTCTGGCTGCCGCTCAGCGCTTCGGAACCGTACGGACGGTTGGTGATGGCGGTGTAGCGAAACGAACCTTCCAGCCAGTCGAGCGGCTGCAACGAAACGCTGTAGCGACTGTACGGTTCGGTGCGGTTGGCGTTGACGCTCAACTCACCGGCGGGCGACATGCGCGCGGTCGGGGTCTGCAACAGACCGACGCCGCCGAAGTCATTCTGGGTAATCCGAGGCTCGGCATGCACCAGGCCACACGGCAATAACAACACAGCTGCAAAACGCAAATTCAACGAACCACCTCAGCCAACTGCGTGGCAATCAATTCGGCCAACTGCTGATTCAGTTCAGGAACAGGCGGATCCAGATCATCGTTTTTCACCGGCACCAGAATCTTGCTGCCGGCCACGGGTATCTGCCCGCTCTCGCGGTTCCAGTGGGCGATGCCGACCTGCCGCGATTCGCCGTTGGGCTGGATCAGCCACAGGTAATCGGCATCGGCGTCGGCCTCCAGCAACGTGCAGCCCTGCAGGTATTCGCGGGCCTCCTGCAACGGCTGATAAGGCAAGCGGCACGGCTCGGCGACGGCGCCCAGCACTTCGACTTCGTCGACCCGTTTCGGGTAGATCAGTTGATCGCCATCGTCGAGACGGATGTTGCGGGCGAAGCCGACTTCCACCGCCACCGGATCGAGATCGGCGATCTGCCGCCCGGTCACCGGCATCTGCCGGACCTGCTCGGCCAGACGCTGGGCCAGCGCCGCCCGACTCGGCTTATCGAACAGCATGGCCATACGCCGCAGCACATCCAGATCGAACAGCACGCCGACCTTCAGTCGCATCTGTTCTTCCAGCAGCGACTGGCGCAACAGGACGCCCGCCAGCCAGTAGCCTTCGGCATTCGGCACGGCCTCGCCGATCACATCGCGCAAGCGCCCGTCCGCCGGCAATTCGATCGGGCCCGGGTTGGCCACATCACCGCTGACGATCACCGCTGCCTCGCTGGCACCGGCAAGCAACATCAGGCACGCCGAGAGCGCTCTGAGCCGCTTCACGGGACATGCCTGCGGTCAGGGGTCAATTGCACGATCCTGACGCGCAACTGCGAGGTCAGTTGCTGTTCACTCTGCACAATGAAACCGTCCACCGGATCGACCCAGTAACGATTGGTCGCGCGCAGGCCGATGGCCGGCGCGTCAATCTGCTCATCGACACGCAGCACGGAGTATTCCTTGTCGAGAATGTCGAGGGTTTCCAGGGATTTTCGGGAGAAGCGGCTGTTGACGATGATCCCGACTTCCTGCCCCTTGTAGAGGTCGATCCAGCGGCGGCTGGTGTAACCGTCGGTGATGCGATGCAGGCCCTGTTTGAACGGCGAGTCATCGGACAGCCGCGTGCCGTCCAGATCACCCTCCACGCCCAGGCCGACAGTGCGCAGGGCCAGGCCGTCGCGCATCAGCAACACCTGCTTGCCGGAGGCGACCCAGAACTGCAGGTCCTCACGCTCGCGCACCAGCGCCAGCACCCCGGAGCCGGATGGCGTGGTCAGTTTGAGCTGGGGATACTTGACCCCGGCCACCTGCTCCGCCGACACATCGAGCTCATCCGGTCCGATGACCGACGCCTTGAGGTTGTTCAACGAAGCGCTCATCAGCGGATTGCAGCCACTCAACAACACGGCCGCCATCAGGCACACGCCCACTTTCAACGTTTTCACAGTCGGCGGCCTTATTTGCTGTTGTTACTGTATTCGCTCCAGTTCTTCGCAGCGGAAGCCCCGGTCCCGACAATCGATGCCGACGGCACCAACTGGCTGATCAGGCGGTTCCAGCGAGTCACGTTGGCAGGCCCGACATAGACCACGTCCTGGGGCCGCACTTCGAAGTGCGAAGCGAGCGCCATGGCGGTCGGCGACTCGGCTTCCAGTTGGTAGATTTTCGCCGGCTCCACGTCGAGGTTTTCGACCCCGCGAATCACGTACACGGCGTTGCCGTTGGAGGTGGTCTGGCTCAAGCCGCCGACCGAGCCGAGCACGTCGGACAGGTTCATGGTGGCGGTCTTGAAACTCAGCGCACGGGGCTGGTTGACCTCGCCCATCACGTAGATGCGCTTGTTGTCGTTGTACGGCAGATACAGCTGATCGCCCCCCTTGAGGTAGACGTTCTGCAATTCGGAATCCTGCTGATTGAGGGCGTCGAGATTGAGCGAATAGACCCGCCCGTTGCGCGTCAGCATCAGCCCGGACAGGTCGGCATTGTTGGTATCGACACCGGCCGAACCGAGGGCTTCGACCACGCTCAGCGGGTTGGTCGAAATCGCCTGGGGACCGGCCTTGGTCACGGCGCCCGAGACCACGACTTTCTGGCTGGCGAACCGCAGCACCGCGACATCCACTTGCGGCTCGGCAATGAACGCCGAGAGACGTTGCTCGATATCCGAACGCAGTTGCTGGATGGTTTTGCCGGCGGCCTGGACTTCCTTGATGTACGGGTAATACAGCGTGCCGTCGGAACGCACCAGACGGCCGTTGGCGTCGATCTGCTGTTGCGCACCCGAGGGAGCGGTCAGCTCGGGGTGATCCCAGACCGTGATGTACAGCACATCGTTGCTGCCGATGCGGTATTCGGCCGGGGTCGCCAACAACTCCGCCGGCACCGACTCACGCTTGTACGTGGCGCGGTTCATGGCGATTAGTTTGGGGGTGATCTGAATGAGCTCGACCCGGCTGCTTTCGCTGGCGCCCTGGCGGGTGATGCTACTGGTGCTCAGGTACTGGCCGGGGGAGAACATGCAACCTTGCAAAGCGATACTTGCCAACAATAAAAGAGAAAAACGACGGGTCATAATGGCACTACGCTATTCAAGGGCGAATCCAAAAACAAAGTCACCCGACTTTCGTCGGGCGACCCTGTACTGCACCAACAGAGACTTCAGTTAGTTGTGCGTGCCGGTTGTACCCGTGGTACCGGTGGTACCCGTTGTACCGCCGTTGGCACTTCCACCACTGTTGGACGCCGCGACAGCACTGGCGACCATGGCAGTACTGGCAGCGGGCGCTGTAGAAGCCGCAACACTGCCAGATACATTGGTCACTGCTGTAAGCGGCGCTTCAGCTGCGGATGCCCAGTTGCTCAACATCGTCAACAGGGCAATCGCCATCACTTTTTTCATATCAACTCCTTTCTAACATCGCACCTGAACATCGGGTGCTGGTTAGAGGTGGTAGAGTTCAAGTCGCAAAAAGCGCGAACATGATCCGTTGTTCTTTCACAGTCTTACCCAACTGATAAAAGTCGAACGGCAGGTTTATATCTACGGACTTGCAAAAGGCATTGCCAGTCTAATTTCCCGACGATATCTAACAACCTGACTGAAACTAACATTGCACTAAAACGCCATCATCCCTGATAACCCCGGGGATGATTCGATTGCCAGCGCCAGGTATCGGTGACCATGTCCTGCAAGTTGCGCGTGGCTTTCCAGCCGAGCTCTTTTGCCGCCTTGGAGGCGTCGGCCCAGCTCTCGGCAATGTCCCCGGACCGCCGTGGCATCACCCGGTAAGGCACCGGCTGCCCACAGGCCTGTTCGAAAGCCCGCAGCACCTGCAACACGCTGTAGCCGTCGCCGGTGCCGAGGTTCCAGGTATGAATGCCGGTGCGCCCGGCGATGGTTTGCAGGGCTTTCAGGTGCCCGTCCGCCAGGTCGACGACGTGGATGTAGTCACGCACGCCGGTGCCGTCGACGGTCGGGTAGTCGTCGCCGAAGATCGACAATTCCTTCAGGCTGCCGACCGCCACCTGGCTGATATAAGGCACAAGATTGTTGGGGATGCCGTTGGGGTCCTCGCCCATCATGCCGCTGTGATGGGCGCCGATCGGGTTGAAGTAGCGCAGCAGCGCAATGCTCCAGCGCGGTTCGGACTGACACAGGTCGCGCAGCACGTTCTCGACGATCAGCTTGGACTGGCCGTAGGGATTGGTCGGAGTGCCGGTCGGGAAGTCCTCGCGGATCGGCATCTGCTCAGGCTCGCCATAGACCGTGGCGGACGAGCTGAACACCAGCCGGAACACCCCCGCCGCTGCCATCGCCTGGCACAGCGTGATGCTGCCGCTGACGTTGGTTTCGTAGTATTCGAGCGGCTTGCGCACGCTTTCCCCCACGGCCTTTAGCCCGGCGAAATGCAGCACGGCATCAATGGCGTGCTGCTGGAAAATCCGGTCCAGCAAGGCCCGGTCACAGACATCTCCGCGAATCATCAGCGCACTTTTGCCGCAAATGGCTTCCACCGCGTGCAAGGCGGCGTCGCTGCTGTTGCAAAGATTATCCAGAACTACAACTTCATAACCTGCTTCAAGTAGTGCAAGTGTGGTGTGCGAGCCGATATAGCCGGCGCCACCCGTTACCAGAATCTTCATAGCGCGGTCCATAGTGGGAAAAGTGCCAACTCGCGTGTCAAGCGCTGTTTGTTTAATGTGTGTCTTGATTCACACAAACAGGGCGACAACAACCAGAAACAAAAACAGTTCAATCACTGGCTATAAATATTTTTACAAGCCAAACTGTATTGCCTGGTACTTATTAGCACTCCCGCGCAGTCATCACTATCAACAGATGCCGACTAAAAATAACCAATAACCGTTAACCCGACATCTCATAACATTGTCGTGTTTTACACTCATTGCTATTTGCCACTCATCTCCCGAGTCAGGTATTAAAGTACAGCTTCAATAACTTGCAACTTTTCGTTATTGCAATAAACGATGGCAGTGCGCCATGAATGACCAGGAAACTTTTATGATCCGTAAATGTTTGTTCCCCGCTGCCGGTTATGGCACGCGTTTCTTGCCGGCCACCAAAGCCATGCCCAAGGAAATGCTGCCGATCGTCAACAAACCGTTGATCGAATACGCCGTCGAAGAAGCACGGGATGCCGGCCTGCAACACATGGCCATCGTTACCGGACGGGGCAAGCGCGCACTGGAAGACCACTTCGACATCAGCTACGAACTCGAACACCAGATTCGCGGCACCGAGAAAGAGAAGTTCCTGGCCGGCACTCGCGAGTTGATCGACACCTGCACCTTCTCCTACACCCGTCAGGTGGAAATGAAAGGTCTGGGCCACGCGATTCTCAGCGGTCGTCCGCTGATCGGCGACGAGCCGTTCGCCGTGGTGCTGGCGGACGACCTGTGCCTGAACCTGGAAGGCGACGGCGTGCTCACGCAGATGATCGAGCTCTACAGGAAATTCCGCTGCTCGATCGTCGCCATCCAGGAAGTCCCGCGCGACCAGACCCACAAGTACGGCGTGATCGCTGGCGAGGCAATTTCCGAGGGCATCTACCGGGTCAACCACATGCTGGAAAAACCGGCCCCGCAAGACGCGCCGTCGAACCTGGCGATCATCGGTCGCTACATCCTCACGCCCGACATCTTCGACCTGATCGCCGACACCGAGCCAGGCAAGGGCGGCGAAATCCAGATCACCGACGCCCTGATGAAACAGGCGCAGAACGGTTGCGTGCTGGCCTACAAATTCAAGGGCCTGCGCTTCGACTGCGGCGACGCCGAGGGTTACCTGCAGGCGACCAACTTCTGCTACGAAAACGTTTACCTGAAGGGCCGCTGAGCGGCCCCACTGATCCATCGCAGCACGCACATCCAACGAGGCAACCATGAACATTGCACAACATTCCGCAGAGATTGAACGTGAGGTGGACAACCTCGGGGTGATGAGCTGGTTATCCCGCCATCAGCCATTGCCCAGCGCCAACGGCCCGTGGCTGGGCACCCTGCTGCTGGTCGATCGCATCGGCGTGTTTCCCTCCTCCGGGGACATACGCCGACGGATGCGCGATCCCTGGCCCCTGCTCGCCCACCTGAAACGGATCTACGGCGAGCAGGCGCTGGAGGTCGATGACCGCGACGGCCTGAAGATGATTTTCAGCGACTGGCGATTTCGGGTGCGGATCTGCTGCAACGAACCGGTGATCATCGTCAACGTGGAAACCCGCTGCGTGACGCAGTTGATGCCGCAGAAAACCGCAGAGCTGCTGAGCCATCTGGATCTGTTCGACAACTGACCGCTACTTCGAGGTCTCGCCACACTTGTCCTGTGGCGAGACCTTTTGCTGTCCGCCCACGACCCAACGATAGAAGTAATCGGCAATCACCCGCCCGCCCGTGGCCGGTAGCGGATGAATCTTGTCCGGCCCGATCATGGCCGCGGCGTAGCGTTTGACGTCCGTGCCGAACGCGCATTGCAGATTGGCATAACCCAGATGCTGCTCACGGGCCCAGGGCTCGATGACCTGCGCATAGGCCGACATCGGATACGCGCTGGAGCGGGTGGTGTCCTGACGCAGGATCAGGTTGATGCTCGCCGCCGGTTGAATCTCGCGGAGCATGCCGACCAGCCCCTGAACGTTATGCAGATACTGCTCGGGCTTCACGCCAAAACCCTGGTCGTTGCCACCGAGCATGATCAGGTAAATGTCGGCGGGAATCTTCGACACCACGGTTTTCCACTGCGCCTGCCAGCGCGCATCGTCGTGATAGAAATCAGCGGACGCCGCGCCGGACGCGGCCAGTTTCGATACCCGAACGCCGTTCTGATCGTTGCTCAGCCACAGCCCGAACAGGGTCGGTGCGCCTTTCACCACTTCCAGTCTGAAAGCCCAATCGGTCGCGGCCGACGTACCGGGCAGCGGGACTTCCTGTACGCCCTCGCCCGCGAGTTTCAACGGCTGCCAGTCGCCGGAGGGCGACCAGCGATAACGCAACTCACTGGACTCACCGTTGCCGAGGTAGAGCAGTTTCGCCTGAGTGACCGCGGTGTTGATGGCAGGCGTCGGGCTGGCCTCGACTTGCAGCCAGGCGCCGGGCCGGCCGGTGACCGTGCGGCTGTCGGGGCTGGCTTGGCCGAGGCCGGACACCTGCCAGTCGCCGCCGAAGTATTTCTCGCTGCTGCGGGTGTACTTGAAGTGCGTGCCGCCCAGCGCTGCGCCGTGGTTGAAGCCGACATAACCCGGCCCGGCAAACCCGACTTCACCGGCCACCCGCTGCACCAGTCTGTTCAGGTAGAAATCCTGCCCGGCGCTGTAACTGTCGCCGATCACCGAGATCGACAACACCTTGCCGGCCTTGCCTTCGCGCCACTGGCCAAACCGCTCGCGAGCGTCGCCGACCTGCACCACCGACGCCACCACCGGCGGCACATCATCAACAGCCAACATCAATCGCTTCCTTCATCGGGTCTGCGCCACCGGCGCAACGGTCGGCGCCGGCTTCTTTTTCGTCACCGCACGTTCGCCGAGAAACAGCACGGAGGTGAAGTTGAACCGACTGAACATCATCGACAACACCACCGGCCCCAGCAAGCCGAACGTCAAACCGCAGAACACCAGCACGCTTTCGTCTTTCACACCCAGGCGGCCGAGGATCGAACGCGACGTGGCGGCGAACAACACATGAAAGAGGAAAATCGCATAGGAATAACCGCCAAGCCAGGTCAACGCCTTCGAACGCATGTCACTCGACAGCAAGGCAATGCACGACACGCAGCCCACCGTCAGGCCGATCAGGCTGCGGCGGTCGACGATCAACTCGCGATCCACCGCCGCCACGTACAGCAGCGTCAGCGAGATCAGCACAAACACCAGCGGGCCGATCACCTTGAACGTCTGCTTCAGCTCGCTGACTTTTTCCTGGCCGATCATGCCCGCCACGAAAAACGGCAGCAGATAAATCGCCCCGTTGATACCGAACGCATCCACGGGAAATGGTGGCAACAGGAACAAGGCCGCCGCGAACGCGAACAACAGGTACAGGCGCGTCGGTGTACGCAACAAACCGCGCCACTCCAGCAGGCCGACGAACATGAAAATGATGAACACCGCCTGCAGAAACCAGAAGTGGTTGATCGGCACATAAAACGACAACAGCGCATCCATCACGCTGACATCCTTGTTCACCCCCGGCCCCACCGCCTGCAACAGCGAGAACGGCACCCCCACACAAAACAGCGGCACGATCAGGCGCCGCACCTTGCCGCTGAAGAACGCGGAAAAGTCATTGCCGCGAACCTTGTAGAGGGAATAGATGTAGCCGGAGATGAAGGTGAACAGCGGCATGCGCACGTACACCATCGAATCGGCGATCACCCGGAACGGCGAGCCGATGTCGATTTTCAAACCACCGCCCAACGGCCCGATCACGTGATAGAGCACCAGCAACAGGCACGCCAGGCCACGCAGGGTTTCGATCTCCAGGGACTTTTTCTTGCTCGACATAAAGCACCTGCCTCAATTCAGAATTCTTGATTCAACCTTCACCGGTTTGTTCGCCCGCAGCATCAATCCCAGGCCCACGAACAGCACCGGCACCACCATCGAAAAGTGTCGGGCGAACGAGCCGAAGTCCGGTTCGAACAGGCCTTGAACCAGCAGGAACGCCAGCGGAATCGCGATCAGTTCCTTGGGTTTGGTCTGGATTGGCGCGCCCTTGTAATCGGTCGAGGTGATGACTTTGAACAGCAGCAGCGCGGTCATGATCATCAACGCCACGAAGATCACCTGACCCGGCCCGGACAGCAGGATCAGCTCAACAGGGAACGACAACCGGAAGAAAATGATCATCGAATCCAGGGCCTGCGAAACGAAGTCGCTGCCGCTGAGCCACGAGACGATCAGCGATTTGGAACCCTCCTCGCCCGCCGTGCGCAGTTCGTTGTTGCTGGCGCGAATCGACGACACCGGAAAGCCCAACGCCAACTGGATCGCCATGGCAACCGCGAGATAGAACAGGAACAGCATCAGGAAGAAGGTCATGCGTGAGACGTATTTTTTCATCACGCAGACGCCGACCCAGGACAGCGAAAACAGAATCCAGTAGGGCCGGATCAGCACGCCATAGATCACCGCCGACAGAAAAAATCCGCCGCGATATTTGCGCGTCAGCGAGCTGAACAGAATGCTCAGCACCGCCACCGACACGATGATTTCCTTGGTCAGGTTTTCCAGGAAAAACGAACGCACGATGCCCCACAGGCACAGGGTGCCGAAGATGGTCAGCGGCATGCGCCGGAACACCACCACGGGAATCGCGGTGAGGAAAAAGTTGCAGAACATCCCATAGGCCCAGGCGTTGGTCAGGTTGATCCCGGTGGGCCGCAGCAGGAATGCCGAACACTCGTAGGACGAGCGATCCGGCGAGAACGGGTTCCAGAAATTACAGTTGTCGGCCCGGGCATAGGACGACCACAGGGTCATCGCATCCGGGCCCGGATCGCGCGGCACCAGCAGCGGCATGGCCACCGACAGAAACAGCCCGGTGAACAGGATCAGGAACGACAGCGACGAATCGAGTCGGCGGCCACGAAACTCGATGCACGGCAACTTCAGACCCATGACACGACAGCCTTTTTCGCCCGCGTGGCGCGAGTCAGCAGTGCGATCACGGCGAGCTGCACGATGATCGCGAAGACGTTGCCCCAGGCCGCGCCGTAGATCGACCAGTGCTTGATCAGCAGGTAACTGACCGGCACTGAAACCAGCAGACAAATGGCCGCGCTGGCGAGGGACACTCGACTGTTTTTCGACGCGATCAAGCCGCCCCAGACGATGTCGCCAATGGCACGCAGGGCGAAGGAGAAAATCAGCACCAAGAGGACGCCGTTGTCCGGGCGCGGAACGCTGGTGGCGACATAATCGAGCACCACGTTGAAGAACAGATAAATGCCCACCGCGACCACCGCCGAAACCGCCAGCGAACGCGCGACCCATTTGTTCACGAACAACTGCCTGAGCGTGAACGGTTGCTGATCGGTCTGATACCGCTTGGCGAGCAGCGGAATGCCGACCACCGCCACCACCGCGTAGGACAGCGCCTGCAAGGTATTGGCCGCCGACCACGCGTACACGTATTTACCGAGGCTGGCGTAGGGTTCAAGGTCGATGATCAGAAAGCGCTCGGCGTATTGACTCAGTGCGATCAGGCCGGTGCCCAGGTAAAACGGCAACCCGGCTTTCCACACAGCGGCGGTGGCCAGCGTCCCCTCTTCCCGCCCGCGATGAACCTTCACCACGATCAGGTAACCGGCGACGATCACCAGCCCGTTGGCGATGACCCACAGCCACAACACGCTGGCGATTCCCGAGACCCAGCCGAGCGCCATCCCGGCCACGGCCAGCAGCGCCCAAAGTCCGGTCTTGATGAAAAACAGCAACGCACCCGCCGTGGTTTTCTGGGCGGAAAACACGAACGAGTTGATCTCGAACGACAGGTGCTCGGTGAGCAGCACCAGCGTCACGCAGGCAATCAGCGCGGTAGTCGCTTCCACCGACTGGAACAGCGAATAAATCACCACCGTCAGCACCGACAACGCCAAGCCCACGGCCAGGTACAGCAACAGCACCTTGTCGACGACCCGGCGCGAACTGCCGCCCACGCTGATCAGCCGGTTGATCTCGGAACTGAAACCGACGCTGTAGAACTTCGACGCGATCAACGATGCCGCGCCCACCACGCCGTAAAAACCCAGCGCCTCGTAACCGAGGTAATGGGTGATGGCGAGCACCAGCAAGAACTTCGCGCCCAGTGCCCCGCCGCGCAGCAACAGCCGGAATATCATCGAATGACGCCCTTGATGATGTCGTCCATGGCCACGGTTTTCGCCTCGATCTCGCGGCAGGTGTCGGTCAGGCGCTTGCCGAAATTCGACAGCGCGTCAGGCGCGTAAACCGTGTCGATGATGGTGTCGACATTGATGTCACCGCCGTTGATGACCCAGTCCTCGACGCCCATGTCCTGATAGGCGCCAAAGCCTTTGCGTTCATAGCTGATGTGATACGCCGGCACCCCCGAGAGCAGCGATTCGATCGCGCCGTGCAGGCGTACGGAAATCACCAGGTCCGGTTGGTATTTGGCCAGCGTGGCCTTCAATGGCAACAGGTCTTCGGTGATGCCCAGTTCGCGATAGAACGCGCCGTCATCGTTACCGCGCACGGCGCTCTGTACGGCGCAAACCACTTTGCTTTTGTTCTTCAAGCGCTGCAGCAGCACCTTCAGGTTGGCCACGTAGGCCAGCTTCTTTTCCTTGCTCCAGGCCGGCGGCTTGCGCAGCACCACGCACACCGTGGCCGGCGTCGAGGCGCAGCGGGTGAACTTGGGTTGCTGGAGGATCTTGCCGGCCAGGGCCTGCACCGCGAGGTCCGGCGCGCGGTAGACATTTTCACAGGCATCGAACAATGCCGAGGAGCGGTTATCGCGCACGAACACCGCATCGGCGCTGGCGTAGTGGCCGACGATCTTGTCGCTGTCGCCGTGGAACGGCCCGATGCTTTGCGGCAGGTACACCGACGGCACTTTGCTGAGGATCGCGGTTTCCAGTTGCTTGGCGTGGCCGAGCTTCAGCTTGATGTGCTCGAAGGCACTTTTCGAGCGCATGTAGCCGCCGCCGACGCCGACGATCAGATCGGTTTTCTTCAGCAGATCCGCCAACCCCGCGTAGGACTGATTGAGAAACACCGCCTGCTTGACCCGGCCCAAACCCTTGGCCGCCATCACTGGCGCCTCGAAACGCGGGTGCGGCAGGTACTTGAAAGAGTCCGGATCGGAAGCCACCACACTGATCGCGGTGTCTTCGCCAAAGTTGCGCTGCACCAAAGCAATGGCCAGATCGACCAGCAGACCATCACCGGAGTTGGAGGCACTGTAGCCATGCAAAATCGTTACGTTCATGAGCGGAGTTCTACTTAATAAGAGGGAGCGGAATACACGTCGTAGGTCTGGCGGATCATCAACGCGGCGCTGAAACGCTCGCGAACGATGCGCCGGCCTTCGATGCCGAGCGCCGACAACGCAGGCTTCTGGATTTTCTTCAGCCGATCGGCCAGCGCCTGGTGGTCACCGGCGGGGAACACGTAACCGGACACGCCATGGGTGACCAGTTCGGGCAACGACGTGCAGTCGCTGGCAATCACCGGCAGGCCCAGCGCCATGCCTTCCAGCGGCACCATGGCAAAGCCTTCCCAGCGACTGGGGACGATCAGCGCATCGGCTTTCTGATACAGCGCGTGCACCTCGGTTGGCGTCACCCAGGGCAGGTACTCCACCCCGTCCAGCGGCGGACACTCGACGACGTCCTCGTTCACCGCACTGCCCACCACCGTCAGTTTCAGGTCACTGCGTTTTGCTTCGCTGTAGGCCTTGAGCAATACGTCGAAGCCTTTCTGGTAGTCGAGGCGACCGACGAACAGCAGATGAATGGGTGCCGGATCAACAACCTTGCGTTCTTCATGCTTGTGATCGATGCCGTTGTAGATCAGCGTCATGCGCTGGCGCTCGATGCCAAATTTCGCCGCCTTGTCCAGTTCGAACTGGCTGACGCAAATGATTTTGTCCGTGACCTTCTGCAGCACCCGTTCGATCCACGCATAGACTTTCTGCTTGATCGGCGAGCTTTCCATCAGGAACGAAAACGCATGCGGGCAGTAGACGATTTTCGGCTTGCGCCACGGCCGCAGGAGCACGCACACGCAACGGCCGATCACCCCGGAAAAAGTGCTGTGCAAATGCACCACGTCGGGTTTTTCCTTGAGCAGCACCCGCGCCAGTTGCCAGGCAAAACGCAGCAGCGACGGCACATTCCGTCCGCTTCGGGCGAAGGTGCGAATCTGTTGTTCATCGATGCCGTGCAGCTCTTTCTTTTGGTCTAGCGGGACCAGATACACCAGCTCATAGCGCCCGTCTTCGGGAGCCGCCGAAATTATGCGGATGACCGTCGCCACCCCACCTTTGATCGTTTCCGCCACGTGCAGTATTTTTTTCACAACCCACCCACTTTCATGCCTGTAAGGACCGTCGCTGAATTTCAGGACTGGTCGGACGCGTATTCGTAGTTGTAATAGCTGCCGTTGCCGTAATAGCTGGCCGCGCGCTTCTCGACGCCGTTGAACACCGCGCCTTTCAACTCAATACCGTTCTGGGCGAAACGCCGAATCGTCATCTCGATCTCTTTGGCCGGATTCACCCCGAACCGCGCGACGATCAGGCTGATGCCGGCCTCGCGACCGACAATCGCCGCATCGGTCACCGCCAGCAGCGGTGGCGTGTCGATGATCACCACGTCATAGCGCTCGCTGAGTTGCGCCAGCAGGTCGCGGAAATTGGCGTGCATCAACAGCTCGGAAGGGTTGGGCGGAACCTGACCACGGCTGATGAAATGCAGGTTGTCGACCTCGACCTTGTTGATCGCCTGATCGAGGGTGCAGCGCTTGACCAGCAGATCCGACAAGCCGTTGGTGATCGGCGTGTTCAGCGTTTTGTGCAGATGCCCCTTGCGCATGTCGGCGTCGATCAGCACCACGCGCTGCCCGCTCTGCGCCATGACCGCTGCGAGGTTGGAAGAGACGAAGGTCTTGCCGACCTGCGGGCTCGGGCCGGAAATCATGATGCGGTTGTTGGTCGAATCCAGCGCCGCGAAGTGCAGGCAGGTACGCAGGCTGCGGATCGATTCGATGGACAGGTCCGTCGGGTTGCGCAGGGCCAGCAGATACGCCGGCGTGTCCGCCGCGACTTTGGCCCGGACTTTCTTGCTGTCCTCTTCCTGTTGCAGGGCGCTGTAGGGAATCGAAGCGTAGACCGGCAAGCCGAGCTGCTCGATGCCTTCCGGCCCTTCCAGCCCCTTGCTCAGGGATTTGCGCAACAGCACCAGCGCCACGCCGACGAAGGCGCCGAGGAAGGTGGCGATCAACACGATCAGGGCTTTTTTCGGTTTGACCGGGCTGGTCAGATCGACATCCGCCGTATCCACCAAGCGCACGTTGCCGACAGCGCCGGCGCGGACGATGTCCAGCTCCTGGGATTTGTTCAGCAACTGGGTGTAGATCTGCGAGGCGACTTCGACATCGCGGGTCAGGTTGAGCAGTTCCTGTTGTGTGGCCGGCAGGTCCTGAACCTTGCCTTCCAGCGAACGCTGTTGCTGGGTCAATTCGCCAATCTGGGTCATCAGCGCGCGGTAGGCCGGGTGCTGTTTGGTGAACTTGCGGTCCATCTCCGCCTGTTGCAGTTTCAGCTCGGAAATCCGCGTTTCAAGCGCCACGGACTGACCGAGCACCGATTGGGTTTCCAGCGAGATGTTCACCGTTTTGCCGTGGGTCTGGTAGGCGTTGAGCGCGTCGCTGGCCTTGGCCAGATCGCGCTTGACCTGCGGTAACTGGCTTTGCAGGAACGCCAGGCTCTGCGCCGCTTCGGCCGAGGTGCGGCGCACGTTTTGATCCACGTACAGCGCGGCGATCTTGTTGAGGATCTTCACCGCTTCGGCCGCGTCGCTGCTGGCCAGGGCCAGACGGATGATCCCCGACTCCTTGCCTTGCTCGGAGATGTCCAGCGCGTCCTGATAGCCCTGGATGGTCACGATCCGTGGATAGCGCACCACTTCGAAACGGGTCCCGGGGTTGGCCAGCAGTTGCTCAACCCGCCCTTCTACACCGTCCTGCGCGAAAGCTTCGCCCGCCACACCGTCGACCAGCAGGTTGTCGTTGTCGTCCAACAGCTGGAAACGATGTTGTTCGCCGGCGATCAACGTGAGTTTCTTTCCCAGCAGTTCTTTGGGCAGATTGAGCTTTGCAAACTCCAGACGCTCACCGCCCCAGGCGTAGCTGCTCAGGCCGAAACGCGGCGGTGCGACGCTGAGTTCGGTCTCACCGCGAAAGCGACGAGCAAGAAAACCGCCAATCAGCGGGAAGGTGTTGGGGGTGACGTCGATGTCCAGGCGCAGATCGTCGACCGTTTTGCCGATCACCGCGCGGGATTTGATGATGCCGATTTCGGTCACCGACGGCGATTGCCCGCCGAGCATGCTGTTGAGGTCGGAAAAACCGAGCATGTCGTTCTTTTTCGGTTCGACCTGCACCAGTGCGTTGGCCAGATACACCGGCGTGGCCAAAATCGCATAGGCCACACCGGTCATCATGAACGCGCCGGTGAACGCACCGATCAACCATTTCTGATCGATCAGGCTGCCGAAGATGCCGAGAAGATCAATACTGTCTTGATCGTTGTCGCGGGTGCCGATTACTGACGGTAACTGCATAAGTCTTTCTTACCATTCACTGAACTGAAGAATATTCATCAACGCGCCAGGCGTTGCGCCCATGAGCTGACAGCATCTTCAATCAATGCATGGGCATGAATAAAAGCGGCTTGCCCCTGACGATACGGGTCCTGTATTTCTCGTTCGCTCTGCCACTTGCCCAGCAGAAACACTTTGCCCCTGGCGTGAGAGGCAATCTTCAGTACTTGATTAACATGTTGTTTTTCCATCACCAGAATCAGGTCTGATTCATTGACGATGTCCGCTGTCAGTTGCCGCGCCTTGAACCCTTCGGCACGGTGACCGCGTTCTTCCAGCACCTGGCGCGCGGTCGACTCCATGCCTTCGCCGACCCGCGCAGACAGGCCTGCGGAGGTCACGCTGATCGCCGAGGGTGCCAATGCATTGCGCAACAGAAGTTCCGCTGTCGGACTTCGGCAGATATTGCCTACGCAAACGACAAGAATCTTTTTGAACAAGGTTTACTTTCCCGTGTAATGTCAATCGGCCAACATGCCTTGCCAATTCGAATGAACCCGCAAGACCTTCCTTCACTCGGAAATAGATTCACCCTTAATACCGATGCATTAAGTACCACGGCCTTTAAAAGTCCCCCAACCAGAATTACCGGACTAAAAATAACTGTGATTTTCAGGCGAGCGTTTTCCGACAAAAAATAACATTCGTGCACTTAGTATCTTTATCGTCCTCAAAACCTGTGTAACGAGATAACTATTCGCTAGATGTCATTCTCATCAGGAGAGCCGACATGAAATCAGCACATCTCAAATATCTGGGTACCGCCTTGTTGATGCTCAGTGCTACCGCTCAAGTTCAGGCCAGTGCGTTGTTCCCGTCCTTGCCCGGCAGAACCATCGGTGTGCAGGTCAAGATCCAGAACTTCACCCCGGCCGACGCCGAGCAGATCAAAGCGGCCGGATTCAGCTTTGTACGCTTCGGCGTGTGGAGCGACAGCCTCGCCGCCAAGGCCTACCAGAAACAGATCAGCGATGCCTTTGCGACGGCGCGGTCCGCCGGTTTGCCGGTGTTGATGACCGTACGCGCCACCAAACCGTTGACCGGTGACCTGGCGAGCGCCGGTGAAGCCTTCGCCAACGCGGTGACCGGTCTGGAGCACGCCTGGAGCACGCAACTGTTGGGCATCGAAATCTGGAACGAGCCGGACCTCGACACCTACTGGCCCACCGGAGACTTCAAAAACACTTTCGTGCCGTTCATGACGGCCATGTGCAAGACGCTGCAGGGCAAACCGCAATCGACGCCTCTGGTGGGCTTCGGTTTTGCCCGCCCACCGACGGCCGGTTCCGCCTCGACCGTGGCCCTCAACAGCATCCTCGGCACGTATCCCCAGTGCCTGGACGCCATTTCCTACCACCCTTACGGCATGACGGCGACGCAGATCAGCAACGCGCAGACCTTCATCCAGCAAAACTTCCGTCTGCCGGGCGTCATCAGTGAATGGGGCATCTCGGCGCTCGCCTCCAACGGTGGGCCGGAAGGGCAAGCCAGTAAAATCTCTGCGTTCATCGCCGATGTTAAAAAACTCAACATTCCGCTGACGTCGATTTATGAATGGAAGAACAGCGAGTCGGGCAGCAACGACCGGGAGAAGAATTTCGGCCTGCTGACCTCCGACGGCCAGCCCAAACCGGCACAAACGGCGGCCTCGATTCATTTGAACGCCGATTAAGGGGTGCAGCGGGTCAGTTGCTTTGAACCTGTGGTTCTTTTTGGCATCGTATTGATCGATAACGCACCCCGCCTTTCAAACAGCCGTTTTCAGGTTGTTGCCGCCGGGGCGCTCGATACGCCGACATGCCCTTGAGTGACTGTCGGCGCTCGGGTAATGTCACCAGACCCATAGGACAGAGCACGCTCATGACTTCCAAGCTGGAACAACTCAAACAGTTCACCACCGTCGTGGCCGACACCGGCGACTTCGAAGCGATTGCCCGGGTCAAACCGGTCGACGCTACCACCAACCCTTCCCTGCTGCTCAAGGCAGCCGCCATCCCGGCCTACGCCGAACTGCTGAACGCCAGTGTCGGCGACTGCAAGGGCGATGTCGGCCTGGCCAGCGACCGTTTCGGCGTCGCGGTCGGCCAGGAAATCCTCAAGGTCATTCCGGGGCGCATTTCCACTGAAGTGGATGCGCGTCTGTCGTTCGACCAGGACGCGGTGCTCAAACGCGCCCACCGCCTGATCGAGCTGTATGACAAGGCCGGCGTCGGCCGTGACCGCGTACTGATCAAGATCGCTTCGACCTGGGAAGGCATCCGCGCCGCCGAGATCCTCGAGAAGGAAGGCATCCAGACCAACCTGACCCTGCTCTTCTCCTTCGCTCAGGCCGCTGCCTGCGCCGATGCCGGCGTATTCCTGATCTCGCCGTTCGTGGGCCGCATCTACGACTGGTACAAGAAGGCCAACGGCAACGACTACACCGGTGCCGATGATCCGGGCGTGCAGTCCGTGACACGCATCTACAACTACTACAAGGCCAATGACTACAAGACCGTGGTCATGGGTGCGAGCTTCCGTAACCTCAGCCAGATCGAACAACTGGCCGGCTGCGATCGCCTGACCATCAGCCCGGATCTGATCGAGAAACTGGCGGCCGACACCGGCAAGCTGGAACGCAAGCTCGCTCCGGGCCATGCCGGCGAAGCGCGCCTGAGCCTCAACGAAGCACAATTTCGCTGGTTGTCCAACGAGGACGCGATGGCCACCGAAAAACTGGCTGAAGGCATCCGTCAGTTTGCCCGCGACCAGGAAAAACTTGAGGCGCTGCTGCAAGCCAAGCTGTAATCGGTCAAGCACATGTCTAGTCCTGAAATAGGTTTACACCTGTTTCACCCCAACGCCCGATGCATCGCATCGGGCGTTTTGTATTTCAACGACAGATGCGGACGCTCACGGTTGTAGATCAAGACCGACTCACTCACCATCTTTCTCGCCTGCATTAAGTCCCGTGGTCGCTGGAGCAGAAACTCGGTCTTCAAGATCCCATTGACCCGCTCTGCCAGGGCGTTTTGGTAGCAGTCATAGCCGTCCGTCATCGAACATCTGATGCCGTGTTTCGCATGCAACTCCTGATACATGCCCGCGCAATACTGGCTGCCTCTGTCCGAGTGATGAACCAGTGGTTGTTCGGTCCGAC
>NZ_JBJXHJ010000047.1:0-2888 GCF_046487845.1 Pseudomonas sp. PHC1
CTGCTGACCCTGACTGACGGCGTGCTCGACGGGCTGCTGCCGTTCGAGTTCACTCGGTTGTACCGCAGCAGTGCCGCCGAGATCGATGTCGGGTTGGGGTTCGGCTGGAGCCATTCGCTGGCGCATCGGCTGGAGGTCGATGGCGCTGCGGTGGTCTGGGTTGACCATGAGAACCGGCGCACGCGGTTTCCATTGCCGAGCGTCGAGCGGCCGGCGATTCACAACAGCTTGTCGCGGGCGGCGATCTTTCTCGGGGATGAGCCGCAGGAGCTGATTGTTGCGCTGGCCGGGGACGCGGCGCGGTTTTATCACTTTCGGGCTGGGCGTCTGACGGCTGTCAGCGATGCGTATGGCAATCGTCTGACGGTGCATCGGGATCTTTCCGACCGGATTCAACGGCTGGATAACGGCGCTGGCCGTTCGCTGCTGCTGCGCTACGAGCGGGCGCATCTGGTCGCGGTCGATTATCAGGTTTTTCGGGAGTCAGCCTGGCGCACCGAGCAGACGCTGGCCAGCTATCGCTTTGATGCCCGTCATCGGCTGATCGAGGCGTCGAACGCCGTCGGCGAAAGCGAGCGTTACGACTACGACGACCAACACGTCATCCTGCAGCGGCAGCTGGCCGGCGGCGCGAGCTTCTTCTGGGCGTGGGAGCGCGCCGGCAAGGCAGCGCGTTGCGTGCGGCACTGGGCGTCGTTTTCGCAGATGGACACGCGTTACGTCTGGGATGACGCCGGCCGTGTCACGGTGCAGTACGTCGACGGCACGCAAGAGGTTTACGTCCACGACGATACGGCGCGGCTGGTGCGTCAGGTCGCCGCCGACGGTGGTGAACAGCTCAAGACCTACGACGCGCAGGGCCGATTGGTCGCCGAGCAGGATGCGCTCGGCGCGGTTACCGAGTACCGCTACGACGATGCCGGACGGCTGATCGCGCTGATTCCGCCGGACGATGCGCCGACGTCCTACGAGTACCGCAACGGTTTCCTGCACAGCCGCTCACGTGGCGACACCGTTTGGACCTATCGGCGCAATGCCCAGGGGGATATCACCGAGGCGGTCGATCCGGACGGTCATGTCACCCATTACCACTACGACCCGCAGGGGCGGTTGCTGTCGGTCCGTTATCCGGATTCGGGTCGGCATGTGTTCGTGTGGAACGACCTGGGCCAACTGGTCGAGGAAAGCCTGCCGGACGGTGGGGTTCGCAAGTTTTCCTACGACCTGCAGGGGCGGCGGATTACTTCACAGGATGAACACGGTGCCGTCACCCGTCATGCGTGGGACGCCGTCGGTCGGCTGATCCAGACCACATCGCCAAATGGCGCCACCCGCGCCTGGTCCTACAGCGCCTACGGCCAGGTCACCGCCGAACGCGATGAACTGGGGCGCATCACCCGTTATGAGTATGACGACGACCTGCACCTGGTCAGCCGGCGGATCAACCCCGACGGCACGCGGCTGCAGTACCGTTACGACCATGCGCAGCTGTTGCTGACGGAAATCGAGAACGAGTCCGGCGAAAAGTACCTTCTGGACTACACGCCCACCGGACTGATCCGACAGGAAACCGGCTTCGATGGCCGGCGCACCGCCTACGTCTACGACCGCAACGGCCACCTGCTGGAGAAAACCGAGTTCGGCGACGACGGCTCGACGCGGGTCACCACTTACCAGCGCGACAGCGCCGGGCGATTGCTGCTCAAGACCCTGCCGGACGGGGTCGAGGTCAGCTATCGCTATGACCGTTTAGGCCGTTTGGTCGGCGTGGATGACGGCCAGGATCACCCGCTGGCCTTCGAATACGACCTGCAGGACCGGCTGGTACGCGAGCATCAGGGCTGGGGCACCCTGCGCTACACCTACGACGCCTGCGGCCAACTGACCCGCCTGCGCCTGCCGGACAACAGCAAGCTCGACTACCACTACGCCAAGGGCGGGGCGCTGACTGCGATCGACCTCAACGGCGCCTTGCTCACCCGTCACGTCTACCAGAACGGCCGCGAACAGCAGCGCCAGCAAGGCCTGCTGCTCAGCGAATATGCCTACGACGAACAGGGCCGCTTGAAGTCCCACGCCGTAGGCCATCAACGCAGCGCGCTGTACCGCCGCGACTTTGCCTACAGCGCCAACGGCAATCTCGAACACATCGCCGACACCCGCCACGGCCAGCGCAGCTACACCTACGACGCCCTCGACCGGCTGATCCGCGTGCGCCACACCCGCGACGATGTGCCGGAAAACTTCGCCCACGACCCGGCCGGCAACCTGCTGCTGCAGGACCGTCCGGGCCCGACACAAATCAAAGGCAATCGCCTGCTGATGCAAGGCGACCGCCATTACGACTACGACGCCTTCGGCAACCTGATCCGCGAACGCCGCGGCCGCGCGCAACAGCTTGTCACCGAATACCGCTACGACAGCCAGCACCGCCTGATCGGCCTGACCCGTCCCGACGGCACCAGCGCCAGCTACCAGTACGACGCCTTCGGCCGGCGCATTCGCAAGACCGTCGACGGCCAGGCCACCGAGTTCTTCTGGCAAGGCGACCACCTGATCGCCGAAAGCAGCCCGACCCAGCATCGCAGCTTCATCTACGAACCCGGCACCTTCCGCCCGCTGGCGATGCTCGACGGCAAAGGCCCGAAACGCGCCTGCCCGTTCTACTACCAACTCGACCACCTCGGCACCCCGCAGGAGCTGACCGACTACAGCGGCGAGATCGTCTGGTCAGCCAAATACAGCGCCTACGGCAAGGTCACCTCGCTGGAACTGGCGACCGAGGACTACCTGAACCAGCCACTGCGCTTTCAGGGGCAGTACTTCGATGACGAAAGCGGGCTGCATTACAACCGGCACCGGTATTACGACCCGGACGTGGGACGGTA
>NZ_JBJXHJ010000084.1:0-520 GCF_046487845.1 Pseudomonas sp. PHC1
ATACAAATGCACCGTCATGATCCCGCTGCCTTGTTTGGCAAATTCATACGAATTGTATTTTAAACTAGGCATACAATACCATTGAATTGGAACGATTGCCCAAGACAACTCGAAAGATTAAGCTTGCGCCCAATGTGGGGCTCGAACCCACGACCCTGAGATTAAGAGTCTCATGCTCTACCGACTGAGCTAACCGGGCTCTTTTTGTTCTTTCAGAGCGGAGATTTCGAGAAAGAAGGCTGTTGTTTTGGGGTACATTATGCTTGCGCTAATTTCATGCATCTAATTTCACAAATTTCTCAATTGAAGAACAACTAAATGAGTTGGACAACATCTTTAAATGAAATTGTGTACTATAGGCAGAACAGGTCAATGGAATGTAGAACCTTTGTGTTTGACATCTCATGGCGTACCTGAGAATGTCTTGTAGGAAGTATGACCACATACAAATGCACCGTCATGATCCCGCTGCCTTGTTTGGCAAATTCATACGAATTGTATTTTAAACTAGGCATACAAT
>NZ_JBJXHJ010000048.1:0-2775 GCF_046487845.1 Pseudomonas sp. PHC1
ATCTATCTATCTATCTATCTATCTATCTATCTATCTATCTATCTATCTATCTATCTATCTATCTATCTATCTATCTAATGAAGGGTGCAATATAGTTCAATCCATTAGAAGGATGCAATTGAAGCTGCTGTGCGCCGGTAAAACACAACACAGCCGATCAATTAACAAAACGCACTATGATTAAAAAGTGCAAGCTTGTTATTCTGAGTCATGCCTGTGTAGTATGCAGTACTAGATACTAGTGTAAAAAAGACTCTAGTAAAAGCAGACGTCCTGATTCAACTCTTTACTCCAGTAAAAGTAAGACTTAGTTTAATGACTTAGAAGTCGCCAAATGACTTACTTTAACGAATTTCGTTAGTTTATATAATGCAGATTTGTAAAATATTACTTTTATGAGGGTCACAGTCACAGACAATAAACTTAGCATTTCATAATTGTGGTAGCAGCGGTGCAGCAGATGTAATGAAGTCCACGCAGCACGCTGGATGCAAACTAATATTAAGCCTTTAGCCTTTTCATTATAATGTCCATGGACATAAACTGAGTTAATTCATTAGAAGGATGCAATTGAAGATACCGTACATTTTACAGGACCTCTGACAAATCATTGTCACTGTCAAACCAAGAAATAGCCCATGTGACATACCCCGTCTAGTGATTCAAAACAGGACGCGCTATTTACAGTAATACATAGTATTTCAATGGACGGTGTAAATAATGTAAATAATGTCACGACTATTTTACTACATATTTCTTACTATTATTGTTCTTATAGTTTTTTGTTTGTTCGTTTGTTTTTTTGTATTTATTATTTATTGTTCTTTATTCTTTTCTTATTGCTGCTATTATATTCTGACACTGATACTGGGTTTCCGTTATCCGGTAATTACAAAGTCAAAAGTCAAAATGAAATGAAATGAAATGAATGACGTTGGCGCACAACGGGTTATGAATGGAGGGGGATCTCCCACTCGAGGCACCCCCCGACACGTCACTTTCTCGTAGCCAATCGTAAGCCCTGTTGAGACCGACTGGTTTACACAATCCTTCTCCTGTCGGATTACCTCCGAAATCATCATCCAGCGTGTCATTGTCAAAAGAAAGTAAAATAGATAAAACTTTGAACTCGCTTGAGAAAACACGTCTCTGTCCGTGCAGCTAACATTAACCTCAGCTCCAGTGAGTCTGTTCAATACTTTTATTTTATTGGCAATATGTTATAAAACATAATTGTTAAAATAATTTGATCATAATGAGAGCAGGCGTAATAGAGCCGTGGGAGGAAAAATTCAAAGGATTCACAGTTTGCCATGAGACATGCACAGGTGTGGGGGGAGGGGGGCATTCGCTTTGAAAGACAATGGAACAGGCTCCCAACCATCCCCCCAAACCCATCATCACCCCGCCAAATCCGCACCCCTTCTCAGAAAGTACTGTAGTTGCAACGGCCATGAACACTCTTGCGTGATTTGTGTGGCAATGGAACCAAATAGCCCATTAAGCCCAAACAAAAAGTTAAGCAATGATAATGCTAATAAAGTGGATGGGCTTACCTGACTTACAGCATGCACTGAATAGACCGGGGTTGGCTTGCACATTTTTCAACAATTCTACAATTCACAAATTAGCAGACGCTGAACTACTCATTCTCAGTTTTAGCACTCTGGCATAATTTGTGTGAGAATATTCAAACCAGCATCAAATGAAAGGTTAATCATCCTTTAAATTCCTTGTTTTTACGTTTGTTTCTAATTTCTCACTGTCAAATGTTTATTTTCATATAAATAAAGCTGCGTTGCCTTGTCTTGCCTTGCCTAAAATCAAATACAGTCGTTTACGTTTTTCCATTTCGTATAATTGATCTGAGCCTAAAATTGAAATATGAAAAGCAATTTGTCTTTCTTTTTTGTGTTAGATTCAAAACAAATAACAAAATAATCAGTCAGTAGGCTATTTAATTTTTTGATTTGAAAATGTGTTCCGATTTTTTGCAGTATGAACTCTTGCCAAATCCTGTCACGCACACTTTGTTTCTCTTTCTAGCACAAACATCCCATTCATTTTCCTTTCTTCACTGCTAAACAATAAAAACACTCTTAAAATACTCTACAGGCAAACACACTTCCTGTTAACCAAGAGAACATCATTAAACACATATTAAACTAATGGCACATAGCAGAGAACCATAGAATTATCGGTCAAGATTTGATTTCCATCATTTAACAACCTGAAGGTTGTAAAGTCAGTTATTTTCGGGTTGTATGCATTTACTTAACAAAGTTATGAAAATGCAGCAGAGTTTTTCCGCTGAAAACATTGTCAATAAGTAACTGCTACTGCAAAGACTCGAACCCAAGTCTCCCGCACTAATGACGGACACGCTGCCCGTTATGCCACCGCTCCGGTCCTGTGTTGTAATGAGTCTAACTGACAAAATTACGCTTGTATGCATTCACTGAGGAAAGATTATGAAAATATAATACAACTTTCCCGCCAGAAATGTCTTTAGAACAAACATTAGAGATGAAACCTTTCTAAATTCGCCCTTTTCTGTTGGCGTGGAAGATGAATGTCCGCCATGTTTTCACGTTGTTATACGTCTAGGGTGCAAATAGCTCAGCTGTGTGGCCGAGGCTATTTGTACCAGGGGTGAAAATACACACTCTGTTGTTTTATACCCATTCAAGTTAGCTGGCAGGTTAAACCCGAACTAGCTGGCTCAGTAGCTGGAAGTTGTAAGTGTGTTTGCTTTATGGGCGGCTTAGATGTGGA
>NZ_JBJXHJ010000085.1:0-515 GCF_046487845.1 Pseudomonas sp. PHC1
TAATTTCCGAGTTGTATCTCGACGAATTAGCACATCGAGGCACACAACAATGAAGAGACATTTTCTTCTCTTGCCGTTGATATATCAACCTCTCCTTAATCTTAAAAACACTAATTTTCGCTATCTAACTATCTAATGGCGCTTTTCCACTACACCGTTCCAGCACGACTCGCCTCGACTCGCCTCGGTTCTTTTTGCGTTTCCACTAGGGAAAGTACCTGGTACCTGGTCCTTTTTTAGTACCTGCTCTGGTGAGGTTCCAAGCGAGCCAAGCCGGTACTAAAATGTGACGTCGACACACTGCTGGCCGCTGATTGGTAGTTGTCGCTGGAAGAGTCATGAGCCGTCCCACACAAGAATCAAACCCGGCATTTTTAAATACCGGCAGCAGCGTTACAACCATAGTTACAGCTATACGGCTCAATTTTCTTGCTTTGTGTGAGACACATACAGCAGCAAGTACACCACTGCCTCAATGTCCTCCGTTGTTTATGTGTTTTGTGTCGCGTATAAAA
>NZ_JBJXHJ010000049.1:0-2570 GCF_046487845.1 Pseudomonas sp. PHC1
GTGACTGCGTACCTTTTGTATAATGGGTCAGCGACTTATTTTCAGTGGCGAGCTTAACCGAATAGGGGAGGCGTAGCGAAAGCGAGTCTTAATAGGGCGTCTAGTCGCTGGGAATAGACCCGAAACCGGGCGATCTATCCATGGGCAGGTTGAAGGTTAGGTAACACTGACTGGAGGACCGAACCGACTACCGTTGAAAAGTTAGCGGATGACCTGTGGATCGGAGTGAAAGGCTAATCAAGCTCGGAGATAGCTGGTTCTCCTCGAAAGCTATTTAGGTAGCGCCTCATGTATCACTGTAGGGGGTAGAGCACTGTTTCGGCTAGGGGGTCATCCCGACTTACCAAACCGATGCAAACTCCGAATACCTACAAGTGCCGAGCATGGGAGACACACGGCGGGTGCTAACGTCCGTCGTGAAAAGGGAAACAACCCAGACCGTCAGCTAAGGTCCCAAAGTTATGGTTAAGTGGGAAACGATGTGGGAAGGCTTAGACAGCTAGGAGGTTGGCTTAGAAGCAGCCACCCTTTAAAGAAAGCGTAATAGCTCACTAGTCGAGTCGGCCTGCGCGGAAGATGTAACGGGGCTCAAACCATACACCGAAGCTACGGGTATCACGTAAGTGATGCGGTAGAGGAGCGTTCTGTAAGCCTGTGAAGGTGAGTTGAGAAGCTTGCTGGAGGTATCAGAAGTGCGAATGCTGACATGAGTAACGACAATGGGTGTGAAAAACACCCACGCCGAAAGACCAAGGTTTCCTGCGCAACGTTAATCGACGCAGGGTTAGTCGGTCCCTAAGGCGAGGCTGAAAAGCGTAGTCGATGGAAAACAGGTTAATATTCCTGTACTTCTGGTTATTGCGATGGAGGGACGGAGAAGGCTAGGCCAGCTTGGCGTTGGTTGTCCAAGTTTAAGGTGGTAGGCTGAAATCTTAGGTAAATCCGGGGTTTCAAGGCCGAGAGCTGATGACGAGTTGCCTTTAGGCGACGAAGTGGTTGATGCCATGCTTCCAAGAAAAGCTTCTAAGCTTCAGATAACCAGGAACCGTACCCCAAACCGACACAGGTGGTTGGGTAGAGAATACCAAGGCGCTTGAGAGAACTCGGGTGAAGGAACTAGGCAAAATGGCACCGTAACTTCGGGAGAAGGTGCGCCGGTGAGGGTGAAGCACTTGCTGCGTAAGCCCACGCCGGTCGAAGATACCAGGCCGCTGCGACTGTTTATTAAAAACACAGCACTCTGCAAACACGAAAGTGGACGTATAGGGTGTGACGCCTGCCCGGTGCCGGAAGGTTAATTGATGGGGTTAGCTAACGCGAAGCTCTTGATCGAAGCCCCGGTAAACGGCGGCCGTAACTATAACGGTCCTAAGGTAGCGAAATTCCTTGTCGGGTAAGTTCCGACCTGCACGAATGGCGTAACGATGGCGGCGCTGTCTCCACCCGAGACTCAGTGAAATTGAAATCGCTGTGAAGATGCAGTGTATCCGCGGCTAGACGGAAAGACCCCGTGAACCTTTACTATAGCTTTGCACTGGACTTTGAATTTGCTTGTGTAGGATAGGTGGGAGGCTTTGAAGCGTGGACGCCAGTTCGCGTGGAGCCATCCTTGAAATACCACCCTGGCAACTTTGAGGTTCTAACTCAGGTCCGTTATCCGGATCGAGGACAGTGTATGGTGGGTAGTTTGACTGGGGCGGTCTCCTCCTAAAGAGTAACGGAGGAGTACGAAGGTGCGCTCAGACCGGTCGGAAATCGGTCGTAGAGTATAAAGGCAAAAGCGCGCTTGACTGCGAGACAGACACGTCGAGCAGGTACGAAAGTAGGTCTTAGTGATCCGGTGGTTCTGTATGGAAGGGCCATCGCTCAACGGATAAAAGGTACTCCGGGGATAACAGGCTGATACCGCCCAAGAGTTCATATCGACGGCGGTGTTTGGCACCTCGATGTCGGCTCATCACATCCTGGGGCTGAAGCCGGTCCCAAGGGTATGGCTGTTCGCCATTTAAAGTGGTACGCGAGCTGGGTTTAGAACGTCGTGAGACAGTTCGGTCCCTATCTGCCGTGGACGTTTGAGATTTGAGAGGGGCTGCTCCTAGTACGAGAGGACCGGAGTGGACGAACCTCTGGTGTTCCGGTTGTCACGCCAGTGGCATTGCCGGGTAGCTATGTTCGGGAAAGATAACCGCTGAAAGCATCTAAGCGGGAAACTTGCCTCAAGATGAGATCTCACTGGAACCTTGAGTTCCCTGAAGGGCCGTCGAAGACTACGACGTTGATAGGTTGGGTGTGTAAGCGCTGTGAGGCGTTGAGCTAACCAATACTAATTGCCCGTGAGGCTTGACCATATAACACCCAAGCAATTTGAGTCGAAAGGCCAGATTGCGGTGTGTGAAGACGCAATGAACCGAAAGTTCGACGCTCACAAGATACCGACAGCTGTCACATACCCAATTTGCTGAAGCGAGGCCAGCCGGCCGCGAGTCAGTACCCGAATTTCTTGACGACCATAGAGCGTTGGAACCACCTGATCCCATCCCGAACTCAGAAGTGAAACGATGCATCGCCGA